>NZ_RYFF01000103.1 GCF_004138165.1 Candidatus Chloroploca sp. Khr17
TAGGTTTGGTACTTCATACCCCAAGTGTACCCAACCTGGCCCGGCGACCGCCATCCTTTTCAGACAGCTTCTAAGGAGTCGAGCGCATGATCGAGCACAACAGACGGATCGGGATCGGCCTGGGCCTGCTGGGTCCCTATGTGCTAGACTACCTTTGGACACCATGCTCCCAAAAACCCGTTGTATGCAGGGCGGTACGAGAGGATCGTTGTGATGACTACCCACAGCCCTGAACAGCCAGCTCCCGCCGCCGAAACGCTTGACACGGAAACCCCGGTACGGCCTCCGTCATCCTGGTCGGCGCGATCCCGCGGGAGGAGTTGAGGCTGGCGCCCGGCGTGTCGGCGCATGTTCACCGAATTGGGGCGCTGCGGCTCATCCAGCTCCTCGGCGAGGAAGGCAAAGAAGGTGACCAGGGTCGCCGTCCGGCGTTTGACCGTGGCCGGGGCACCGTCGCGGGCACGTTCGCCATCGACAAAGGCATCGATGGCGGCCCGCGTGACGCTGGTCAGGGGCTTGGGCTGGGCGCGCACGAAGATCTGCAGGTCGTTCACGTCGTGCTTGGTCGTGGCCCGGTCGGGAAAGCGCCGACTCAGGGAGGCCGCAAAGGCGCTGATCCAGTCATCATTCGTTCGGGTATCCATCATCGACCTCCTGGTACTACGCCCAGCAGAGCACGTTTTTGGTCAACTTGATGTAACCAGCGCGGCCCCTGACTCGGGGCGAGTCTGGAACGCAAACCGCGGCGCGCTATTGCCCCCGCCATTCGCCGTGACTCAATCCGCGTGGCAGCGCCATTCCACAACCCGAGGGGCGCGCATCCGCAGTTTGCTGGTGTCGGTATCGCTCGAACCGCGTCTCGATCTACGAATGCTGCCAGCGGCGCCGGTAAAGGCGGGCGTTCGGCTGCACTGTACAATTCTGCGTCATAGTATTTATGCTAGAATTGAGGTAACGTACCACACCTTACTCAACAGAACGGATGAAGATGGGCAAGCAAGGTTCACGGCGAAATAATAGCCGATTATTTGGAACCCGCGATAATGCAGTAAGAGTACGCACCTATCGTTACGGTACGCTTAGGCTACGCATTTTAACAGTTGGAGATGCGGTATTTATTGAGGAAGCACTAAAACAAGACGTGGCAGCACGCGAATTTGTCATAAACCTAATTCATCATCAATTAATCACGCCGGAAATTCCGCTGACGGAAATCAGGGAGTGGAAAGACAAACTACTTATTCGAGTTGCCACCCTGTGGACTGCCCACAAAGACACAATTAACAGGCACTACGAATCAGAAAAGGATTCTTTTGATACAATTAGAAATGCTATAAAATCTTACTTAACAGAGCACAACGAGAAAATGTTGAATATGCTTTCTTCAATTACAGAACCTCCGCGGCTCAATTTTGACATCCCCGAACTGAAACTTATTGATTCGGCTTTTATAGCACAAATATCCATTTATGCCGAACAAAATCAAAACACTATAAATAGTCTCATTCAGTCTCTCGATACGTTTGGATTAGCGAAATATCAACTTAACGAAATATCTAATGCTTGGCTGCAGAACATAAACCCTATCGAAGATATAGCAGCGTCAATCACGGGCATTCTACCCACTATTCAATCTCAACTCGGCGAAATTGCCGCCATCGCAAAACTCGCAGATACTACTATCGTTACTATAGATTGGTCGCGATTTCACGACAGGCTTGCTATTCCACTAGAAACCAGCGAGACACTTAAATCCATACTCTTAAATTTTTCAGAATCGTACACAAGCTTGATTGATTCTTTCGAGGACAATCAATTCGCAATATTAAACTATCCTCCTGAATTCACAAGACTCCCCACTATTGAGTATTTCACAAGCGCAGACTTACTGGAATCTATTGCCAATGAAGACGAAATTCTAATTGAAACAGAGGATAAACAGCAACTGCGCCAGAAATTAGCCTCGGAAAATGAAGACAGCTTAAGAAATCAACTAACATCTTTAAATGCAGGTCTAATTCAGTTGTGGGAAGGCGCTGTATCCGCACTCAACTCCAACAACCCAGATAGAGCAAGGCACTTTGCCACGTCACTCCGCGAGTTATTGACCCATGTAATGCACCAACTTTCACCGGACGATGAAATAAAGAAATGGAATCCCGACCCAAAGCTCTATGACAAGCATAGGCCGACCCGAAGAGCAAGGCTACTTTTTATCTGCCGCAATATTAACCACGGGCCTTTCTCTGATTTTGTAGAAAAAGACGTTGAAGCAGTACTGGCTTTCGTCCAACTCTTTCAGCAGGGTACACATGCAATTCACATACCTTACACTGAAGACCAGTTATTGGCTCTCAAAACAAAGATGGAAGGGGTTATTCGATTCTTGATCAGTGTTGCTCATCAGATGCGATAAAGGTAGAGCACGAATAAGTGCACCCGAACAACGCTGTGCAGCTGACGCCGCTGGCACGACCCTAAGCTGGGCTCGTTTTACCCGCAAACTACGTTCGGCTATAACCGACGGGTATGCGCTCGCATTTCTCCAGCAGCGACTCGGCGACGCGAAGGGCAAGGTGATCCAAGGGGTGCCGCCTCGCGGTTTGCTGGTGCTTGTCTCTCTCGGGGCCAGTGCCGCTTCACACGCCTGCCAGCGGCGCAGCTGACAGCGAATCGTTGGGCGGCACAATGATAGCCGTGCTAGATGGACGCTTCAACCTTAAGGAGATCCGTATGAGTGAAGATCTAAAGCAAGTTACTATTTACACTGATGGCGCTTGTGAGCCAAATCCAGGACCAGGAGGATACGGAGTAGTTCTTATATACGGAGATAATCGAAAAGAATTGTCTGGTGGTTTTTGTTATACCACAAATAATCGCATGGAAATTATGGCAGTAATCAAGGCATTAGAAGCACTTAAAAAGCCTTGCATTGTAATGTTGTATACTGATTCTCGATATGTTGTTGATACGATGTCTCTAGGATGGGCAAAACGGTGGAAAGCAAATAACTGGATGCGTTCCAAAAAGGAACGAGCGGTAAATGTGGATCTCTGGAATCGGCTCCTTGAATTAAGCGAGCAACACCACGTTGAATTTAGATGGGTTAAGGGCCATGCAGGCAATCAAGAAAACGAACGCTGTGACAAACTTTCTTGCGCAGCACTTATACAAGCTGATCTGCCAGTAGATGAAGGGTTTGAGCAACGTACGGAAAATACCAATAAAATACATAAAAACACATCAGTAAAAGCAGAAAAAATGACACGAGCGGGTCAAGCGTGTAGAAAATGTGGGACACCTGTAGTTAAGCAGGTACCTCGAAAACAGCCAAAAGCAACTCAATCATATTACTTCGAGTATTATCTCTACTGCCCTAGTTGTCACGCAATGTATATGGTGGAAGATGCAAAACGCTTTTTTGATACGCTACCATTAGACTAGTTATACCATTTGAGATTGCAGATTTTGGATTGTCGATTGCTCGCTACCGCATCACAGCGCCCTTTAGCACCAAGCAGTATGGGGAGACTCCAATTCCAGGCGGAGCACCTGACGCTCCTCGTTGGGCGGCTTTGACCGCTGTGCCGTCTGAGTCGACGTTCGGAGACACGGACAATGAATGACGGAAGGAAGCGCTACTTATCAGTCCTTCCTGAGCTCCCGCTGTGGGTGGAGAAGTGCGCCTTGCTGTTGAGGGAGGGTTCCAAGCTTCTCGAGAATCACACTCGCAACGGCTTTGTAGTTTGGAGCGCAGAGGATGGCTCAGGTTCGGTAGTGGGTGAGCCGAAACCCAGTGCCCTTGTACTTGTACAGGCCGTGAGCGCTGTGCCGGAACTGCTTGCCTTCGCCGACAATATCGAACGCGTGCGAACTCTCCTGCCGGGGTTTAGCGCAGAGCTTGCCTTCGTCTTCTCCGCGCCCGAACTCTTTCCACCGCCACCACCGGATCAATGTCGTGAGATGAGCCTTAGCGAGATTGCCGCTCAGGATCATCTCTCCGATGATCGGTTGGCCCAGTTGTCCGACGTTGCTGAGGGAGGAGTGCCTGTCGCGGCCGCTTTTGACGGCATGCGACCAGTCGCATTTGCCTACGTTGCGTCAGAGTCGGAATCGCTGATGAACCAGAGGAAGTGGTGTCCTAAAGCGAAATGAGCCACCTTCACAGCCCGAAAGTAGTATGCATACATGTTTTGTTTGTTGTCACCGAAGGGCTTATAGAACATAAAAATATATCCAAGAAAATTCAGATCGGGTATTATTTGACCCTGGCAATCAGTGGTATTTTACAACTTTCTTGCATCGCGCCTTCGTCGGCGACTGATGCCCAGGCCGTTCAGCGGCAATCCTTTCCGCTCGCAGCCATACACATCACACGAGCCTTACACCCCCATCTGCTCGCTCTCCACAATCAACCACCTCCCCACGCGCGCCTCCCACCGCAGTGTATACGTCACGCGCACCGTCGCCTGCTCCGGCGCAACGGCGCCGGCCTCCTGGTTGCTCCATGTCTCCTGGGTGACGACGGTGGCGGTGTCGCCGTCCACGGTGATCGCACCGATCCCCCAGCGTACGAGGATCGAGCGATGCGGGGCGTTGCGCCGCTGGCGTTCGGCGAGCTGGGCGAGGCGGCGCTGGGCGAAGGGGCCGGTGGGATCGAGGTACGGCAGCAGCGGCTCGATCGTCAGCAAGGCGGCGGCTTCGGTTTCGGCGCGGTGGTAGCCCGCCAGGGTGTCGAGAAGGGCGGCTTCGTCGGCGCGCGGGCTGCCAACATTGGTCGTGGCCAGGGTTGGTTGCGCTGCCGGGGCAGGTCGGGTGGTTTCGCTCACGCCGCCCGACGGCTGGCCGAACCAGATGAGCAGGGCGGCGATGATGACGATCCCGAGGATGACCAGGATGGTTGTGCGCCAGGGGCGTGGTGTCACCGGATCACGGTCGTTCGCGGCACCTCCCGCGTGCTGGTGATGCGGCCCAGCTGCGGCGCTGAACGGGAAGAGTCGCTGCTGCATCGCGCTCAATGCGGCGCGACCAATGAGCCCCGCCGATGATCGCGCTGGTGCTTCCAGCCTGGCGTTCGGCGGTGGTGGTGGTGCCAGCACCGGGACGACGTCGAGCGGCTGTCCGCAGTGGGGACAGGTGAGGCGGATCGGCGCGAACCTGGGTGTATCTTCCTGGGCTTGGCGAGCGTGGTCGTCGGGATGGGCCATGGTGTTCCTCTCACGCGGGCAACAATGGGCAGTTAAAGCTCGATTGCCGGATCTGGCTGCCCATTGTTGCCGCCACTGGTGCGATCCAGGCTGTAGCCAATGGCGCGTCGCGTGCAGCCATAACGTGTCGCCAGGCTGTTGATCGAGGCCCCGGCCTCATAGGCGCTGCGGATGGCGGCGTCGTGCGCGACCGCGACCTGGCGGCGCCGCTGGCCGCGCTCCAGCGGTGGTGTGCCCAGCAGGACGGCGAGTTTCTCGCGGTTGACCCCGTGCCGACGCGCAAAGGCGCGCACATACCGGATCCCCTTCGCTTTGACGAGTTGGTGCAACTTCTCAGCGTCCCAATCCGGCACGGGGGCGCGTGGGCGGCCGGGCCGACGGCGCGCAATCCCGGCAGCGTCCATCGCCGCGAGCAGCACGGACGTCCGACAGCGGTACACGCGGGCCAGGTCGCGAATGGTCTTGCCTTCACGGACATAGTCGTGATGCAACTGGGCCGCCTCAGGGATGGGCATAAGCGGGTTCCTCCACACACAGCGTGCTGCGACCACTGGGCCGCCTCAGGGATGGGCATGATCCAGGGCGATTGCATCTTCCGTGCATGCACCCCACCAGGGTACCCGTACACCGGGCCCGGCCCCCGGCCCTTGTAGGGGCACCCCTTGCGGGTGCCTCGTTGTTGCCGGGTGCCGCCGTTTGCGCCGCTGGTTGCATGCCCATGCTGCCACAGAGAGCATATTTTTTTATCCGGTTTCGTATGATGCAATCGCCCTGGGGCATAAGCGGGTTCCTCCACACACATGGTGCTGCGACCACTGGGCCGCCTCAGGGATGGGCATAAGCGGGTTCCTCAGTATTCAACCGTCGCCCACAGCGTCTGCAGGGTTGCGGCCAGCTGGCGCAACGCTTCGGCGAGGGCCTGGCGCTCGGCGGATGGAAGGTCGTCACGACGGAGTTGGGTCAGTCGGGCGAGCTTTTCTTGCACCGCACGTATGTCGCTGAGCAGCGCCCCGACGTCACACGTCACCACGACGACGACCGCTTCCGTGACGGGCGGCGCGGGTACCGGGGCCGGCAGGGCGGCCAGGGGAGCGGCGCCGCTCGCGGAGGGACGGCGCGCTGCATCCGGCGTGGCGGGCGGCGGCGGCGACGCGTCGCGCAGCAAGCGGCGCAACCGTTCGGTCTGGGCCTGCTCCTGATCAAGCGCGTGCTGGGCGGTGTCGCGTTCCTCGATCAGGTCGCTGGTGACGCGCTGATGCAGGTCTTCCACGTCGTGCAGGCGGCGCCGGGTTTGCTGCAGCAACCCCTGCTCGCGGGTGATCGCCTGCTCCAACTGGGCCACCTGGCGGCGGAGTTCGGCGGTGACGGTGGCGTCGACCGCCTCGATCTGGGCCACGGTGACGGCGTGGCGTTCCGGGGTTGGCAGCGCCTGAAAGGCGGTGACCAGCGTGGGATCGGCGTGCTGCAGCATCGCCAGCGCGTAGGTGCGTTGGAAGCCCAGATCGCTGAGCAGGGTGTGATACTGCTGCGGCCCCAGGGCGGTGAGCGCGTCGACATAGCGTTTGGCGTGCTGGGCGCTGATGCCGTGGCGTTGCACGACAAACTGCTCGAAGGTCGGTGCCGCCGGGTCAAAGCGGGAGAGACGGCGGCGGCGTACCTCCAGCAAGATCAGCGATAGGCTAACGATGCCCTCGGCCAGGTCACTCAGCCCCCGCGTGATCTGCCGCTGCGCCTGCTGGATCACCCGGTTGGCGCGGTGCAGGTCGTCGAGCGTCGCGTGCGGGTCGTCCGACTCGTCCAGGGTGGCGCGGGTGTCGGGGGTGTCGTGGGTGTTGGTCATGGCGTGGTCCTCGGTAGGCGGTGGTTCCCGCCCGTGCCGGGAGAGCTGAGCAGCACGCGGGTCTTCACGGCGCGGCGGGTCGCCAGGTTCAGGCGCTGCAAGATGTTGCTCACATGCGAATTCACCGTGCCCCGTGCGAGCACAAGCTGCGCGGCGATCTCCTGGTTGGTCTTGCCTTCCAGGATCAGGCCGGCGACGACGCGCTGCTGCGGGGTGAGGTGCTCCAACGCTCGCAGGGAGGCAGCGCGGATCTCAGCTAAGTGCTGCGCTTCGTCGGGGCTGATGTGCAGGGCAGCCAGGGGATCCGGGGGCCGCTGCCCGGCCAGCAGGCTCAGCACGGCGCGCACGAGCACGTCGGCTTCGGCCATGTCTTTGTGCACGTAGCCAAAGGCCCCGGCGTAGATCGCCGCCAGCCTGGTGGCGGCCTCCTGCACACTCGTCAGGATCAGGCAGGGGATGCCGTGCTCATACCAGAGCACGCGGGCCGCCGCGATGCCTTCAAGTTCCGCATGCGGCATGAGTACATCACAGATCGCGGCATCGAGGGGCGGACCCTGCGCGACGAGGTCAAGCGCCTCCTCGCCCGAGCGGGCGGGCACGACCTCGATCTGGTAGGGGGCCCCTATGTGCTAGACTACCTTTGGACACCATGCTCCCAAAAACCCGTTGCATGCAGGGCGGTACGAGAGGATCGTTGTGATGACTACCCACAGCCCTGAACAGCCAGCTCCCGCCGCCGAAACGCTT
>NZ_RYFF01000022.1 GCF_004138165.1 Candidatus Chloroploca sp. Khr17
CACCCTGCGTCCGACTTGCATGCATTAGGCACGCCGCCAGCGTTCGTCCTGAGCCAGGATCAAACTCTGCGTTGAATGGTGAAGCGCTGACCTTCCGGTCAGGTTCACTCCACTGAATAAACGTGAAACCATTACTTATATGCTGTCACTGTTTAGTTGCTAAGGTGCATTGTGAGAGGTCTTGGCGACAAAAAACCAGGCGGCGGGTTGCCCCTCCGGCCTGGCGACGTCTCCGACTTTGTCGGCGCGGTTCGCTTTGTGGCCTCAAACTACTCTCACTTGTTCTGGTTTACCTCGTCAGAGGTGAAACCGCTGAACACGTTGAGGAGTATAGCACCCGGTTTAGATTTTGTCAAGCGGCGTTTGATCACGGTTTTAAGGCGATTGCAACTTGCCTTGGCGCGTGCCATCAGACCGGCAGATCGCCCTCACACGCCCGCACCGTCGGCGGCAACGCCTCGGCAACGGCATGCGGAGCCGGCCTTCGCCGGCTGGATCAGGGCATGAAGGAGGCCTTTGCTCACGATGAGCCGAGCCGTTCACGGCGATGGTAGAAGATACCATCGCCCGAGGCTTATGCCTAACTACTCAACCAGCAATTCGATCCGCTCGCCCTCTTCGGTGTCGTTCCATACGAGCAACCGTCCCGTCGCACCACGGGCTATGCTCCCCAGCAATTCGCCCCGTGCGGCCTCGCTAAGGTGCGGGACGAGTCGTGCCCCTAGCCGTAGGCCAACATTGATCAGGCCCACAGGGATCGCTACATTGACCTTCTGATGACTCGTGTGGAGATCGGTGACGCGCACCCGTACCAAACGTGTCTGTCCCTGCTGTACTGGGCTTGTCTCGGCTGCCAGGGCATCAAGCAACTGAGCCGCTTCATGCGAAGAGACTTGCCCCGTTTCGACTAATTTCAAGATGCGGTCTCGTGTACTGAACATAGGCCTTCGACTAGGGATTGGGGCCATCGAACCTTCGGATGCATACGTTAGGACCGTAGCCCCGACGTTTAAGCGTATAATACACTATCGTCTATCTCTTGTTGAGGAGTCTGTCAACGAAGTTTCCTGGTATGTTGTCACCCTGAGTATGAAATGGCCTGCAAGCCAATGGTGCCGCGATCAACAGAGTAAGCGCCCGTGAGATCTCACAGGTCTGGCAGACCTGTGAGGTCTGGTCGGGCGGATTCATTTCTGGAAGACCATACGTCGGCACTCCAATGAGCGTAGCTGGTACAGCACCCTGAAACCATGTTTTAGGAGCGGGGCGAAGGGTCTCAGGTGCCCCGATGGTAGAGATGCTTCGCTCTGCTAGGCATGACAAGGCTGCGGGAATGTCGGAAAATGTAGTGGACAAACTATATCAGCCTGGAAGGCAAGGGTAACCCACGATGAAAGCGGCCCTCATGTTTCCCGAAATTACCATTGCTGGTACGCCCTATGAACGTGGGCGTATGTACGGTACGGCAGTTCCTTTGCGTATCCGTCATAGCATCGCGAGCTATGCGCGCCTTTTTGCCTATCGCCGCGCCCTCGATTGGGCGGCAAGCCAGGCCGAGGCGCTGCGTTTTGTGCCTTTGTTGACCGAGGTGGCCCCTGATCTGCTTGAAGAGATGCGCGGACTGGCCGATGGTGCCGGGGTTGCGCTGGCCGAGATTGTGGCACTCAATGTGCGTACCGAGTTGATGGCAGGCATCCCAATTGGCTATTATCACCCCGATGGCGCGGCCGCGATGGCGCGTAACCGCGCCGCCGGGGTGCCGGAACATCCCGACGAGCAGCCGCTGAACCAGGGGATGGTCGCCGATGCACCTGAGCTCGACCGTGATGCCGGCGAGTGTACGACCGCCGCTGCCTATGGCCCGGCAACCACCGATGGCCGGATGTTGCTAGCCCAGACCTGGGATTGGCAGGGTGATCAGCGCGCTGCGTGCGTTATGCTCCGGATTCATGCCCCTGGTGAGCCTGCTATCTTGACGATGACCGAAGCCGGTATGCTGGCTAAGGTTGGGCTCAATAGCGCTGGCCTGGTGGTCGGGTTGAATCTCTTACGCTCGCAGAGTGATGGGCACCATGTGGGCATGCCTGTCCATATCTTGCTCCGCAAGATGTTGCAGGCCACGACGTTTGCTGATGCGCGTACCCTGGCCGATCGCGTTCCTGCGGGCGGCTCATCCTGTGTCACCATTGCGACGACGACGGGCCAACTGGTGAGCCTCGAAGTGAGTCCGACTGGTGTGGCTGAGGTCTGGGCCGAAGATGGGTTGCTGGCGCACGCGAACCATTGCGTTGATCAAACCGCCGCCGCTGGCGAATGCCCGCTTGAGGCAACCTCGACCTCGCGTGAACGTCAGGGGCGAGCCTGGGAGTTGCTGCGGATGGGGTATGGTGCCCTTGATGTGCTGACGCTTCAAGCGATCCTGCGCGACCGACATGATGCACCGCGCTGCATTTGTCGCCTCCCCGATATGCGTGTCCCCCGGCTTGACCGGGGCGAGAGCATCTGTGGGCTAGTGCTTGACCCACACAACGGCGTGATCTATGTTGCGCCTGATGCGCCCTGTCAGGCGGCTTTTACACCGGTCACCCTGGCGTGATCCGTCGCTTCGCCGGTTGAAATACCAGCCTGGCTGGTATTTCAACCGGCGAAAAGGCCCTTCATCGGCCAAACTGGCGTTCAAGCTGGGTCGGGGTCATCAGGATCATCGTCGGACGACCGTGCGGACAGGTACGCGGGCTGGTGCAGGCTTCGAGTTGCTGCAAAAGCTGGCGCATCTCTTCGAGCGAGAGCGTCTGCCCGGCGCGCACCGAGGTATGGCACGAAAGGGTAGTGAGCATTGCTTCGCGCCAGTCGAGCGGCGTCGAACCGCCGCGCCCAGCCAGATGATCGGCCAGTTCGTGCAAGGCACGGGGCAGTTGATCGGCAGGAAGGGTGGCGGGCACAGCGCGTACCATCACTCCTTCGCCCCACTCATCGAGGACAAAGCCCCATTCGGCCAGACGCTCAGGATTGCCAAGCAGGAGCGCACTCGCGGCCGGGTTTAGGGGCACTGAACGAGGCAGCAATAAGCCCTGCGACTCAACACTGCCCCCTGCAAACTGGGTGATCAAGCGCTCATACGTAATGCGTTCGTGGGCGGCATGTTGATCAATCAGATACATCCCCTCGGGGGCCTCGGCGATAATATAGGTCAACCCGACTTGCCCCACCACGCGCAGTGGTGGCAGCTTACCGCTTTGACGCAGCGGCTCGGCTGTGGGAAGATCGTTTGCTGTACGGGGTTGAGGCTGCGGCAAGGCACCCTGCCAATCACCCGCGGCTTCATTAGAAGCATCGCCATGCCAGTCAGCCGTTGGCGGTGGGCTAGCTGATGGTGCGAGAGCTTCGCCAGATGAGAAAGGGGCTTCGTTCCCGCCAGCATCCCAGCGACTGCGCTCGCGATCCCATGCCGATGCGCCAACCCCCCACGCTGACGGCTCAGGTTCACTCGGGGCCGCTTGCCCAAGCTGGCGCAACTCGAACCGGCGCTGGGCCGTCGCTTCATCAACCTCCCATGTTGGCACCCCAGCCCCGGCGACCAACGCCTCGCGCACGGCCCGCCCGAGGGTACCATGCACTTTGGGCGCATAGCGGAACTTGACCTCACTCTTGGTGGGATGCACATTGACATCAACGGCCAGCGGATGCACAAAGAGATTCAGCACCACAAGTGGGTGCCGCCCGCGCATCAACATCGTATGGTAAGCATCTTCAACAACCGCAGGCAACGCCCCGCGTGGCTGCAACGCGCGCCGATTGACAAAGAGATGCAGATAGCTGCGCGAGCCACGGGTCAGGCCGGGCGGCGAGAGCAAGCCCTCCACCCGGATCTCCTGCTCACCTTCGCCAACCTCGGCGGCGACGGGCAGCATCTGACGGGCGACATCAAGGCCATAGAGCTCGATCAACACAGCACGCAGATCGCCATCGCCGCTGGTCTGCAAGGCCAGGCGCCCTTCGAGTTGCAGCGTAAAGCGCACCTCGGGATAGGCGAGGGCATACTGCTGCACCACCGCGCTGATCGCGCTCAACTCGGTGGCCTCACTCCGCAGGTACTCACGACGGACGGGCGTATTGTAGAAGAGATTGCGCACACTGAAACTTGTCCCCGGCGAGCACCCCCGTGGGGTACGCGACTGCACCTCACCCCCGGCCAGGCGCAACTCGGTGCCGACCTCTTCAGCAGCGGTACGGCTGAGACAGATGACCTGGGCGACACTGGCAATCGAAGGCAGAGCCTCACCACGGAACCCGAGGGTACCAATGCGCCAGAGATCCTCGGAGGTGGTGAGTTTGCTGGTTGCATGCCGTTCAAAGGCGAGTTCCAGTTCGTGGGAGGCAATCCCGCCCCCATCGTCCTGCACTTTCAACTCACGCAGGCCCCCGCCACGTGCCTCAATCGCAATACGGCGCGCACCTGCATCAAGCGCATTCTCCACCAGTTCTTTGATCACCGAGGCCGGGCGCTCAACTACCTCACCAGCGGCAATCTGCGCCGCAACCGTCGCATCAAGCAGCTGAATAGGCATCACACCCTCCTTGTGCGAACATGTTTGCGTGCTTAGTATACCATACCCCAAGCAGCATCCATGCTACAACTCGGAGGTCGGGGAGGGCTGTTGCAAAGTCATCTCGATCGTCCGCAGATGACGCAGATGACGCAGATGACAGCTTCCGCATCTGCGTCATCTGCGGATACTATCTAACCCTCCTGAGACTTTGCATCAGCCCTAAGGGGTCGGGCTACTGACGGGTGTTGGCAAGGGGGTAGCAGTCGGCATGGAGGGAGGAGGAAATGGGACGAGGGTCGCGACAGGAGGGACGCGTGAGGGTTGGGCTGCGGGGGGCTGTACCGCCGGAAGGGAGAGCCAGACATAACTCACCGTACTCACGAGGAGCAAGAGCATCACCAGCGCAAGCAGGCCCCCCAGCGGGTTGAGAGAACGTTCGACCGGTGCGCTACGGAGGGGCGTGGTCACGACCCTAGAGGCATCAACGGTATGCGTGCGTGGTTCATCATCATCACCCGTAAGGGTATCAACCTGGGCCACCATGACCGTAATATTATCAACGCCACCCCGCTCATTAGCGAAATCAACGAGGCGTTCGACAGCCGCATCAGGTGGCAGCATCCCCGCGATTTCGGCAATCTCTTCATCGGTAATCAAGCCGTGCATCCCATCAGTCGAAAGGATCACGGTATCACCGGCGCGGAGGGCAAGGGTAAAGAGGTCGACGTCCACCTCGGAACTATGGCCAAGGGCGCGGGTAATAATATTGCGAATATTGGAAGAACGGGCCTGGGCGGGGGTCATCAAGCCTGCTGCCACCTGATCAGAAACAAACGAATGATCATGCGAAATCTGGGTAATCTGGCCCTCGCGCACGAGATAAGCCCGACTATCCCCAACATTCGCTACATAGAGACCACCAGGGGTAAAGAGGGCCGCCACGCCGGTGGTACCCATGCTGCCACGCCCTGCTTCATAGATCGCCCGATTGGCCCCGATAAAAGCCTCGCGTAGCATATCCTCAGGTTCGACCTCGGGCCGAAACGCCGAGACAATCGTCGCTACCCCAAGTTCACTCGCAACCTCACCAGCAGCATGGCCACCCATGCCATCACAGACAACCAGCAGATTGATTGAACCAAGTTGCTTACTCGCGTAAGCATCCTGGTTAACCTCGCGCCGCATACCAACATGAGTACGGGCACTGAAGCGTACACGCATCGGTTACTCCTCGGGCGAGCTCCAAAACATGGGCCAGTTCCTCCGACGCTCTATTTCAGCAGACGGGGCAAGATGACCATAGCAGCGGCAACAACAAGCAGCGTCAGAAAAAAGAGATTGCCGGTTGAACTGGTTAACAAGATCGCAAGTGCCACCACAATTGCTGCCATAAAGAGACAGCCACGCTGGACACGGGCAATGCTCGTTGCCACTTCATCAGGCTCGGGTGGTGATGTTTTCATGAAGAACAGGGAAGACCCATTGTTCCTTTCATTTCAGCCATTCGTGTTGATTGGTACCGTAATCGTAACTTTTGTCCCCTGCCCTGGGGTAGAGGCCAGTTCGGCCGTCCCATTCACGAGGCGGGCACGTTCATCAATATTAAGCAACCCAAACGAACCACGCTTTTCGTAGGAGCGCATAATTTCATTCAGATCAAAGCCAATCCCATCGTCTTGCACAACTGCGATCAGCTTATTGCCATCACGTTGGAGCCGCACCCAGATATGCTTGGCTCGCGCATGCTTGAGCGCATTGTTAATTGATTCTTGAATAATATTAAAGAGTGTCCCCTCGGTTTTTGTTTCGAGGTGGACTTCCTCAAGCCCATCAGCCTCAAGCACCAGTTTGGTGCCGGTACTATTCTGCTGAAAGCGTTGCAAATACTGTTCGAGCGTCACTTTGAGGCCCTGCGTTTCGAGCACCAGGGGACGCAATTCAAACAGCATCGTACGTACCTCGTAGGTCGTACGTTTCGCCAGGGCACTGAGCTTATCGAGTTCTTCAAGTACCCGCTCGGGGTTACGTTCGAGCAACCGCTTGATAAACTCGACATTCATCGTGATCGCCGCAACCGCCTGGGCCGGACCATCGTGCAAATCGCGGGCAAGTTGATGGCGAACTTCCTCTTCTTTCGAAATAAGCTTATTCCGCTCTTCCTGGAGATCGAAGATCAACTGGGCATTATGCAGGGCAATAATGGCGTAATTGACCAGGGCGGTCAAGCCTGCGATCTCATCTTCGGCAAACGTTTCAGCCCGCTCGATGGCAAAGACCACGATGCCATAGGTGCGCAAGTTGGCCCGCAGGGGGATGAGGCAGGCATAACGACAGTTCGTGAGGCTATCAAAGAGCAACAGGTCGGGATCGGGTGTGGCAAGATCAAGGATGTGGGGATTCGGTTTATGCAACGCCTCGGCGAGCCCAGCCGTGACCTTGATCTGCCGAGCCTGATCACTGATACTCAAACGATGGCTTGCGCCAACATACAGTTCGTCGGGCACACCCGAAGAGAGCAGCACCATACCTGCTGTGTAGGGGGTCAGCTTATAACTCTCGCGGAGGGTCACTTCAAGGACTTGCCCATAGTCTACGGTACTCGACAGGGTATAGGCGACCTCATAGAGCGACCGGCTCTGAGCGCGATATGCATGAGCCTCTTCGAGCGCCTTTTCAGCCTCACGGCGGGCGTTTTGCACACTCGCCCGGTTATTTTCACTCCAGCGTTCAGCCAACCCAGCGGTAATCCAAGGCACAAAGATCAAGGTCAAACCGCGCAAGAAGAGGGCGACATACTCAAGGAGGGTTGTCTCGAGGCCAGCGGCAAAGATCCGGCGCCAGCCGATAAAGGCAGCGATATAGCAGAGGGCAGCGACAATCCCCGAAAGCAAACTGATAAGCTTCGTCTGGCGGATGGCCGCATTGATCAATGGGACAAGATAGAGAGGAAAAAAGATGACGATCTGCTCGCCACCAAAAAACATCATCAGAGAGATAAAGCCAATATCGATGAGATACGTGAGTTCAAGCCAGGAAGCGATAGGTGGGATAAAGAGAGCCAGCGTTGCGAGGACGCTCACCGCAACATAGATCCAAAAGACAACGACGAGGGGGGGACTGGTACTAGAGACCGGCCATACAGGTTGATCAGTGAGAAAGTTGGTAATTAAAAAGAGCAGCAGAATGGTCAACCAGCGGGCCAGCGCATAAAAACGCTCGCCCCCAGGCAGGAACCACTGCTTGGTCTGGAGAGGTTGCGAACCAGACATTTCACTCGCTGTTGTGGTGGCCTTCACATCTAAGAACCATCTTTATTGACAGAACAGGACGTATATGTGCGGCGCTGGTGCTTGCCCCATATGATGGGTTATGGACTGATTGTTGGCAGCAAACCTGCCAACAACCAGCGTTTCGGAAGGCCGTGGAGTATCCAAGCCTCCCTCTCGTGATGCAAAGGCTAGCCGAGCGTCTTCAAGATATCGAGGGTGCTCCGCACGGCACTGGCCGACTTGGCGAGCAGCGCCATCTCTTCTTCATTTAACGGCAATTCGATAATTTTCTCGATGCCGCCGGCCCCAAGAATCACAGGTACGCCGAAATAGATATCATTAAGCCCATACTGCCCGGTGAGATAGGCAGCGACGGGAATAACCCGCTTCTTATCCTTCAGCACGGCCTCGACCATCTGGGCCGTTGCGGCGGCGGGTGCATAGTAGGCACTGCCGGTCTTGAGCAGATTGACTATCTCGCCGCCGCCCTTGCGTGCGCGGTCAACGATGGCCGCGAGGCGCTCGGGGCCAACGAACTCGGTGACAGGAATGCCGCCAATGGTCGAGAAGCGGGGCAAAGGCACCATCTCGTCACCATGCCCGCCCATCAACATCGCCTGAATATCCTCGACCGACACCCCGGTCTCCATCGCAATAAACGCACGATAGCGCGCACTATCAAGCACGCCAGCCTGCCCCATCACCCGTTCTTTGGGAAAACCGCTGGCTTCTGCGGCAACATAGGTCATCGCATCAAGCGGATTGTTGACCATAATGATCACGGCATTGGGGGAAAGCGGGGCGGCCTGCGAGATGCAGCTACGGGTAATATCAGCATTGACCTTGATCAGATCTTCACGGCTCATCCCCGGCTTACGTGGCGCACCCGAGGTCACCACAATGATATCAGAGTCGGCCGTATCAGCATACGAGTTTGAGCCAATGACCTTGCAATCAAAGCCCTCGATTGGCGCGGCTTCATAGAGATCAAGCCCCTTGCCTTGAGGTATACCCTCAACGATATCGAGCAGGACAATATCGCCAAGCTCTTTGGCGGCTACCCAGTGGGCGGTGGTCGATCCGACGAACCCGGAACCAATGATGCTAATCTTTTTTCGCATAGCTTACTCCTAAACCTCTGCGCTGAGCGCTCGGATAGCAGATGCCTTGTATCACAACAAGAGCCAGATGATACGTGTGCATTGTAGCACACCGGACGAAAGATCGGGCAACCTGGAGTTCATTGATGCGGACCTGCGGCAACACGGAGTTTCGTCAGCGTCGCTTCGAGATCATCGGTCAGTGGTGAGACAAATTCACGCCAGGTGCCATCGTGGGGGTGGCAGAAACCGAGGCGATGCGCATGCAGAAACTGGCGGTTCAAGCCAAAGCTCGAGCGCGGACGCCTCCCGCCATAGGTCTGGTCGCCGAGCACGGGATGGTTGGTGTGCAACATATGCACCCGAATCTGATGGGTGCGCCCGGTCTCCAACTGTGCCTCAAGCAACGTATAATCGCCCAACTCTTCACGCACACGGTAGTGGGTACGGGCGTCACGCCCGGTTGGTCTGTGGGTGACCGTCATACGCAACCGGTCAGATGGGTGGCGTCCAATGGGGGCATCAATCACGCCTTCACGCTGTTTGAAGTGCCCTGCGACGACAACCAGATAGATCTTGAGCATCTGGCGTGCGCGTTGCTGCTCGGTCAGCGCTTGCATCGCACGATCATGGCGCGCTACCACCAGCAACCCTGACGTATCCTGGTCAAGGCGATGGACAATGCCCGGGCGGATCCCGCCGTTGACCTGCATCTCGGGGTAGCGTGACAACAAGGCGTTTGCCAGGGTTCCCCCGGGATGTCCGGGAGCAGGGTGAACAACCATCCCCGCTGGTTTATCGACCACCACAATATCGGCATCTTCGTAGGCAATGCACAGCGGAATCGCCTCGGGTTGCAAGCTTGTTGGCTGCGGTGGCGGTACCGTTACCAGCACCCGTTCGCCCCCGCGTAAGCTATGGCTCGCACGCACCATCCGCCCGTTGACAACCACACGCCCTTCGTCAATCAACTGTTGCACATATGACCGCGACAGATCGGCGACACTCCGCGCCACAAAGCGATCAACCCGCTCACCAGAGTCATCAGGTGGCACAAAGAGTTCAAACGAATCAGGCTCTGTGACGTTATCCATAGGGTACTTAGACCTCAACATCTTTGCTCAATAACTCATCCAGCAGCGTATCATCACGTGGAGGGGGCAGGGGAGCTGGGGCGGGTTCATCGCCGACAAAGATCAGATAGGTTGCAAGGGTGATTGTGCCAACGGTAATGGCGCTATCGGCCAGATTGAAGACCGGCCACCAGCCGACGCTGATAAAGTCAACCACATACCCGTGGCGGATCCGATCCAGCACGTTCCCCAGGGCACCTCCAACAATCAGGCCGGTTGCCCCTTGAATCAGCCGCCGATGATTGGGCAGATAGGCGGCATAGGCGTAGATCAACCCCCCGATAATCAGCAGTGATGTCACAATGAAGAGCGGTGATAAGTTCTGGAAAAGACCAAAGGCCACGCCAGTATTACGGGTATACATGAGTTTGAACGATGCGCCAACAAGATAGATGCTGCGCTGACCTGGTTCTGGCCCGAGCGCATTGACCGCCCAGGCTTTGCTAAGCTGATCAAGGACAAAGATACTCACCCCCACAAGTAGTGGGAGAAGCCAGCGTTGCGTCTGGGTAGATGGCGAGACTGATGCACTCAAGGTTGTCTCACTGACTGGTCAGCGTCTCATGCTTGCGTGCACGGCGCTCGGCAAGATCCTCACGCAAAAACTGGTAGATGAGCAGCACTGCCCCGATGGTAATCGCACTGTCGGCCACATTGAAGATCGGGAACCACCCCACACTGATGAAATCGACCACATACCCGAGCCTGATGCGATCAATCAGGTTGCCAAAGGCCCCCCCCATAATCAGGCCCATGCTCGCCTGAATAAGAGTCTGGTGATGATCGAGATGGGCCGTATAAAAATAGATTGCCCCAGCAACAATGCAGAGAGCGGCCACCGTCAGCAACTCGGGTTGCCCCTGAAACATGCTAAAAGCAACGCCCGTATTGTGTGAATAGACAAGGCGAACCAACCCTCCAGGCAGGGGGATCGACCGCGCCATTGTCTCGGGGCCAAGGGTTTGCACAACCCACCATTTGGTCAGTTGGTCAAGCAAGATAAAAGTGCTTGCGATGGCGAGCGGTATGATCCATATACGAATAGTGTGCGAACGCTGCACAGATACCTCCTAAGTGTATGGCGTTGCAACGCCACGTCAGTAGTTTGAAGGAGCTTTCATGTCATTATAATAGATTCTGCCTCTTTTTTGGAGTGGCAACGCCTCATATGCCAGGGCAATGGCATCTTCTGCCGTCGCCATCCTTACATACTAGTGTCCTCTTGACAATAGCCTCACTCAGGGCGTATACTAGTGTCAGATCTACAACAGGCCGTGCGACCGTTTTGCGACGGGCTGTTAGTGTCAAGATGACAATGTCCCGTTCGGTCGCATGGCTCTCTTTGTCGGTGCAGATAGTGTTTAATGTACACTAATAAGTACGTGTTAAGCAAGGGAGGTTCCGAGGTGTCAGTGTCGCTTTATCATACGCCGCCCGAGGCTGCGGCGGTGCTCGCCGAAGAGATTGCTGCGTTGAAAGCCGAGCGCAACGCGGTGATCCTTGCGCACAACTATGAGTATGGTGAAATCCAGGATCTTGCTGATTATGTCGGCGACTCGCTCGGCATGGCTCAGTATGCTGCCCACAGCGAGGCCCCGGTGCTGGTGGTCTGCGGGGTTCATTTTATGGCCGAAACGTCGGCGATCCTCTCGCCCGAAAAGACGGTCTTGATCCCTGATCCTGAGGCCGGCTGTTCGTTAGCGGCCTCGATCAACGCTGATCAGTTGCGGGCGTGGAAGGCCGAGCACCCCGGCGCAGTTGTCGTCAGTTATGTAAATACCACGGCTGAAGTCAAGGCGGAAAGCGACTATTGCTGTACCTCGGGCAATGCCGAGCGGGTGATTCGGGCGATCCCTGAAGACAAGACGATCCTCTTTTTGCCTGATATGTTTCTTGGCAGCTATCTGCGCCAGCAAACGGGGCGCAACATCGAGATCTGGGCCGGCGAGTGCCATGTTCACGCGGCGATTCGCCCCGCCATGGTTGAACGTCAGCGCGCGGCCTTGCCCGGTGCCGATTTTCTGATCCATCCCGAGTGTGGCTGTGTGAGCAGTACGATGCACTACCTTGCCACTGGGGCGCTCAACCCCGAGGGTACCCATATTCTCTCGACCGAGGGCATGATCCGCCACGCCGCTGCGAGTCCAGCGCAGCAGTTTGTGGTTGCCACCGAGATCGGCGTGCTCCACCGGATGCGTAAGGCCAACCCCGCCAAGGAATTTGTGCCGATTGATGAGTCGATTAGTTGCAAATACATGAAGATGATTACACTGGAAAAGGTGCGTGATAGTCTGCGCGACCTAACCCATCGAGTGACGGTTGAGCCTGCATTGGCCGCACGTGCACGGACGGCGATCGAGCGCATGGTGGCGCTCTGAGATTGGTCTGGTGGCTTCGGCTAATGGTTTTTCAGTCAGATACCCACCGCGAAAGCAAGTGGGCTTGTGCTCGCTCCTTCGCCCGGAGGCGACGCAGCACAAGAGGCCGGGGGAAAGATGAAAGCGGAAAGATGAAAGATGAAAAATGATCCATGTTTCAGCTTTCGTCTTTCATCTTTCCGCTTTCCCTGGCCCTGCACAACGAAAGGTGTCGTGCGTGGCGCAGACCGTCAACCTTTTCCCCGGCAGCGGGCTTCCCTGCCGGAACTCCCGAAGGTTCCGTTGGCAACGTGCAAACCGTGGCTCGTGGTGCGCACCACGAGTGCCTTCGCACATCCGAGCGTAGGACAGCAGTATTCGCATGCCCATGCAAACGTGCGCTCAAGCGGGCTACAGCCGGGGCGGTCCTCCCACCGCGAGAAGCGGGTGGGTTTCCCGCCCTCAAGGGTAAACACCTATGAATAATCTTCCGCGTTATGCGCTCGCAGCGTTGCCGAGCGTTCTCTTGAACCGGCATACTGATGTGCTGGTGATTGGTGGAGGGGCGGCTGGTTTGACCGCCGCGTTGACGGCAGCGGCCCATGCCGACGTGTTCGTACTGGCGCGGGGGCCGCTCTGCGAGAGCAATTCAGCCCTTGCCCAGGGGGGCATCGCGGCCGCCCTTGATGCCGCCGACTCACCGCACGCGCATGTGGCAGATACGCTGGTCGCCGGGGCCGGACTGACCGACGAAGATGCGGCGACCGTGTTAGCCAACGAGGCACCAGCCTTGATGTGCGAACTGGCGACACGCGGGGTTCCCTTCGAGCGCGCCGACGCGTTGCATTTTGCCCTTGGGCTTGAGGGCGGCCATTCTGCCCGTCGGATCGTGCATGTCGGTGATGCAACCGGCTGGGCCGTCACGGCTGCGCTGATTGCCGAGGCGCGGGCACATCCGCGTATTCATCTGCTCGAAGGTTGGCAGGCGGTCGATCTGCTTGATCGCCAGGGCCAGATCATTGGTGCGCTTGCCCGCGATCCGCAGGGCCAGTGGCATCGTTTGTTGGCGGGCGCCACGGTGCTCGCTAGTGGCGGGGCCGGGGCGCTCTATGGGTTGACCAGCAATCAACCAGCCGCCCTCGGTGAGGGCATTGCGATGGCCTATCGCGCCGGGGCTGAGATTGCCGATATGGAGTTTGTCCAGTTTCACCCGACGGTCTACCGTACACCGACCGGCGAGGGCTTTTTGATTACCGAGGCGGCCCGCGGCGAAGGCGGGATCTTATGTGCGACGACCGGCGAGCGCTTTATGCCGGCTTATGATCCACGGGCCGAACTTGCCCCGCGTGATATTGTGACCCGCGGGATCTATGCGGCGATGCAGCGCACTGGCAGCGACCATGTCTTGCTTGATCTGACGCATCTGCCATCGGCCCGTATCGAACAGCACTTTCCGACGATTTGCGCCCGGCTGCGTGAGTATGGCCTTGATCCGGTGCGTCAGTCTATCCCGGTGGCCCCCGCAGCCCATTATCTAATGGGTGGCGTGCGTACCGATCTCACCGGCGCGACAAGTCTTCCTGGTCTCTTTGCCGCTGGCGAAGTTGCCTGTACAGGTGTGCATGGGGCCAATCGCCTTGCGTCAAACTCGCTCCTCGAATGCATCGTTTTTGGACGACGGGCAGGTCAGGCTGCGCTGCAATGGGCCGACACAGAGGGTTCACGCCGCGAAAGTGTGCATCTAGAACTGGTTCCCGAACGTAACATTGCACCTGCGTCGTCACCTGCGCCAATCGCGTGGCGGGACGGCCTGGCGGCGATTATGCAGAGCTATGCTGGGCCACTGCGTGATGGTGCTGGCCTCGGCGAAGGGTATGTCCAACTCACCCGGTGGCCTGCGCAGGCAGCCGCCGATGATCCTGATGCCATTACTGCTGTCAATGCAGCCATAACTGCGCGTTTGATCATCCAAGCGGCCAGTTTACGCCAGGAGAGCCGAGGTGGACATTTTCGCCGCGACTTTCCTCAGGCCAGTGAAACCTGGCGGGGCCATAGTGTCCAGCAGCGTTCACGTGAACCAGCCACCCTTGCCAGTCTAGCTCGCTTTGAGCCGATCGCACACGCAGCTGATTGAGGCATGCCTCTATCCTCCAAGGTTCTTTTGTCGCTGGAAGCGGCGAGCTAACCTGCCCGTTTCCAGCGACAAAAGCTGGGTTAGAGAACATTGCCCGCAGGCTTCGGAGGTCGTACTGGCCGTTTTCGCCAACACAAGCAAGGGCAGCGCACAAGTTCATGTACCAGCGGCAAAGCCCCCAGGTAGCTCTATGCTATAATACAAAAACGCACGCTAAACTAGGCAGGCTTCAGGATCAAACCCGGAATGGAAGAGTTCGAGCACCTTGATTATTACGCTCTCCTTGGCGTTGAACGCAATGCCAGGATCGATGCGATCAAAAAAGCCTACCGTCAGCAGATGGTACTCTACCATCCTGATCGGTACGTCCATGCTACCTCAGATGAGCAAGCATATGCGAGTCGTCGAGCGCAACGGATTAATGAGGCTTATCAGGTGCTGAGCGATTTTGTCGCACGTACAGCCTATAATCGCCGGCTGATCCCTGAGAACCCTGAGCCCGGGGTGTCGTTGTCGAAACGTGCCTCGACAGCGCCGCCGGTGCCCCCTCCTCGTGATACGCTGGCCGACCTGTACGGCAAAGCGCGTGACCATCTTGATGCCGGACGGTATACGCAGGCAATTGCTGATTTCCGAACCATCCAGCAGATCAACCCGTTCTATCGTGATAGTACGGTGTTGTTGGCCCAGGCCGAGGCCGCACTCAATCGGGCTACGCAGGCCGCTTCCAAGGCTCGTCCAACCCCAAAAACCGATAAGAGTCGGCGTACACTGGTGTTCGGAGGCGTCGGTGCGTTGGCAATGGCCGGCCTTGGAGCGCTTGGTTGGGGGTTGCGTGACCGTCTCAGTGACAATACGGCTGCCGAGGCCCCACAGGCTGATACGTTGCCGTCCCCAACGACGCCACCGGCATCGCCTGCGCCAACGGTGATCCCCGTACCGCCCCCTGCCAGCATGGTGCCGACTGCGCCGGTATCGCCCGAGGCCACTGCAACGACCACACCGGTACCAACCAGCGAGTCCACCGCACGCCCCGTGACAGCCACAACCGTCACCTTGCCGGAAACAGGGTCAATCGCCTATGCCAACGATCTCACATCGGGTGAGGGATGGCCCGAGGTGGGTGGGCGCGGGTGGAATGTCGGGTTTGCGCAGGATGGGTATCGGATTACCGCCGTCCGTAGCGCGGGCAATATCTGGGCCTTCAATACCTCACCGGCCGGGTTGGATTACCTGATCGGTGTTGATCTGAGGGTTACCGGTGGGGCCGCCGGTTTGATGCTGCGCTTTGCCGAAAGCAATTTTCTGGCCTTTTTTGTTGAGCCAGCCACAGGCCGGTATCGGCTTGAGCAACGTGTGAACGGGAGCGATAATCGGCTACGCGATGAGGTGCATCCCGCGATTGTCACTGAGCCACAGGCGACCAACCGTCTTGTAGCCCGCCTCGACGGGCTTGAAGTCGCGCTTGGCATCAATGGGCAGGCTGTGGCAACCCTGGTTGTTGAGGCCCCACCTCCAACGCCGCGCTATGGAATGATTGCCATGGCCCGTGAGCCTGAAGTTGTCGCGGTGTTCCGCAATTTGAGCATTCGTGAGTTGTAAAGGGCTTTACGGGCTATTTCAGTAAAGGATTGGTGTTATCCTGGTGATGACCTCCTTCCAGATGCTTGTGCGGCGCTTGCTCTTGCTCCTGGCCGTGCTCCTTTGTGGGGTGTTCTCTGTCACGCCAGTCGCTGCTCAGGCAAACCTGAGCCTGACGGCTGTTCCTGCTTTTGATGGCAACTATACACCCGGCACATGGTTGCCGGTGCAACTTGACCTGCGCAACGATGGCCCAGCCATTGATGTGCTGGTTGTGGCCGGGGCCGCTGAATCGTCGCTGCGGAATGGGCAGCGGGTTGAATTGCCCGCCGGAGCCGTCAAGCAACTGACACTCTACGTTGCGCTCGATCAAGAGGTGCGCTCACTGGTGGTGCAGGTTGAGCAGCAGAATCTGGTGCTCGCTGAAACTGAGCTTGAGCTGCGTCCCCGTCGCGATGAACGGATGCTCGGCTTGCTTGTCGCGTCCGATCCCCAGTTGAACTTGCCCCGTCGCCAGGATGTCACAACCTTTCCCTTCAATACGTTCCTGCTCGACCCGGCCTTCTTCCCTGACCGCATGGCAGGCTTGAGTAGCCTGAATCTCGTGCTGCTTCACGATGTTCCGTTCGCGAATCTGAGTCCTGCCCAGCAAGAGGCGCTCAGCGGCTGGGTCTATGCTGGTGGTCATCTGCTGCTTGGTGGTGGGCCAACCGCGGCCCGCACGATCGCCGGTATGCCGCCACGTCTCTTGCCCGCTACGCTCGGAGCGACGCGCCAGATTGATGATGCGCCGCTGGTTGCGTTGAGTACCGCACCCGGCCCCGGCGTTTTGCCTGGTCTTCAGTTGTTGCCTGTGCCTGGGGCAATTGCGACTGGCGCGGCTGACGCTCCGGCATGGGTGAGTCGCCAGGTTGGCCGTGGGAGTGTGACCCAGCTCGCGTTCGATCCTGGTGCGCCTGCCCTGATTCGTTGGGAACAAGCCCCGGCCTTCTGGCAGAGTCTGTTGCGCCCTGGGCAACGCATTACGACGCCTTTTGGGACGCAGAGCACCGTTGATATTCTGCAAGAACAGGTCATTACCGCCGGTCTGTCGAATCTGCCTGCGCTGACGTTACCACCCGTTGATCTCATTTTTTTGGTACTTGCCCTCTATACCATCCTGATTGGGCCTGGGATTGCGCTCATTTTGCGCCAGTTCGATCGCCAGGCCTGGGCATGGGTGGTTGTGCCAGGGGTTGCGCTCGCGACTGGGGCACTCGTCGTTGGCCTTGCCCTCGCCATTCGACCCGAACAACGGCTGGTGAGCCGTATGACCCTGGTGGAAATGACCGAACCCAACCTTGCCCGAGTGCGCGGTTTTGTTGGCATGCTCGTGCCACAACAACAGGAGGTGCGGCTCACAACGAGCGATGAGGCGCTTGTGCGCCCTGTGCGTTCCGCCGCAGGTGTGTTTGGGCAGGTCAATGGTGTCGTTGGCGATCTGGCCCAGTTGAGCCCCGAGCTTCCGCTGCCGCTTGAGGCCTGGCAGATCCAGGGGGTGATGGCGGAAGCCCAGATGCCCCTGGAAGGCATCCAGGCGACGATGCTGCTGGTTGATGGTACGCTGCAGATCGAGGTGGTCAACACAAGCGATCTGGTGCTGCGCGACGCCGTGGCGGTCTTTGGTGAGCGGGTTGTCAGGCTAGGCACGCTCAATCCAGGTGAAACAGCGGCGCAACCGTGGCCCCTCGATCCCCCTGAAGCGGTCGCACGCAATACGGCGCTCAGTTTCCTGGTGCTCCGCGAAGAATTGGAGGCCGGACAAGGGCCGGGGCAGGCGGCGAGTCGCTATGTCCTGGCACGCGAGGCGCTGCTCAATGCGGCGGTCATTCAGAATAATGTGCTCAGTCAAGAAGGCCCCTTCGTCTTCGCGTGGCTCGACCAGAATCCGCTCGGTATGCAGGTCAATGTCCCCGCTGCCGTCCAGGAGGTGACATTGCTGGCGCTACGTCCGGACTTCCGCGGCAGCGGGCCAATCTTGCTCAACGAAGGTTGGCTCAGACCAGACTGGATCGCCTCACAGCAGACGCAATGTTTTGGTTCGCGAGGGGCAGGCATACCGGCGACAATGGCACCCACAATGGGCGAGTTGCGGCTTCCTGCTGAACTGGCCGAGCTACGCGCCGAACGGCTCAGCCTAGTAATCGAGAGTGAGCGCACATGGCCGAATGCGGGCGTAATCATCGAGGTCTATGATTGGGAGCGTGAACGCTGGGTGGAACAGTCGTTTGATGGCCCTGGTGAATTGCAACTCGAAAACCCTGCGCCGTTTTTGCGCAATGGCCGCTTGCAACTGCGGCTTGATGGCCGCATTGTCGAGGCTGGCTGCCTCTATCTTGGCGCACGCCTGCAAGGAGTCTTGCCATGAGCCGCGGCCCGTCGATGCCGATTCTCTTCAAAGAATTTGCCGTACAGATGCGGGGCAGCCGTTCAGCGCTCTTGTTGGCGCTCTTGATTGGCCTCGCGTCCATTGCGGCCCGCCTGATCTACGGCGCAATTGTGGGTCAACTTGACCGTGGGGCACCGCTCGTCAGTGCCCAGATCGGGCAAATTCTCTTCATTACGCTCAGTCTGGTCATCCAGGCGCTGATCGTCTTTCTCGCCCCGGCGACAACCGTCAATGCGATCAGCAGCGAGCACGAGCGTGGCACCTTTGCGATGCTCCAGACGACCCCGATGACCCCGATTCAACTGGTCGCTGGCAAACTGGTCGCCGCCTTCGCCCTGTTGTTGATCCTGATCCTGGCGGTCTTGCCGGTCTTTGCGGTCGTGCTGCTCTTTGGTGGGGTAAGCCTTGCTGATCTCGGGCGGGTCTTGAGTACGCTGCTGATCACGGCCCTGCTCGGCAGCGTCTTTGGGCTCTTCTGCTCGGCAGCGACCCGTCAGACCTACAGCGCTACCCTGCTCTGCTATGCGCTCTTGATCAGCCTTGTGGGTGGCACCCTGCTCGCAGCCAACCTCTGGTCGCTCCTCAATAGCATGTTGCCCGCTCCGGCGATCTACGTCTTTGCCAACCCCTTGTCGGCGATGGCCGCTGCGCTGGTGCCGGCGCGCCCACCCGACATTATCTCGTTTACCGGAGGTTTGCGCCCGCTAGTGCTGCTCAACCTGCTTACCCGCGGCGTGATTGATGCCGGTGCGCAGGGTGTCTTGCCCCTCTACCGAGCGACCTGGATGCTCTATGGGGGTTTGAGCCTGCTCTTCTTCTGGCTAACCCTGCATCTGGCAACACCACGCCGTCGCTGGCGCCCAGGCAAGGTCGATCTGGCGCTGCTCCTGATCCTGCTTGGCTACCTCGTCCTGGCGTATGGTGCCCGCGACTGGTGGATGGCCGGGTTGACACGGGGCTAAACGAAGCTCTGTCCGAACGTTGCTTCTGGCGAACGCGGCCAGCAAAGTTGGCCGCGTTCGCCAGAAATGTTGCTACTCAACCGCAAAAATGACGACCCCATCACGGGCATAGATCTGACGAAACCCGGGCGCATTGGCAAAGAGGGTCGGCTGCAGAGGGCCACGTCCTTCAACCAGATAGATGTGGGTAATTGACTCGCTGGCGATGAGGGCAAAGATATCCTGCCTGTTCTCGGGCGTATGGTTGATAATGCGGTCGCCGAGGGCGTGCATGTGGGCGACATAGGCCGGATCGCCATAGCTAAAGAGCACTGGCGGCACGGTTGTCCAACGTCCGGCGAGCGGTGACAGCCACCACCCACCGTCAACACCCCGTCGGGCGGCGGGCAGCCAGGGGGCCGCATTGACGAGAAAGCGCGCCTCGGGTGGCGTATTGGTTGCCACCCAATCAAGCGCCATGCGATCGGCAGGGGTCGCCAGTAGTGTCGCCGTATTGGGTATCTCGCTCATTGTCTGCGTGCCCCAGATACCTGCCGCCACCAGGCCCACCAGCCCGGTTGCATAGAGAGCAGGCCGTAACACCGGACGCACCATGCTCACCAGTTGCTCACTCACCAGTGCTGCCCCACCGCCAATAAGCACGGCAAGCGGCAGAAAGAGCGAGATCACCACGGCATCGTTGGTCAGCAGCCAAAGGTAGGGCAGGCGAACAAAAAACGGATTGAGCACCAGCAAGCCCAGACCAACCAGGCTCAAAGCGAGGTGACGTATGCGTAGTCCATTGAGCAACATCACCAGGCCCGTTGCCGGCAAGAGATAAGGCACCAGCCAGGGATTGGCCATCACCACCAGTAACCCGACCCAGAGCGCCACGATCGCCGCAACACGCTGGCGGTACCAGAGCCCAATCAGCGCACTACTCAGGGCAAGGGCAACCAGCAGTCGGGTATGGTCAACCCAAAGCAACCCTTGATTCAAGGCATTATAATCCTCATTCCCCGCCAATGTTCCTGAGGTGGCAGCGGGCAAGAGGGTGCGTCTCACGAGCAGCATGATCCAGGGGAGCGTCAAGATACCCGCGGCAACCGTCGCGGCAAACGCGTCCCTGAGAGCAATGCGTACGACAGGCCACGGGCGCGTACTGGCCCACAGCAGGGTCTGGGCAACAAGCAACGCCCCGGCAAAAAAGACGACCCGCATATGCACCAGGCTGAGGCCGGCCATCAACAGGGCCACAAGCACCCACCATCCACGTCCATTGCCACGCAACGCCTGATGCCACACCAGCGCCAGACCGGGCAGCATCAGCAAGCCCACCAGTTGGGTATAGCGCCCCCACGACAAATAATAGGCCGGCATCAACGAGAGCAACCCTACGACCAAGGCGGCCACCGGTGCCGCCACTGGACGCCGCCACAGCACAAGCGCGAGGCTTGCGACCGTTAGCGTATGGAGTGCATTGAAGATCTGGCCGGTTAGCAGAATCGCATCAACTGGGGCAACCTCGCTGAGGCGCACAAGCGTCGCAATGACAACGTGATAGCCCCAGTGGTAGGGCAGATCATTGACGGGCAGGTAGGGCTCAAGCGAATGAGGCGCGAGGCCGGTCTCGACCGCAATGCGCACCAGCAAGGTATGATGCACCGAGTCAACCCAGGGTGGCAGGGCCACACCATCAATTTCGGCCATGCGTTGGAGAAAGGTGAAACCAAAGACCGCAAGCGTCAACAGCGCCATCAAGGGCCATTGCGGTGAAGGCAACGCCAGCGAAGGAGGAACCGCATTACGACCACGCCAGACCGTCACAAGGGCAGCCAACCCCAGGAGAAGGCTCCCTGCCCAGAGCATCGGGGCACTCACGGGCAGACCAAGAGGCCACAGCCACTGGTAAAGCAACGCCACCAGGCTCACACTGAGTCCGAGCCAGATGGTCAAACGGGGCAGCCATGGCAACGAAGCCCGCACCAGATAGCGTTCCACGAGATACCCAGGGGCAACGAGTAGCGCGGCCATGGACACAACCAGCCGTCCCTGCGGTGCAGCCAGTCCCGCGACCAGGGCAAGCACCACTCCCACCACAAGCAAGCGTCGCTGCTGACGCAGTTCCTGAACGACCGATTGCAACGCACATCCTCGCTACACTAGAGCCTGTGATACACGTAGGGTATTGTACTACTTCTATGCCTACAGCTGATATGCGATCGTTAGGTCTAACGCCCTAGCAATCGACGCTTGTGCACGCGTTCTTCCTGGGAACTGCGGTCTCACAATCCCTCGCCGGAGGCGTCTTTGCCCAAACGTGGGCGCACCGTTGCGTGATCTAGGGCGATTGCATCTTCTTCCGTCGCCGTCAACGGCTCGGCTTTTGGCTGGCAAAGGCCACCTACGTGGCCTGATTGAGCCGGCGAAGGTCGGCTTCGCCCTCGGTAGCCGAGGCGCTGACGCCAGCGGTGTGGGCGTGTGAGGGCAATCCGCCAGCCTGATGGCACGCACCAAGGCAAGATGCAATCGCCCTGGGCATAAGCTGTGGCTGACTAGACATGAGAGGGAAGGGCATGCTATATTGCAAGCATGCAATGAGCGGATTCCATCGCTCCGCTCAGGGTCACATGAAGCTGGTGACAGCGTTCCTTTTGCGATAGTGCGTACATAGTGTTATGAGGGGCAGGTGTAAGCAGCGTGGCAGTGGCAATACCCTTTCAGATCGCCATTAGTGGGCAAGGAACGACTGGATATACCCTTCATGCGACGAGTCCAGGCGGAGTTATTGAAACCCTGATCGAGTTGCCCGTACTCACCAATGATATGGTGACCAATGGTGAAATGCTCGCGCCAGTGCTGTTTCCTCCGCCGGTGCATCAATTGCTGCTCGAAGCCGCTCACACAGCCAGTGAAGCGGGGAACCACGTCCAGATTCAGTTGCACATGGCCTTGCCTGAGGTGGCGATCCTGCCCTGGGAATGGATCACGCTGGGGCGTTCAACCCCGTGGCAACCAGCGATCCGCGACGATTACCCGCTGATTCGGGTTGGCCGCATTACCCGTTCGCGTCCAGCTTTGCCTTTGAGCGGCCCGATACGCCTGTTGATTGCGTGTGCGCCGGGGGCGGCAGCAGCAGCAGCGGCACCATTGGGTCATGCCCTGGCGCAACCAGTGCGCGAGGGCCGTCTGGTCGTTGATCTGTTGCGCGATGCCGACCCGTTGATGCTGCGTGAGGCCCTGGCTGAAGAGCCGTGCCATGCGCTGCACCTTGTTGCCGCTGATGCAACGGGTCAAGGGGCAACAGCGCGCCTGCGCCTGGGGCGTGCGCTTGATGCGACAGGGTTAGCTGGGATTATTGGTGATTACCAGGAGTTACGCTTACTGACCCTTGCGGCTGATCTGGGGGCTGAAGCGGTCGCCCTGGCGAGCATTGCAGGGGCAGTGCATGACCGGCTTGGCATTGCCACTCTTGCGCTAGGCGACCTGGATAATGCAGGCGTTGCCACCTTTTGTGGGCCATGTTATGAAGCGCTGGTGGCTGATGAACCAGTTGATCTCGCCACAACCGATGGACGAGCAGCGCTCGCGGAGGCCGAGGATGCCTGGGGAGCGCCGCGTTTGTGGGTTGTTCCTGGGAGTGAATATCTCTTTAATACCCGGATGGCGAGCGTTGCTCGTCAATCTGTGACCGCTGATGCGGTTGCTGGCGAGGCTGCGCCGGTGGGCAAGCCACTGCGTACCGAGCGTACGCTCACCGGGGCTGGGCAAATAGCTTCGCGCGCCTTGACGAGCGCCAAAGCCTTTGTCGTCGGTACGACGACCGTAGGTGAGCCGGCCCAACGCGCTCGTAACGAGACCCCGCGCAAGCAAGGCTTTTCGCCAAAACTGGTGGCGCTGATTATTGCCGTCCTAGTGCTTATCTTGATGATCAGCCAGGTGCTGCCCTCCTCTATTCCTCCGCCCCCTGTGCCAACCGTGGTACCCACATCAGCTTTGCCATTGCTGGAACCCTAGGGCGATGGCAGATTTGTGGTTGTCGATTGGGCGCAGCGTATCTGGAAGCGGTCGGCGTCGCGCTGATGTCCGAACAGGTCGCTTGGCACGGTACGAGCCGAGGATGGCCGTCTCCGCAACCTAGTACAACTCTCTGGAAATACGTATGGAGTTGTGCGGCCTGGGAGCGCGGGCGGCTCGCCCGCATCCGGGCATGGCGGGCGAGCCGCCCGCGCTCCCAGCAACTCACTGCGGACTTCTGGAATGCTGTACTAGTGCGTTCACTGACAAGTCGTGGCTTGTCAGTGAACGAGCGACTCGTGTAGTCACAAATCGGCAAAAAGCGTTACCTAAATCCTCAGAAAACGGTATACTAAGGGAGAACCATTTTGACTGAGTGAGGAGTGGCTATGGAATTGCCCCAGCCGCAGGCGACAACGATCTTGCGACCTTTGTTGATCATCGCTTCGCTGGTACTGATCCTGGGAGCTATGCGGGTTGCAGCGCCCTTGCTCAACCCGTTGCTGCTAGCCCTTGTGATTACCTTGCTGTGTAATCCAATCTATCTTTGGCTGCAAAAACGTGGCATTTCTTCGTGGTTTGCCCTGCTGATCATGGTATTCGGCATGATCGCCTTTGCCGCGATGTTGACCACCGCACTCGGGGTATCAATTACCCGTCTGACGTCACAGCTTGGCACATATCAACGTCTGCTCGCGCAACAAGAGCAGTTGCTCCGTGAGTGGTTAGCAAGTTATGGGTTTGTTGCCAATGAGTTGCAGTTTTTTGGCTTGCTCAATAGTGTTTCGCTCGTGGGAGTATTGGGTTCGATCCTGGCAGGTATCGGCAACGTGCTGGGCAATTCGCTGATCGTGACTGTACTGGTACTCTTTTTTCTCATCGAAATGCCTTCACTTCGCAAGCGTCTTAGCTCGGGGCTTGGTGAGCAAAGCCCCCTCGTGCATCGACTTGCCACTTTCGGTGGCAGTGTGGTACGTTATTTTGGGGTGCGTACCTATATCAATCTCACGGTTGCTGTTGGCTCAACGATTGGGATGGTCTTGCTTCAAGTGCCTTTTTCGTTGCTCTGGGGGGTCTTGATCTTTGTGCTAGGGTATATTCCCTATGTTGGCATTCCGACAGCAGCCTTGCCAGCATTCTTGCTGACCCTGGCAGAACAGGGACTGGTACGGGCGATCATCGTGATTTTGATTATTACGACGATCAATCTGGCGATGGAGAATCTCATCGCTCCCTCATTGATCGGACGCGAGTTGAGTCTGTCGCCTGCGGTTGTTTTTGTAGCCTTCTTTTTCTGGACATGGATTTTGGGGCCGCCCGGCACCTTTCTCTCGATGCCCATTACCGTCCTGGTAGTGGTACTACTCGATAGCTATGACGAAACACGCTGGATGGCGCGTTTGATGGGGCTGTCGCTCAGCGATGAATTGGCTGCACAGGTGGAGGAATATGCAACGGGCACAACCTCGCCAACGCCATCCTCACCGTTGTCTGATCATCAATCGTAGGGCTTTTGCCCTACGGTGCCTGCGTTCGGTGAGCCAAAAGCCAGCTAAGCTGGCTTTTGGCTCACCGAACGCATACTTTATTGAGGGCCCCATGCTCACATCAGGGCGTCTCGGCGTCTTTCTTGCTAGTCTTCTTTGCGACAAAAAAGCCCAGGCCAAAACCGACAAGCAAGCCAAGCAACGTGGGCATAACCCAGCCACCGGGCTTTTCAGGGACTGATTGCTGGCCTATCGTAGCGATCTGCTGACCACTATGCTCAAGGTTTTCGCCCACCTGCGAGGCAAGATCGCGTGCGTCACGGGCAACTTTGCCCCGAGTCTTTTCGAGATCCTTGATTGCCCGATCAACCCGACGGCTCGCCTTTTTCGCCGCTTTTTCCAGTTTTTTTCGCCGTTGCGCAACCTGGTCACTCAAATCGAGTTCGTCAACCCGACGGGCGAGCTGGCTCAGGTTCGCGGCTACTTCTTGGCCTACTTCATTATCAAACCGACCACGGATCGTGCCGGCAAGCTGCCCAACCGCTTCGGCGGCCTGGGTTTCAAGCGTATCTAACTGACGCTCAAACTTGTTTTTCCGTCGCCACATTTGCTTCTCCTCATCACTACAACGCGCATGTGTGCTATACTACCACCTTGAGGGATCGCCACGCGGCGAGGAGTAAAGATGGCCGCACAAGGCAATAAGAAACCATCCACTGGGCGCAAACCTGCTACCCGTACCAGCAAAGCACCGCGGAAAAGTGCGCGTGCGACGCCTCCCCCTATCTTGATGCGCCCTGAACATCAGCGTGACCTCTTTGCCCTTGGCTTGTTGACATTGGCCCTGGTAACCGTGATCTTTTTTGCGACCGGGATTGCCGGTGGGGCTGGGACGCTCTATGTTGAGATGATGCGCCAAGCCTTTGGCGGGGGCGCTGTTGTTGTACCAATTATACTCGGTTTGCTGGGTATTGCGATCTTGATTCAAGAGCAGTTTCGTGACTCGCGGCTTACCGCAACCCACCTGATCGGGACACTGCTCATTATTGCCTCGATTCTTAACCTGCTCGAGTTTCCGGTGCATGATCTACCGTTCGAGGCTCGGCTCAAGAATGAGGGGGGCGGTTGGGCCGGCTTCTGGCTGGTGCAGGGCTTTGATAGCATTATTGGGCGCCCGGCCGCTGTGCTCGTGACGGTTGTGATTGGCCTGATCGGTGTGCTGCTGACGTTTGATCTGACGCTGCGTGAGTTGCTCGTTGGGGCGGCGGCACGTACGGCGGCGTTCTGGCAGTTGCTCTGGAGTGCGCCGCGCCGTTCGCACGCCTCCCGTCGATCTGTGCCTACGGCACGGGCCGATACCGATCTTCCGTTTACGCCGCCGCCTCAGGGGAACGACGATTCGATTGTGCCCACGCCAATTGCGGCCCGCCCGACGCGCGCTAGCCTCTTTCAACGGCCTGGGGTGCCAGCCAAACCCGAGCTCACGCCTACAGTGGTGCCTCCTCTGGCTACTCCCGCTGCACCCGCCCCTGTGGTGCCTCCGGTACTCGCCAAACCACCGGTCGAACTGCCGCCCGCCCGGCCGCACGAGGTCATACAAGAGGCCCTCGATGGTTTCGAAACGGCTTCCGTCCATCGCGCGTGGCCGTTGCCTGCGCTTGATCTGCTTGATCCGGTCACGATAGTTAGTCAAATTGGCGATGATGTCATTCGCGATCGCTCACGTTTGATTGAAGATACCCTAGCGAGCTTCAAGGTTGAGGCGCAGGTCGTTCACGTCAATCCTGGCCCGGCAGTGACCCAGTTTGAGGTGCAGCCGGCGGTAGGCGTCAAAGTCAGCAAGATCACGTCGCTCGAAAAAGATCTCGCGCTGGCGCTCGCCGCGTCGTCGATCCGCATTGAGGCCCCGATTCCCGGCAAATCGGCGGTGGGCATCGAGATCCCCAATTCCTCGATTGCGCTGGTTAGCTTGCGTGAGGTGATGGATGGCGAAGAGTTTGAGCAGAGCCGCGCTCGGCTGAAGCTGCCGCTTGGCAAAGATGTGAGTGGTACGCCAATGATTGCCGATATGACCCGTATGCCCCACTTGCTCGTCGCTGGCGCGACCGGCTCGGGCAAGTCGGTGGCGATCAATACCTTCCTCTGCGGGTTGCTGCTACGCCATACGCCCGATGAACTCAAGCTGATCCTGGTTGACCCCAAGATGGTCGAGATGATTGTCTATAATCATATTCCTCATCTGCTCTCGCCTGTCGTCACCGAGCTCGAACGGGTGGTGCCAACGTTGAAGTGGGCAACCCGTGAGATGGAGCGGCGGTATAAGATCTTTGCGCGCCACGGGGTGCGCAATCTTGATAGCTATAAGCAACTTGCGCGCAAACGTGCTGACCTCGAACCGATGCCCTATATTTTGATCATTATTGATGAGCTTGCCGATCTGATGATGATGGCCCCCGATGAGATCGAGACGTATATCTGTCGCCTCGCCCAGATGGCCCGTGCGACCGGTATCCATCTCATTATTGCGACGCAGCGACCCTCGGTTGATGTCATTACAGGGTTGATCAAGGCTAATTTCCCTTCGCGCATTGCCTTTGCCGTCACGTCACAGGTTGATAGCCGGGTCATTCTTGATGTACCTGGGGCCGATCAGTTGCTCGGACGCGGCGATATGCTCTATATGGCGGCTGATGCGGCCAAACTTGTACGCATCCAGGGTACCTATGTCTCGGATCGCGAGGTAGAAAAGATTGTTGACTTCTGGCGCAAGGCGTTGCCTCCTGACGAGGTTTCGGCTGATCCGACCCAGAAGCCCGGTGGTTCGCTCGGGGTCAATGGCCCGCCTTTTAGTGGAACCTTGCCCGGGCCACGTCCGGCTGCGACCGGGGCACAATCTGCCGGAGCATCTGATGAGACGTTCAAGCCCCCCGCCGAATTTCTTTCGGTTGATGAACAGGACGCGCTCTTGACCCAGGCGATCGATCTGGTGCAACAACATCAGCGCGCCTCGGCTTCACTGTTGCAACGCCGCCTTCGCATTGGTTATAGCAAGGCTTCCCAGTTGATCGATCTGCTTGAACAACAGGGCATTGTTGGGCCAGCCGAGGGGGGCCGCTCACGCGAAGTGTTGCGCTCGTCGTCGCCTGAGCGCGACCAGCGTTAGGGCCAAGGCCTTGCAAAGCAGGCGGTGGTTTTGACGCAAAGGCGCAGCGTTTTTTGCGTCGGTGCGCTCACAGGGCTAGGGCAACGTCCACCTGACCGGAGCACCGTCGGGCTAAAGCCCTCGGCTATTGGTCGCGAAGGCCGCTTGCGCGGCCTCATCCAGCCGGCGCAGGCCGGCTTCGCAGATGGTAGCCGCGCCGTTGACGGCGACGGCGGCCCTGGAGATCTGACTTTGCATCAGCCCTGGGTGCGCTAACCCAAAAAGCCACAAAGTCCTCCCTCCCGTCGTATAATGAAGAGAGTACGATCAGGGAGGTTTTTATGTCGATAGAGTCTTTTCGTGATAATGCACGTACCATTCTTGCCAATATGCTGGCCGAGACGCCCAGGGCCGATCGGCAAGAGTTGATCGAGGTCTATACCGATGCGTTGACCCGTCTCTATGCGGTCGAAGCCCATAGTTTGTTGAGCGAAGTGATTGAGGATAGCCGAAACCGCCTTGATGCCCGCCTGTCGCCTGACCCGGTGCGCCAGACGATTGCGGGTGTCCAGACGACGATTCAAGACATCTGGGATAATCTGTGGAAATAGTTGCTGTCGAGCCCGGGGCGTTGCTTGTCACTGCCCCCGCAACTACGCCAATCGCGAGACTGCACGAGGAGCTTGCGCCGTATCGGCTTGCCTTGCCGATCTTTCCGCTTGTGTCTGGTCTGACGCTGGCCGATCTGGTCGCCTGCAATGCGGGGGGCCGCCGTCGTTTCGGCTATGGAACTATTGGACGCTATCTGCGTGCGGCACAACTGATGTTGCCCGATGGCACAAACCTGGGCATTGGCGGACCGACGATCAAGCGGGCCACCGGCTATGGTCTGCATCGGGCACTCGCTGCGAGTCGGCTCGATCTGGGGCTTGCCCACGAGTTTACCTTTAGCCTGCGGCCACTGCCCGCTGAGCGCACCACGACGCTGATATGTTGCGCCTCGCTTGCCAAAGCGTGCCACCTGGCGCAACAACTGGTGAGCGCGGGGCTTGCGCTTAGTGCCCTGCCAGTCGCTGAACAACCGGATGGTACCGGAAGGTTGCTGGTTGAGCTTGAAGGGCTGCCAGCACTCCTGGCTCGCCAGGTTGGTCTGCTGGCCGAGATCGCGGCTGACACGGGCACCACCGTGATGCCGGTAGACGAGGGCGATCCGTGGCACCAATGGTATGACCTGGCGGCTGCGCATCTGAACCCGGCAGCGCTTCGTCGTGACCTGACGCTCCCCCGCTCTGCCTTGCCCGCTTTTGTTTCCCGCGCCCGCACGCTCGCTACGCGATATCGCCTGCCCTTGACGATCTGGGGCGATGCCGGCGTCGGGACAGTCCACCTCGGTCTTGCTCTGCCAACCGATGAAGCTGAACAGTTGTTACGCATTCTGCAGGCCCTTGCGCTTGAGTCGGGCGGTATGAGGACTACCGAAATGGGCATGCCAGCACAAGATGCCGAGCATAATTTGATGCTGGCAGGCTTGCGCGAGACGGCTCTTGCTCCATTTTCGCAACTGCCAACTCCGCCCGACCTGGCGTTGCACAAACGACTGGTGCGTCAAACGGGCCGCGAGCAGATTCTGACGACCCTGCGCTCGGTGGTTGGGGAAACCTACCTGCTGACGCGGAGGGAAGATCTTGCCTGTTACGACCAGGATGCCTCGATTGCACAACCGCTTGGAGAGGCGTTGGCGGTTGCCTTGCCGGCAACTACCAGCGAGGTTGCTGGCTTGATGCGTGCTGCGGCAACCTACGACTTGCCAGTTGTGGTGCGCGGGGCGGGCAGTGGGCTCGCTGGTGGTTCAACGCCAACCTCGCATGCGCTGATCCTCGGGCTCAATCGACTTGACCAGATCACGCTTGACAAGGAGCAGATGGTTGCCCACGTTGGCGCAGGCGCGATTACCGCCGAGATCCAACGGGCCGCCGAGACAATGGGTCTCTTTTATCCCCCTGACCCCTCTAGTCAGACGGCTTCGACGATTGGGGGCAATTTGGCATGCAATGCCGGAGGGCCTCGTTGCGTCAAATATGGCGTGACGTCTGACTATGTACTGGCGGTCACGGCGGTGCTTGCCGATGGTACGATCGTGCGCTGGGGTGATGGTCTCGCCGGGCAAGGAACCGAGCAGAGCCTTGCCCAACTGCTGGTTGGTTCAGAGGGCACGCTTGCCGTGATCACCGAGGTGACATTGCGGCTCGTGCCGCTGCCGCCCGCCCGTCGCACTACCATGGCCCTCTTTGCGCAGCTTGAGGATGCATGCGCAACCGTCGAACAGATCATGGCCTCGGGCTTGGTGCCGTCGGCGCTTGAGTTGATGGACGATACGACCCTTGCCGCCGTCGAAGCCTATCTGCACCTTGGCTTGCCGCCTGAGACCGGAGCAATGCTGTTGATGCTCAGCGATGGCGAGCCTGAAACGGTGGCGCACGACGCCGAGGCGCTCGCCGCGCTGGCTCGCGCCGGGGGCGCCCGGCTCGTCCAGGTGGCGCAGAGTGCCAGCGACGAAGCGAAGCTCTGGCAAGCGCGCCGGGCCGTCTCGATTGCGCTGGCTCGCATTCGCCCCAACCGGCTTGGCGAAGATATCGCAGTGCCACTGACGCGCATTGCCGAGAGTGTGCGCTTGATCAAAGCACTCGCCGAAGAACATCAGTTGCCCATCGTCGTTTTTGGTCACGCCGGTGACGGTAATTTGCACCCGAATATTCTCTTTGATGCTCGTGACCCTGCTGAGAGTGCGCGTATCTGGCCGTGCGCCGAAGCAATTTTCCGCATTGCGCTCGCCGTGGACGGGACGCTCTCGGGGGAACATGGCATTGGAACGCTGAAATTAGCGTTTATGCACGAGGCGCTCGGGGCAACGCAGCTTGTGGTGCAGCACCACATCAAAGCCTGGTTTGACCCGGGGGGCCGCCTCAACCCAGGCAAGGTCTTGCCCGCGCTGTGACGAAGGAGTCTGTCAACTCAGGTTGCTGATGATTTGACGCAAAGGCGCAAAGGGTGTTTACGTAAGTTTTCTCGCTTTCCTGGGTACGCGGGCGTCCCGCCCGCTGGTGCTCCCGAAGCGGGCGGATGCCCGCGCACCCAAGCCCGCACCACATCAGGAGCGGGCCGCGAGGCCTTCATACACACGGAGCGTGCCAAGGGCCGTGCGGCGCCACGAAAAGTCGCGGGCACGCCGGGCACCGCGGGCCGCGAGATCGCGGCGCAAGAGCGGATTGTTGAGTAACCGCCAGAGGCCTTCGGCCATTTCAAGCGCATTGAACGGATCCACCGTCAGCGCGGCCTCACCCACGACCTCGGGGAGACTCGAGGCGTACGCGCAGAGCACCGGCACACCACAGGCCATTGCCTCGAGCGGGGGTAGACCAAACCCTTCGTAATAGGAAGGGAAAGCAAAGACGGTCGCACCACTGTAGAGCGCAGGCAGGTCTTCGTCAGCCACATTGGGCACAAACCGAACCCGGTCGGCGAGGCCACGCTGTTTGACAAACTGGTGCAGACTCGTCTGACCGCGTTCGGCATGCCCGGCCAGCACCAGCGTCCAGGCACCGGGGGTCTGGCGCGCTTCAAACTCAAGCATCCGTTCCCAGGCCCGCACAAGGCGTTCAAGATTCTTGTGCGCCTTCTGGGAACCAACATAGAGCACATAATCGTCGGGGAGCGCATAACGCTGGCGCACCTGGGCGACAACTTCTGCTGACTGCGGTTGAAACCGGCGCTCGGCGGCGAGTGGCGTCACCACGAGGCGACTGGCGGCGCGGGGATAGACATAGGCAAGATCGGCGCGCGAGCTCTCTGAAATCGTCAGAATGCGCATCGCGGTGCGCAGCGCCAGATCCATCGTCACGCGGTAGAAGAGCCGCCCCCGTGCCGAGAGCGTGCGCGGATAGCGCCAACCGATCAAGTCATACACGGTGACGACCGACGGGCACGGCAGACCAAGATACGGCTTGACGACATAGGGCGAATGCAACACATCCAACGCGAGGCGACGAGCGAGGGCTGGCAGCGCAACCTGCTGCTTGAGACTAAACGGCCCTGCCGCCAGCTGCGCCGTCTCGACCCCGGGCATCGCCGCAATCGCTGCCAAATCATAGCGACTCTGGCGCAACTGACGAGGATCAACAATGAGCACCAGCGTATGGCCGTGGCTGATCTCGGCAAGCGCACGGGCAAGCCCGACGGTATACCGGCCAATCCCCGGAAAATGCTCGGTTGCATAGCGCGCATCAAGCCCAATTCGCATCCGTCACATCCTTGCCAAGCCCCACACCGAGTACCCGGCGCATCAACTGACTGTTTCGTCAACTTAGCTCGCTCAACCTAGCTCCTATCTCTCAGCACTTCATCGATGCCCCGCAGGCGGGTCTGAAGCAACGCCTGGGCACGTGTGATCGCGAGGCGGCAGTTGCGGGGGCGCCGGATTGGACTCGCGGCACTGAGCCCGGCGGGGATATCGGCGGGATCGATCTGCCACGCCTGTGCGATCAGGCAACCCATGTCATAGCGGCTGACACAGGTTGCCCCGGCGATATGCAACACACCCTGGTAGGGGAGCGCAAGCAATTCGAGCAAGGCAGCGGCGAGATCTTCGACAAAGATTGGGCAACGGTACTCATCGGTGAACAAGGCGGCAGCGGCACGCCCCTCGGCGACATCGAGGACAAAGCGCGAAATCTTATCAATTGGGTCGAAGCCATAGATCAGCGACGTGCGCACAATGGTCGCCGCGGGATGCGCCGCCGCAACGAGAGCCTCGGCGTACGCCTTGGCGCGTCCGTAGTCAGTGACGGGATCAGGCGGATCTTCTTCGGTATACGGGGTGTCACGTTCGCCATCGAAAATAACATCACTCGACAGATGGATCAGGCGTGCGTTAACCGCAGCAGCCGCAGCCGCGACATGGCCGGCCCCTTCGCCGGTAATTGCCATCACCTCGGGGCCGTTCTGCAAAAAAGCCGTGTGGATGACCCAGGCGGGTTGCACCGCTTCAACGAGCGACCGCACGGCGTGCGGATCACGCACATCCAGCACGGCCCAGGTCACCCCAGGCACCGGCACCGGTGGCTGCGTATAATTGGTCGCCACCACAGCATAACCTCGTGCGCGGGCCTGACGGATCAACACCTGCCCAAGATAGCCCGTACCGCCCGTAATCAGACCTCGCGTCATGCTGGATCATCCTCAACAACAGCGAGGCGATGCAACGCCTCCTGGGCCGCACTCTGCGCTGCTGCTTGCTTATTCAAGCCGCGACCAATGCCAAGCACCTGCTCACCAAGACGAACTTCCATCGTAAAGACACGTTGATGGGCCGGCCCATCCTCATCAATCACCTGATAAGCCGGGGTCTGCCCATAACGTGCCTGGGCAACCTCTTGCAAGCGGGTACGATAGTTCACCTCGCCGCCGCCCTCTTCAATCGTCTTCATCTGGCGTTCGAGGAAGGGCGTCACAAAGAGCGCCACGCCTTCAACGCCCTGGTCAAGATAGATTGCCCCGAGCACCGCCTCAAAGATATCGGCCAGCAGCGCATCACGGTTCCGTGCCGCAGGCGTATCTTCGCCACGGCTAATGCGAATATAGGTGCCAAGATTGAGTTCACGGGCAAACCCGGCCAGGGTTGTTGTCTTGACCAACGCCGAACGAAGGCTGGTCAATTCACCCTCGCTGCGATCGGGGTAGCGGACAAAGAGCCACGCCGCCGTCAGGAAATTGAGTACCGCATCACCAAGGAACTCAAGCCGTTCATTGGAAGAGAGCCCCGGCACCCGTTCGGGATGTTCATGCATAAACGAACGATGCACAAACGCACTCTGCAACAACAGTGGATCGTGGAAGGTAACGCCAATAATCTCTTCTAAGCGGCTCGGCATAAGCATAACTATCTGGTGTATCCTGGAGGGCTATCGTCCTCCAACATCGAAGCGCAATTCTTGAGGATTGCGCCCTAAACCTAGTGCTCTGTAGTGTATCAACTACATTCATTCCTGGGAGCGAGGGCGTCCCGCCCTCGAACGCCCCCGAGGGCGAGACGCCCTCGCTCCCGGGGCGCAAAGTAGCAGGAAGCTTTGTTGACCGACTAGCCACTAGCAGGTGAACAAGCCCCTCCTTCAGTCAACAAAACGCTTGAGCACGAGACACACATTGTGCCCACCAAAGCCAAACGAATTGCTTAGCACAACATCAATCTGGCTAGGTCGGGGGATGTTCGGGACATAATCAAGGTCGCAGGCAGGATCGGGACTAGTCAGGTTGATCGTGGCAGGCAAGAGATTATGCTGCATCGCCATCACACCAACGACCGTCTCGATCGCTCCGGCGGCGCCAAGCAGATGTCCAAACTGTGATTTGCTGGCGCTAACAGGCGGGGCCGTTTCGCGCCCACCAAAGACCTGCTTGATCGCCCGTGACTCGACCGGATCGCCGGCGGGCGTGCTGGTCGCGTGGGCATTGATGTAATCAACCTGATCAGGGATAATCTCGGCACGCTTGAGGGCCAGGCGGATCGCACGAGCAACACCTTCGCCATCCTCAGACAGGTTTGAGATATGGTAGGCATCAGAAGTCGAGGCATAGCCGACCACTTCAGCCAGAATGGTCGCCCCTCGGTTGATCGCCTCATCGGCATCTTCCAGGATGAGCGTGGCGGCACCTTCACCCATCACAAAGCCATCACGGGTCGCATCAAACGGGCGTGAGGCGGTATCCATCTGGTCATTATTGGTCGAAAGCGCCCGCATCGCATTGAACCCGGCAATCCCGATTGGCGTAATGCTCGCCTCGCTGCCGCCTACGATCACCGCCTTGGCCCAACCCCGCCGAATCGTCTCGGCAGCCTCACCAATTGCATGGGCTGAACTCGCGCATGCCGACGTGAGACAATAGCTCGGCCCTCGTGCGCCGGTGGCAATCGAGACCTGGCCTGCCGCAAGATTGGTGATCATCGAAGGGATCAAGAATGGGCTGATCCGCCCCGGACCGCGTGCCCGCAACACATCAAGCTGTTCGCTGAGCGTGCCAATCCCCCCAATGCCACTGGCGATAAAGACCCCAATCTCATCACGGTTCGCTTCAGTAATCTTCAAGCCTGAATGATGCAGTGCCTCATTCGATGCGGCGACGGCCAGTTGCACAAAACGATCAGTACGCCGAGCCTCTTTGCGATCCATAAAATTCGCTGGATCAAAGCGCTTGACCTCGGCAGCAAAGCGTGTGTCAAAGCCGGTCGGGTCGAACAGGGTCAGTGGGCCAACGCCACTGCGCGCCTCAACAATGCCCTGCCACAACTCGGGAACACTCAGACCTAGCGGGCTGATCGCCCCCATCCCCGTCACAACAACACGCCGCTCCTTCATACATCCTCTCCTCGTCGTTAGACTGACAACCTTAACGTGCGGAATTATACCATGCCTGCTTTGCCCGAGATGGCTCATGCGAGGTGATGGTATACTATTAGCAATAAGCTTCTGTTCTCGCCTCCACGGGGGCGAGACGTGGGAGCCTACGCTTCCCAAACATTTTTGCTAGTCAAAAAAGTCAGCTACGCTGACTTTTCCGACTAGCAAACGACCGGGTTTTAGGGCGACAGCCCTGATCGTGATGGAGATGGGCCTACGGACCAAGTCCATCACGATCAAGGAGAAAAAACATATGCTTGACCGTGCCAATGCGCTCGCCACTGAGCTCGTGCGTCTCCGGCGGGATCTTCACACGCACCCCGAATTGAGCTTTGCCGAGACTCGGACGTCGGCGCTGGTGGCCGATACGCTGGCCGAGATTGGGGACATCACGGTACGCACGGGCATTGCGCGCACCGGCGTTGTTGGCGAACTTGGCCCCGGTGGTGGGCTGACCATTGCGATCCGCGCTGATATGGATGCCCTCCCGATTATTGAGGCCAACGCAACCCCGTATGCCTCGCAGCATCACGGCGTGATGCACGCCTGCGGCCACGATGCGCATACCGCCATGTTGCTTGGCGCGGCCCATCTGCTCCGTGAACAATTTGCCAACGAACGCCTGCGTGGGCGGGTACGCTTCATCTTTCAGCCTTCAGAAGAGAATTGGGACGACGAAGGCAAGAGCGGTGGGCTACGCATGGTTGAAGAAGGTGTCATGGAGGATGTCGACGCCGTGATTGCGCTTCATGTTGATTCGACGTTGCCAATGGGCAAAGTGACCATCCATGGCGGCTGGGCCTCGGCAGCAGTTGATGACTTCACGGGTTCCTTGCTTGCCACAGGCGGGCACGGGGCCGCACCCCACGAGGGCACCGATCCCATCTATATGCTCATCCCGGTGCTCACCGCCCTCTATGGCATCAAGGCACGGCGCATTGACCCCATCGAACCAACGATTCTGAGCGTTGGTGTCGTTGAGGCTCAAGGGGCGTCGAATGTCATTCCGAGTGAGGTGCGCCTCCAGGGAACCTTGCGCAGCTACAATCCGCGGGTACGTGAACAGTTGATCAGCGAGGTCGAGAAGGCTTTCGCCGTAACCCGTGCCTTCGGCGGCGATTATCGGTTGAAGATCGGGCGTGGCTATCCTGCGGGCTGGAATGACCAGCGCGTCGCCGGTTGGCTCGAACAGGTGGCCGGCTCGATGCTCGGCGACGATGCCTTTGACCATGCCCCGGCAGGGCTTGGGGCCGAGGATTTTGCCTATATGTGCCAGAAGGCTCCTGGGGCCATGCTGATGCTCGGGGCGGCTATTGATGATGGCGTGGTACGCGCCCATCATACGCCGATCTTTGACATTGATGAGCGCAGCCTGCCCGTTGGCTCGGCCATCCTCGCCGAAACTGCGTTGCGCTTCCTCCGCGGCACCATACGCCTCTAAGACCAATACCTGGCAACGAAGGCGGTTTTTTGACGCAAAGATGCAAAGGCGCGAAGGTTTTAGCGTAGGTGCGCTCACCCTTCGCGTCTTCGCGTGAGCTTTTTTGATCGATGCGCTCACCCTTGCCTTGTTTGCAAGGCATTGCTGCTCAGACCACTCCCCTGCAGATGGAGCAAGGTGGCTAGGGGGTTTACCTAGCTACGTTACCTATGCTTTTTCCACCTTCCGACGGATCGTTTTCACCTCATTACCGCGTTATACTTGTTGTGAGGGCAGTGCCAGGCGACCTCGCCTGGCCTCAGCGCGACGCCAATCAGATCTCCAGATGAGATGCGTTGCATCCAATTTGCCATCGCACGAGTGGCCTGACACGATGCTTCGGCTGGATGCCCGCGTGCGTGGGCATGACCATGGAACTAACTTGGCACGCTGGTCGTTTCCGCGTATATGGAACGGAACTAACTTGGCACGCTGGTCGTTTCCGCGTATATGGAACCCAGCCTCCTCCATCACCTTCAGTGGATCAAAACACTAGGAAGAAAAACGATGAAAAGAAAAGACACCTTTCTGATCGGCATTGTTGCTGGGATTGTTGTGCTTGTTGTGGTTGCGTTTGTCGTCGCGATGATGCGCCCCGAGCCGACATTTCAGCCTGAAACAATGCCCGAAGGGGTGGCTCATAACTATTTGCTTGCCCTGCAACAGCGCGATCTGGCACGTGCGTATGGCTATCTTGACCCAGGCTTGCCCGGGTTTCCCGCAACCCTCGATCTTTTCACCCGCGACCTTACCAGCTATACCGGTGCGCTCGATACGAATCAGGGTTCATCATCCTGGGAGGTTTTGTCGAGTACGGTGACGAATAATCGGGCATCGGTGGATGTGCGCGAGACCTATTTTTCACAGGGGGGGCTCTTTGGCAGTGGTCAGTATAGCAGCACCTTTTTTATGTCACTCGTGCGCGATGGCCCCGACGGAGCTTGGAAGTTGACCAGTGCCGATCGCTACTGGGCCTGGTGCTGGAATGAGACGGAAGGATGCAACTAACGATGGCTACCATTCGACGTTGGTATATCCTGCTCGTCTGCGCTGTCAGTCTCCATGCGACGACCTGGGCCACCATCGCGCTGCTTCGCGGCGTCTTGCAGACCGATGGCCGCGATCCGGTGGCCGCCGTTGCCTTTCAGCTTGCCGTGATCATTATTGGGTTGCCAATCTTTCTCGGTCACTGGATCTGGGGGCAACGCCTCGCGAGCGGCGATCTTGAAGAACGCGGGAGCCCTGAACGTCGTTTTTATCTCTATGCGACCATGGCCGCGCTGCTCTGGCCGGCGATTTTTAATGGCGTGAGCCTGGTGCAAGCACTACTCACCCTCATTTCGGGTGGATCGGAATCCGACGTCACTGGCTGGTTTACCCCAACAGAGCAACTGCTACGTAGCATCGTTGCGATCGTTGTGCTTGGCTTGCTCTGGTGGTATCACCACAGGATCGTCAGCGCCGATCGTGCGGCGCTCCCCGAAACCGATCTAACCGCCGGTTTCCGTCGCTTCTATCTCTTTGCCTTCAGTACCACCGGCTTGATCCTAGTCGCATCTGCGGCGACAAGTCTGCTCCGCTGGTTACTCTTTCAGTTCGGATCTGGGCCAGAGTTGACAGGCTCACTCCCCCTCTTGAGCATCTATGATGACATTGCCCGCCTTGCCATCGGCGTGCCGGTCTGGCTCATCTTCTGGGATTGGGCGCAGAGGCTCTTTGCCGGGCCAGATGAAGACGAGCACGCATCAGCCTTGCGCAAGCTCTATCTCTATGCGATCGTCTTTGTGACGGTGCTGGCGGCGGTGACCAATGCGACCTTTATTCTCGCTGGCTTGTTACAACAACTGCTCGGTCTCTCACCCGAAGGCGATCTGCGTGAGCCGTTGACGATCATCATCGCCTCGGGGGTCTTCTGGGTGTATCACGCGCGGGTGTTGCAGCAGGATGCTGCACAATCCAGCGAGGTTCCGCGCCAGGCGGCAGTGCGGCGTACGTATCTCTATCTTGTGGCGGCGATCGGGCTTGCGGCGGCGCTCGTTGGTGGAGGTGGCATCCTCAGTGTGATCATCCGGGCCTTTGCCGAACGCGGCTTCACCGATCTGCTCAGTACCCAACTGGCATGGTTCACAGCGGCACTGATAGCTGGCATTGCGGTCTGGATCTGGCCCTGGCGACAAGTCACGGCGGCAGCCGAACGCGCCGGACCAGAGGGCAGTGCCGAACGCACGTCGTTGGTACGCAAGATCTATCTCTATGGATATCTCTTTGTGGCAACGATGGTCGTGCTCAGCGGGGCGATCTATGTGATTGCCCGCCTGCTGCGCTTGATCCTGGGCGACCCGATCGAAGGCAACCTGCTCAGCGATCTTGGGCAAGCGCTTGCCTTTACCCTGCTCGCTGGCCTCACCTGGCTCTATCACGGATCCGAGGTACGTGCCGACGGACGTGCCCAGCGGCGCGAGCTTGCGTCCCGCCTCGCTGCCTTGCGCGTAGCTATCTTGGCACCCGGCGACGGTACCTTTGGGCAAGCCGTCGCGAGCCGGTTGCAACAGGAACTGCCTGGCCTTCAACTTGATCTGATCAGACCTGATGGCGAGGTTCGCGTTGCCTCCGCCCAACTCGCCGAGGCAGGCTTGATTGTCGGGCCGTGGACGATGGCAACAAGTGGCCCAGAGGGTCTGTCACCCGAACTCGTCCAACTGGTTCATGCCAGCTCAGCCCGTAAACTGCTTGTCCCTACCCGCAGCAGCGCGTGGCAATGGATCGGGGTCGAATCGTTCAGCACCGAAACCCTGATTACGCAGACGGTGCGCACCGTCCGGCAGATCGGCGAAGGCGAAGAGGCCCGTTCGTCACGCTCGCTCAACCTGGGCAGCATCCTTGGCCTCGTCGTGCTCGGGTTGGTGGCGCTATTCGTTCTTTTGTCGCTGGTGCTCGGGTTTGTGGGGAATTTGTTGTTTTAGGATCAGCAAAAAACCGCCAGCTACGCTGGCGGTTTTTTGCAAGCAATGATCGGCCGCTTCCAGGCTACAACCGCTCAAAGATCCCAGCGGCACCCATGCCGCCACCAATGCACATCGTGACCATGCCATAGCGCCCGCCACGCCGCTCGAGTTCATCGAGCATCTGCACGGTAAGCTTGGCCCCGGTGCAACCCAGCGGGTGCCCAAGCGCGATGGCCCCGCCATTCACATTGAGTTTCTCCATGTCAAGGCCAAGCTCACGCGCAACGGCCAGGGCCTGCGCTGCAAACGCTTCATTGAGCTCGATCAGGTCGATCTGGCTCAACTCAAGCCCGGCCAGCTTGAGCGCCTTGGGAATCGCAACGACTGGTCCGATGCCCATCACTTCCGGGGCCACGCCGCCAACGGCAAAGCTGAGGAAGCGTGCGCGAGGCTTGAGCCCCAGAGCATCCGCTTTGCGCCGACTCATCACCAGCACGGCGGCCGCACCGTCGCTTGTCTGCGAGCTGTTGCCTGCCGTTACGCTACCAGTCGCGCTAAAGGCGGCCTTGAGTTTCGCCAACGCTTCGAGTGACGTATCGGCCCGCGGCCCCTCGTCACGATCAAACATCATCGTGCGTGTCTGCGCCCGTCCCGCAACCAGTTCCGTCAGTTGCACCTCCACCGGCACAATCCCGGGGGCAAAATAACCCTGTTGCTGCGCATGCAGCGCCTTCTGATGCGAACGGAGCGCAAACGCATCCTGGTCTTCACGGCTGACCTTGTGGTCGCGGGCGACATTCTCGGCCGTCAGCCCCATACCCAGATAGAGGGCAGGATCGTGCTGGGCAAGGTGCGGATTGGGCGAGAACTTGTTGCCCGACATTGGCACCATGCTCATGCTTTCGGCCCCACCGGCAATAATCACGTCCGCCTGCCCCATCATGATCTGCTGCGCGGCCATCGCCACGGTCTGCAGACCCGAGGCACAAAAACGGTTGACCGTAACCCCACAGACGCTATCGGGCAACCCGGCCCGCTGGGCGGCAACACGCGCCAGATTGAGCCCTTGCTCACCCTCGGGCATCGCGCAGCCCATAATCACATCTTCGACCTCACGCGGGTCAAGCCCTGGTGCGCGAGCGATCGTCGCCTGCACAACCAGCGCGGCCAGTTCATCGGGGCGGGTCGTGCGCAACGTACCACGGCCTGATTTGCCAACGGCGGTACGGGCACCAGAAATAATGACGGCTTCGTCCATATGTGATTGTTCTCCTAATATATCCTCTTGGCTGATATCGGTACCGTGCGTATGCTGGAGCAAATGGCTAACTGCGCTAGCCATTTGCTCCAGCATACGCGAACTTCCTTAATTACGCAGGGGCTTGCCGGTCTCCATCATATGTTTGGCCCGTGCAAGCGTGCGCTCGTCCTGACCAAGGAACAACAGCGCTTCACGCTCAAGGCTCAAGAGGTACTGCTCATCAACGAATTGTGGGTTGCTCAATTCGCCCCCACAGAGGATGTGCGCAATCTTTTCGGCAATGACCACATCATACTCAGTTGCAAAGTTGCCCTGGCGCAACTGGTAGATGGCGACCCGCGCCGCTGCCAGGCCGTCACGTCCAAGGGCATAGCAGTGATTGCCCGGCGTGGGCGGCGTATAGCCCTCGCCAACGAGGCGCAGCACCTCGCGTTTCGCTTCGCCGATCAGGTAGTCTTGATTGAAGACAATGCGATCAGTTGGGCGCAGATAGCCGAGGTCACGCGCTTCGAGGGCGCTGGTTGCAACCTTGGCAAAGGCCAGGGTCTCGAAGACCTGCTGGAAGGCTTTGAGCGTATCGCCGCCATTGCGGGCTGTTTCCGCAATAATGCGCCGATTGAGTTGGGTACAGCCGCCCCAACCCGGCACCAGGCCAACGGCAAACTCGGGTAGGCCCATATAAGTCTCGGCGGCAGCAACCGTCACGGCCCCGTGCATCGCGAGTTCGGCCCCGCCACCAAGGGTGTGGGCAAATGGCGCGGTCACAACCGGCTTGGGTGCGTAGCGCAGATTGTAGAAGGTCTGCTGCACCAACTCGATCAACTCGCCGAGGTCGTCCCAGGCCCCCATCTGCACCGCCGCACCAAGTTCGTTCAGGTCGAAACCTGCCGAGAAGCGCGCCCCCTGGTTGCCGATGACCATGCCGACCCACTTGTCGTTCTTCAGTTCTTCCATCGCGCCGAGCAGAATTTCGACGACCGGTCCGCCGATGGCATTGGCCTTCGAATGGATCTCGAAGCAGAGCACGCCGTCACCAAGGTCAATCAGGCTCGCCGCAGCATTGCCAAGCACCTCGTGCCCTGCCGCCTTAAGGGCCGCCAGATCGATGGCGCGTGGGTCACGCACGATCGGCTCGTGACGCCCGGTGGCAACATTGTAGGCTGTGCCGTCACCATAGAACTGTGCCTCGCCTTTCGCGATCAACTGATCGACCCAGGCTGGCACGTCCAGACCCTGGCTCTTCATCAGATCGGCACCCTCAGCGACGCCGAGCGCATCCCAGATCTGGAACGGCCCAAGTTGATGCGCAAAGCCCCAACGAATGGCATTGTCCACATCGGCGACGCTATCGGCAATCTCGGGCAACCGACGCGCCGCATAAGCGATCATTGGCAAGATGGCCAGCGTGACAATCGCGGCCCCCCGGTCATCGGGTTGCTCGGCGGCACGACGCAGCATAAACCGCAAGCGCTCGGGCAGGGCCTTCTGCTTCTTGGCCTCGTTGATAAACGCATCAACCGACGCGGTGCCTTGCGGCGCAACATATTCGAAGCTCTGCAAATCAAGGGACCAGAACTCGCGCTTCTTGCCCTCACGCATCTCTTTGTAAAAACCCTGGCCGACCTTCTTGCCCAGGCGACCGGCGGCAACCATGCGCTGGAGCAGATCATTATTGGTATAGACCTCGCGGCTCTCGTCTTCGGGAATCGCTTTGTAGAGATTTGACGCCACGTAGTGCATCACATCCACGCCTACCTGGTCAAGCAGGCGGCAACTGGCCGTATTGGGGCGCCCGATCAGCGAACCCGTCAAGGCATCAAGCTCTTCGACCGTATAGCCACGGGCGAGCGCCTCATTGAGCACAACCTGGCCGGCATAGCTAAAGATGCGGTTGCCAATGAAATTGGGCCGATCTTTGCAGATCACGACACCCTTGCCGAGCGTATTTTCGGCAAAACTGCGGAAAGCCGCCACCGCTGCCGGATCACTGGCCTCACCAGGGATCAACTCAAGCAACTTGAGGTAGCGCGGTGGGTTGAAGAAGTGAGCACCAAAAAAATGACGCTTGAACTCATCACTGCGTCCCTCGGCGATCAGCCCGATGGGAATACCCGAGGTATTGCTCGTGACAAACGCACCCGGCTTGCGCACCGCCTCGATTCGCTCCATCAAGGCCTGTTTGGGGCCAAGTTGCTCAATAATAACCTCGACAATCCAATCGACATCAGCCAATTTTTCGAAGTCATCCTCGGTATTGCCAAGGGAAATGAGTTGCGCACTGTTTTGATTGTAGAGATTGGAAGGGCGAGCCTTGCGCATCCGGTCAAAACCGGCCTGCACAAACCGATTGCGAACAGCGGGGTGAGTGAGTGACAGGCCCTTGGCTTCCTCTTCAGGAGTGAGCTTGCTGGGCGGCATGTCAAGCAATAGAACCGGCAGACCTGCACCGGCAACCAGGCCGGCAATCGCCGCACCCATCGTACCAGCACCAATCACGGCAACACGCTTGATCTGATAGGGCATCTGGTCCTCCTTGACCGTTGGTGTTGAGGCATTCTTATTACGCGATGCGTTATAGATATCAATATCATACCACATCTTTCACGCTTCTGGGGAGTTTTTGAGGGGCCGCATCAGCCCTAGTCAACTGTTCGGATAGGGCTGCACATCAACGATGAATCGTGTACACTATGGGTAGCGCATTCTAGCGACCATCAACGAAGGATCTTGCTATAAAACGGAGTTTTCGACAGAGCGTTATCAGGCGGAGGAACCTATGGCCGTCATGATGCCCGAGCCAACTCCGACCGAGGAGGTGCTCGACTTCTTGCTCTCGGCGCCTACACCGGAGGCGGTCATTGTGTTACGGCCCTCGCCGGTGGCCCAGGAGCGCTTGCGCTACTTGCTCGACGGCAGCCGCAACACAACCTTGAACGACGCCGAGCGTGCCGAACTGGAGAGCTACCTGCAGCTAGAGCACTTTGTACGCCACCTCAAGATCCGCGCCCGTGAAAAACTGGCAGCCGACGTATGACCTACATCTTAACGTAAGCCTCCGGCTGGGGGGGGTGGCGGGCCGCTGGCCCCAAGCATCTCGCTTGTGCTGGCGAAAACGGCCAGCGAAGCTGGCCGTTTTCGCCAGCACAAGCATGGGTTTTTAGGGCGGCAGCCCTAAAGTTCATGCGCATGGGGTGGGGTGCAAACCCCAGCAATACCCGCCGGAGGCACTACCCTACGGCAATTTCGTAGATCTGGTGAATCGCGTGATCCACGCCGGTCAACTCGATGGTCAGGGCGTAACGGCCCGCTTGCGTTGGCGTGAGCCGCAGGCGATCAACAACGATCGGGAGGCAATCAGCCGGCAGGTTGACGCGGTGACGCACTTCGGCGAGCACGTTGCCGCCAGGATCGCTCAGCCGCGCTGCCACTTGCGCCCCGACAATGCCCCGCCGTGCGTCGTTGACGACGCTCAACGCGAGCGTGATGGCCTCGCCGATGCTGTACAGCCGTGGCTCAAAGACGCAGTAGGCGTATTGTGGGCTAAAAGCCATGCGCATGGCCTCGTACGAGCGTTTAGGCACCCGCCAGTAGTCAACGACGCTCCAGAGTACCGCCGGGTAGGGGTCGAGCAAGAGAAAGGCGATGATGCCGCCTGTTGGACGGTATTTGTTGTTGCGTAGCCGATCAATGTAGTAGCGGTTGATGAAGATCTGGTAGTCCTGCGAGAGTTTGATGACATTGGCAAGCGATCCGGCCTGCCGCCACGGGATCCAGTTGTCCATGATTTCCGCCTGCAAGCCATGCCGCGTGGCGAGTTGCGCGATTGCTTCGTCGGTCAAGGGATCAGGCATAAAACGCAAACTACTCTCAAGATTCGGGAAACTTTGCGAGCCAAATTCAGTCATAAAACGCATGTTATTTGGAAAGCGCTTTTGCATTACCTCAGCGTCGCGCAGGTCGCCATAGTTGCGGTACCAGCCAAAGTAGGCGTGACCATCAGTTCCTTCGCGCAGATAGGTGATGTCCAGTTCGCCTGATGAGCGCACCACGGGCCGCGTCGGGTCTTCTTGCTCAACAAGCGCTTTGAGTTGGGTGTCCATCACATTGCGATTCCAGTTTGGCCCAAAGACGCTCAGTTGCATTTTGATCCGTGTCCAGATGCTCTCATCAGCCGTATCTTCGATCAAAAAAGATTCGTTGTGCATGCACCAGATCGCGACCGAAGGGTGGCTGCCAAGTTGATGCACCATCACGCGCACCTGACGCCGCGCTTCTTCGAGAATGCTTGAAGCATAGAGCCATTGCAACGGGAAGTCTTGCCAAAGCAGGATGCCCGCCTCGTTGGCCGCTTCGTAAAAGGCCGGGTGATCAACATGGGCATGTACACGCAGCATGTTCATATGACAGTCCCGTGCCAGTTCAAGATCGGCGGCACACCGGGCTTTGTCCATCGTGGCAATCCGCATGTCGCCCGGCGGGTAGTTGTTGCCTTTGACCAGAAAGCGTTCCCCATTGAGATAGGGCAGCCAGTTGCGCAATTCGAAGGTACGCACGCCAAAGGTGATGGGGAGAAGATCGCTTACGTGCCCGTCAACCAGCACCTCAACGGTCACATCATAGAGATCCGGTCGCCCCAGATCGTGTGTCCACCAGAGCCGCGGTTCGCGCAGTTTGATCAGCCCGCCAAGTTGCTGCGGTCCATGTCCAAGGCTGCGTTGCTGCTCGATCTGTTGCGCTTCACCCGCAAAGGTGCGCGGGGTAAAGGTCAGGCGTACGGTTGCGTCGCACGCGGTCGCGGCGTCAACCTCCAGATCAAAGCGGATCTGCGCAAAACGATCATTGCACGTGAGCGTCAACAACCGCCCCCGCGCCAGATGCACCGCTCGGCTGTGATGCAGTTCGACGGGTAACCAGATCCCGCCCGGATTCGCCTGCGGATCAAGACAGTCCCAGTGCGAAAAAACGCCGGTGATCATCGTTTTCCCGCTCTTGTTGCGTTCATCAGGGCACTCAACTTCCACCAGCAACGTATTCTCGCGCTGCAACAGGCCCGTGATCTCGCGCTCGTGCGGCTCGAAATAACCCGTATGCGCCCCCAGGTCAACCCCGTTCAGATAGACGCGCGAATGATAAAAGACGCCCTTCAGCCGCAGCCATCGGCGGCGCAACGCTTGATCCGCTGCCTCTGCATCCGACCACAAAAACCGGCAGCGATAGACAACTCTGCCTGCATAGTGCTCAAAGCCGCTCAGTTGTTGCCAGTGAGCGGGAACATGGGCCGGAAACCAGCCTTCATCATCACGTGGATAGATGCCCTGCCGGAAGGTGTCAATCGGATGGATCTGCCAGTGGTCGGCAAGCGTTTGATCATACATAGCAACACTATCTATAAGGTTCGCAAAAGATCGCGATACAGTGCTATCCTTGTCCGACGAAGCTCAGGACGGTGCCCAAGGCGTAATTTGAGCCACTCGCTGCTCAGTTCATAGGCAAAACTCAAGCGTAAGAAGGCGCGCAGGAAGGCTGCCCAGCGCCAGCCATGCCAGAGCCGCATTAACAAGATGCGGCTCTGGCTAAAGTTCAGGTGACGTGCCGCCACCGCTTGCTCGCTGCTTTTGCCTTCGTAGTGGATCATCACCGCGTCGGGCACAAACCTGATCCCGCCCCATGCCTGTTGCAGCCGGGCCTGCCACTCTAACTCTTCACTATACATAAAAAAGCGCTCGTCAAGCAAGCCTGCCTGCGCAATTGCCTCGCTCCGCACCAGCAACGCAGCCCCGACAAGCCAGTCGACCGGCTGGGCCACGGTCTCAGATGTCTCGGCACAGCGGTACCGTCGTGCCCACGGATTCGCAGGCCAGAGCCGATCAAGGGCCGTGCTTTCCCAGAAGAAGGTCGCACGGGTCGGAAACCGACGCCGCGACGACTGGATCGTCTGGTCACCATAGCGCAATAGTGGGCCGACCGCCGCTAGTTCGGGATGCGCCGCTAGTTCCTGTACCAGCCGGGGAATGGCCTCGCCAACAACCTTGATGTCGGGGTTGAGCAGAAGGATGTAGGGACTGCGGTCACCTTCCGAGGCGGTGATCTGCCGGAAGGCCAGGTTGTTGCCGCCGGCAAAACCAAGATTGCGCCCCGGTTCAAGCAGACCCACCTGCGGATAGAGCGTGCGCACCATCGCTGGCGTGCCATCGTGACTCGCATTGTCCACGACGATGATCTGATACTCCAGATCACTGCCGGCCAGCGACGCCTCAATGCTCGCGAGACACGCTTGCAGCAGTTCGCGCACATTCCATGACACAATGACAATGCGCAACCCAGGCATAGGTGGTTGTCTGACCCTTATACTCACCCGCTCTGCCCCCCGGCGATCAGCGTAACCAGCCCGGCTGTCCCCGTCTCGACAAAGATCCATAGTTCATTCTGGGTTGTTAGCCATGAAACGGGCACTTTATACGCTTCTTGTGGCCCAGGTTGCCAGAAACGGGCCAGGTTGCGCCCATTGAGCCAGATGTGCCCTTTGGCAAATCCGTCAAGCCGTAGGCTTAGGCGTCCGATGCTCGCTGGTAACTCGTTCCGGGCAAAAGCGACCCGATAAAAAGCCGGCCCGGTTGAACTGGCGCTGATCGGACGATCCGGGGTCACCCCGGCGCGAAAACTCCAACGAGCCTTCAACGGGCGTTTGAGCGGATAACTCACCAGTGTCGCCTGCCAGGGGGATCCGGCGTACCCCTGCAAAAACAGGGCCAGCACATTCGTCCCCGGGCGCACCCAGTCGGTCACGTCGTGTTTGAGAAAGCCTCCGCTACGATGACGGCTAAAACGCTCGACGGCTTCACCATTCACAAAGAGTGCCCCCGAACTCCGATCACCAGTGATGTGCAGAAGATAACGCCGCCCAGGTTGCACCTCAAACGTCCGCAGCAACCAAACCGCAGGCCCGCTAAAGGCAAAATGGCGCAGATCGACCGCATCCTGGTCGGGTCGAAACGCGCCGGGTTGCGCATGCGCTACGGCTTCACCTGCAAACTGTACCTCCTGCCAGAGCGCCGACCAACCCTGAGAGAGATCCTGCTCTTCGCCATCAAGATAGAGCGTGTCCAGCAACCCCTTGAGTTCACCAAGCTTCAACCCATAGTTAAAGCGCCCCAGGTTGTCAACCAGCAGGCGCACGTCGTGCTGCCCAGCTTCAAGCTTTAGCGGCAGCGTATACCGTGGCCCGTGGTGACTGACGCCGAACCAGCCGACGTCCACGCCATCAACCAGCAAACGGGCCCGATCATGCAACCATGGCGCAACCAGCCGTGTTTCGAGCGGTGCCTCCAATTCCAGGGTCGCTCGATACCAACCGTACCCATAATCGCATCCCAGGCGATCGAGCGATTCGGGGCGGGTAAGGTTCCGCCAACCCTCATTCGTGATCATTTCGACCACGCCAAACCGTTCGGTCGGGAGATTCAACCGGGTCTCGTGCAGAGGAACAGGTGGCGATGGGATCTGAACCGTGCCGTCGGGCAGCAATTCGCACCGCGCCGCCGCAGCGTCGGTCAGGAACATCAAGCGCAGCGAGCGTGCGCCACAGTGAAGATCGAGAATGCCAGGGTTCTCGTTGATCCAGTAGGTTACCTCGATACTATATTTGTGCAACGAGGCCTGGAGACCAGGTGAGGTCGTTGTCACCATTGGCGGGGCCTCACCATGCTGATCAAGCAGTTCCACGAGGCCTTGCTCGCCAGGTTGCCCATAGATGATCAGCAGATCACGTTCGCGGTAGCGCCAGAAACCGAGCATGCGCCCAGTATGACACACCAGACGTAACTGGTCGTGTAAAGGCAGATGCGCAAAGATCGGGCGGATTGTCGCTGGCTCAACCTCGACGGTCAGATGACGCGCAGGATGCGCCAGAAAGACCTGATAGCTCTGCCCTTCTAGCCCGGCATTCACCAGGAACGTAGCCTGAAAATCGCGCCACGCCTCTGGAGCGTCCGGGCTGGCGCGTACCGTCCGGTACGGCTCAGTTCCCGGCTCACTTCGCCCATAGACGGCCGGCGGGCTTAGCACGGTCAACCCACCCGGCACCGCATCGGCCAGGATCGGTGCCAGGCGTGCGCCCAGGCTCCCCAGAAAGAGGTGATGCCGACGCGCCACGAGCGCCTTGGCGCGCCATTCGCCATATTCGCTCACCGGGGCATCATAGTCATAACTGGTGGTCATAAAGACCAGATCACCGCCGACCGTGCGCCCCCCCCACGAACCAAAATTGGTGCCACCGGCCCACATCCAATGCGAAAAGCCAGCCGCACCGACAGCTGTCAACTGATGCAAGGTCATATCAAGTTTCGCTGCCGTCTTGCGCGTCTGGCGACTGGTACTCCAGCTATCAAACCAGCCACTCCAGAGTTCACTCACCATCAGTGGATTATCCGGCCAGAGGCGCCGAGTCTGGAGGAGCTTTTCGGCAAGGCCACTCCAGCCATTGCGTAACTCGGGTCGTCCGGGCATCGCCCCGACACATGTATATTGCGGCACCTCTATGCCGCGCGCCGTCGCTGCCGCTGCAAGCGTCTGCTGATGAAAATCGTGGGCATAGACCCCCGAGGCCCAGTGCTCATTCTCGATCTGACAGAGAATAATCGGGCCACCCCTGGTATGCTGACGCGGAACGAGCACCTCCATCAACCGGTCAAACCAGCGTTCAACGGCTTTGAGCGCCTGCGGATCATCAACGCGCAAGCGTATCCCAGGGGTAGCCGTCAACCAGGCTGGCAGGCCGCCGTTTTCCCATTCGGCACAAATATAGGGCCCCGGACGAACGATCACTTTGAGCCCGAGCACATGACAAAGATCGAGGAAAGCCGCAAGATTGGCCTCATCAGCAAAATCAAAGTGACCAGGACGAGGTTCGTGGCGATTCCATGGGATGACCGTATCAATCGTATTCAAACCCGCCCGGCGGGCCTGGGTCAACAACGAGCGCCATTCTGCGTGAGGCCAGCGGAAATAGTGTATACAACCAGCCAGGAGATAGAAAGGTTGCCCATCAAGCCACAGACCATCACGCCCAAGCGTTACCGCAGGTGCCACGGCACACTCCCTTAGCTCTACTGCACCACCATTTTCTATTGTACTTCATCTTAGGGCGATTGCATCTTCAGCACCCTTGACGATTACCAAGCAACAGACTACACTATCAAATATACCAATCCTAGACGATGAGTGTCGCAGGAGTGTCGGCTTTAGTCGGCTAAAGCCGACACTCCTGTATACAAGTCAAATAGGACTGCGGTATACCAACCAGGAGAATAAGGAGCCCGTATGACTCCAGTCTGTTCAAATACGCAGCCATCTCACAAGCATCTCCCTATTGCCTCCTCGGGTGATAGTGTGAATGTCTCGCCTATGGCGCTGCGAGCGTTGCTCTTGTTGAGTGAGGCGGTCAGTCCTGGTGATGCGTCACTTGCGCGTCTCTCTGATGAGGAACTGGCGCTCCTCCGTATGATGCTCATGCGTCTTGGCGGCAGCGAACGCAGAAATATTGCCTGATGCCCTGCAACCTCGTGTGGCTCAGTAGGGTGTAACGTAAGTTTCCCGGTCGCGCCGCCGACCACGAAGAACCCTCACGAATACACGAAAACAGGCTGTGTGACGCACGTATTCGTTTCTTCGTGGCCCCCATTCGTGGACGGCTGAGGACGCCAGAAAACTTACGTTACAACCCCATCAGACAAGTTACCCCACCCACTCATGATGTCCAGGTGCCCATTGCTCAAGTTGAGGGAGTCGCCGAAACCATGCGCCCTGACGTCGAATAAAGCTGTGGGTATCGTATTTCAGCCGCTCGATGCATCCCTGTAGGGTGGCCTCGCCTTCGAGATACGGTTTGAACTGGATATACCCGAGGCTCGACATTGCTGGGAGGTGCCAGCCGTACCCGGCGGCAACAAGCGCCTCCACCTCCTCAACGAGGCCAGCCGCCATCATCGCATCCACACGCGCATCGGCCCGTGCATAGAGTTCTTCACGTGGACGCGTAAGCCAGATGGTACGGATCTGGTACGGTGGTGGTTGCCGCGTCTGCTGGGTCGAAATTGGTTCGCCCGTCACGAGATAGACCTCGAGGGCACGAATAATGCGGCGCACGTTGGTCGGGCCAATCTGCAGGGCGGCCATTGGATCAACTGCCGCCAAACGCTCATAAAGCCTTGCCCCGCCGTCGTGTTCGGCTTCGGCAAGCAATGCGGCCCGCAACGCGGGCTGCGGGGCCACCCTGGGGATCTGCCATCCCTCAAGCACCGCCGCGAGGTACTGACCGGTTCCCCCTACAAGCAAGGGCACGCGCCCACGGGCCATCACCTCAGCAATGCTCGCCAGCGCCAGATCCTGATACCGTGCCAGCGAGAAGGTTTCATCAGGTTCACATAGATCAATCAGGTGATGCGGCGCAGCAGCGCACTCGGCTGCCGACGGTTTCGCCGTCCCGATCTCCATCCGTCGGTAGACCTGCCGTGAGTCAGCCGAGATAATTTCGCCATTCAAGCGATGCGCCAGGGCAACGGCAAGCGCCGTCTTGCCTACAGCCGTCGGCCCCACCAGGGCGATCAAGGGTGCCGTCACGCGAAACTCCATCTTTGGTTATCCATTGGTAATGTTTGTATGATACAATACCATCATGACGCACTGCGGCATAAAAGATCGCTCAACCAGTGCGCACAAAACGCCGAGGCAAACATCCAAATGCATGGTGCCACGGCCAGGAGTAAAAAGTCATGGGGGCATCATTAGCCTTAGAGCAACCAGATTCACGGGCCATTGTTACCCTTGCAGCTCGTGATGGCCGCCGGGTGAAGGTGCGCCACATGCGCCGCGAAGATGCGGTTCTGCTCAAGCGGATGTTTTACCGTCTCTCCTCTGAGACCCGCTACCGGCGTTTTTTTGTGCCCCTTGATAAAGTCGAGGAAGAGCGCGTTGATCTTGAAGCGCACCGCCTAGCCTCGATCGATCCAACCCACGAACGTGCCCTGATCGCATTGGTTGAAGAGCAGGGGCGCGATGAGTGCATCGGGGTCGCCCGCTACGGTCTTCTGGATCACCGCCGTGATACCTGTGAAGCGTCGGTCGTCATTCGTGACGATTATCAAGGCGCTGGTCTTGGGGGGCAACTCTTTGATCTGCTTGTTCAGGTTGCGCTCGTCAGTGGCCTACGTCACATGATCCTTTTGACCCATGCCGATAATCTTGGCATGATCGCCCTGGTGAAACGCGTTGGCCTGCCCTTCAAAGGCCACCATAGCGCCGGGCTCTACGAGATCGACCTCATGCTCTCTGATGCACTGAAACCCTTTTTTCCCTTCACCTCAACCGAAGCGTAATTGGCTCCGCGTCACTTCAGTTGTGTCGTTACCTTGCTTCGCTGCACGCAGCAATAGACGAGGCCGGGAGCATCTCAAGAAATGTACGTTACCCACTAGTGTGGCCGCCAGGGTAGGCTCAGGGTAAACCGACTGCCCTGACCAAGACTGCTGGTGACGGTAAGGGCACCTTGGTGCAACTTTGCGAGCCGCGAAGCCAGCACAAGCCCCAAGCCAACCCCACCATAACGCCGCGTTAGGCCGCTGTCAATTTGCACAAAGGGCTGAAAGAGACGCGAGAGATCAGTTTCGGCGATCCCGATGCCCGTGTCAATAATGTGAAAGAGCGCGCGACCCTCGTCTGCATTGCCACGCAGTTCGAGTCGGACTATGCCCCCGGTATGACTAAATTTCACGGCATTGCTCAACAGATTGACGAGCACCTGTTTGATCCGCCGATGATCACCATACAACTCAGTCACTGCAGGATCAAGATCAAGTTGAACCGTAACTTGTCTTGCTTTTGCGGCCTCGGCAACTACGCGCACACACGCAATGCAGAGCTCGTAGACTTCAAGCAACCCAGGCTGCAGCTCAAGCGTGCCTGCTTCAATCCGGGTCAAATCGAGCAGATCGGTGATCAAGGTCTGCAAATGCCGCCCGTTCCCCTCCAGATCCTGGATCGTACGCTGTTGCCAGGCATTGAGCGGGCCATACAACTGTGACCGGAATAATTCCACCTGCCCGAGCATGCTATTCAACGGGGTACGCAACTCGTGGCTGAGATGCGCCAGAAATTCGTCTTTGGTGCGGTTTGCTCGGTCAAGCTCTTGATTCATGAGCAAGAGCTCGTCACGACTCTGCTGTAATTGCTCAGCTACCTGCTTGCGCTGGGTAATGTTGCGTGCGATGCCTTCAATGGCAACAAGGGTGCCGTGGTCATCGTGAACAAGCGCGTTCCGAACTTCAAACCAGAGGGGCGAACCATCACAGTGCTGACCACGCAACTCGAAGGGGCCAATGAGTTGTGTCGGGTTACTGATTCTCCGCGCTAGCCTGACCTGATCTTCGGGGAAGAGAATCTCACTCTTCAGCAGCGGCGAGGCATAAAACTCCTCAAGGCTGTAGCCCGTGATCGCTTTGATGGCCGGACTGATATAAGTGATGCGCGGTTCAGGCTGCAGATCCACGCGGTAGACAATATCAGGTGCATTCTCGGCGAGCCTCCGGTAGCGCTCCTCGCTCTCGCGCAGCGCCTGTTCAACCCGAGTGCGTACCGTGATCTCGGCCTGCAAGCGTTCATTCGCCATGCTTAATTCAGAGGTACGTTCAGCAACCCGTTGTTCGAGCGTGGCATTGAGCTCACGCAGGGCTTCTTCTGCCGCTTTGCGGGCGGTAATGTCCTCGATAATGCCCAGTACCTCAATAATCTTGCCATCAACATCATAAATCGGCGAAACTGTCACCTTGACCCAGATGATCGTGCCGTTTTTGTGATAGAGCCGACGCTCGAGCGTATAGGTTCGCAGCTCACCGCTCAAGAGTTTGAGGGCCAATACGCTATCGGCTTCGTTATCATCAGGATGCGCAATATCATGCAGCGTTAGCCGGGTTAATTCGTCTTTGGTGTAACCGACAAGATCACAATACCGCTGATTGACGCGCATAATAAGGCCATCATAGCGGATATGACTCATCCCAACGGCCGCCTGCTCAAAGGAAGCCCGAAAACGCTCTTCACTGGCACGCAGTTTATCGAGGAGTTGTTCTTCTGAGGACAGCATCGATAGAAACTCGATCTATCGGTTAAATAAAGTTAAAGAATGGTCTATAGATCAAAGTATAACACGTTCTCCCTTGCTCTGATGCTGACAACCTTATTCGCCTGCGCACAAATGACGTGACGTGTGTTAGCATGAGATGAAAAGCTCGTTCTTGATAGCAAAGGTATACACTCTCTCTGGAGGATACGCCCTGGCACAAGGATGACTGAGAAAAACCGTATGCAATCAGGTCAAGCCGACATTCTAGATTCATTCTCAGCGCAGGCTCTCCTGGATTCCCTCTTTGCTTTCGTTGGCGTCGTCACGTTTGATGGCATTTTGATCGAAGCGAATCAGTCTGCGCTCAAGGTCGCCGGTTTGCAACCCGCTGAGGTCATTGGCAAACCATTTCATGAGACCTACTGGTGGTCATACGATCCTGACGTCCAGGCTCAGCTACGCCTGGCCCTTGCGCGTGGCCAGGCAGGTGAGACCTCACGGTATGATGTGATGGTGCGGGTCGCCGACGAGCGCCTGATGATGATTGACTTTATGCTGGCGCCGCTCTGTGATGCATATGGCAATGTCCGCTACCTGATACCTTCAGCCATTGATGTCAGCGAGCGCTATAACATCCAGCATGAACGTGAGTTTCTGCTCGCCCGTGAGCGCATTGCACGCCAGATGGCCGAGCAAGCCGTGCGACGGGTAGAGCGTCTGCAGGTGATTACCTCAGCCCTTTCTGAAGCTGTAACCTCCCTGGATGTAGCGAGCGTCGTCGTGGAAGAAGTACGCCAGATCCTCGAAGCCCAGCAGGTTACCATGTATATTCGCCGTGCCGATGGTAGCGCGCTCGATGTCTTGCAAAGCACCAGCACGAGTTCCTCTGATGAACCTGTGCCGCTCACCCTGCCGCTCGACAGCGCGCATCCGCTTGGCGAAATCTTGCAGACGGCCCTGCCAGTCTTTCTTGTCTCACAGGCCGATCGGCAGGCTCGCTACCAATCAGCGACCCTTCTGCCACTCGCAGTAGATGCGCACGGCCTGGCGCTGCTGCCACTTGAAATCGAGGGCGAGGTGATGGGCGTCTGTATGGTTAGTTTTGCTGAGCCACGTCAATTCCCCCAGGATGAACGGGCTTTTCTGTGGGCGATTGCCGTGCAATGTGCCCAGGCATTGCAACGTGCCCGTCTCTATAGCACCATGCAAGAGGCCATCGCCATGCGCGACCATTTCATTGCCGTCGCCTCACACGACTTACGTACCCCTCTCACCGTGATGCTCGGCCAGGCCCAGTTGCTCGAACGCCGCATGCAACAGGCGCAGCTTGGTGAAGCCTTTACCCGCCCGATTCAGGCGATTGTTCAGCAGAACCTGCGGCTCAACCGGATGCTGACGGCCTTGCTTGATCTCTCACGCATTCAGACCGGCCAACTGGTCATCGAACGCGACTGGTTTGACCTGCGGAGGCTGGTCGAGCGCATTGTGGCCGAGGTGAGCCCGACGCTGAGCCGGCATACCCTTAAACTGGTGGCCGCGCCTGATCCACTGCCGATCTTTGCTGACGAACTGCGCATTGAAGAAGTGATCCAGAATATTATTAGCAATGCCGTCAAATATAGTCCGGCAGGAGGCCCCGTCACCATTGTCTTGCAACAAACACCCGAGCATATCTGCCTGAACATCACGGATCAAGGCATTGGCATCCCTCTTGAGGCGCAACAGCATCTGTTTGAGCAGTTCTATCGTGCCGCCAATGCCCAGCACAGTTCGTTCAGTGGCCTGGGCATTGGCCTCTACATTGTTCGCGAGATTGTGCAGCAGCACGGTGGTCTGATCACCTGTACTAGCCATGAAGGCCAAGGGACAACCTTTACGATCTGCCTCCCACTGAGCGACCATAACTAGGCTGTCGCCCGAACAATCAAGGCTTGTGCGGTGGCAAACAGCCTGCTTCGCAGGCTGTTTGCCACCGCACAAGCCTCTACCATCCCCACGTTCCAGGGCCGCCCTTGAACGGCCCGACAATATCCGACGTAATCCAACCCCCATAGAAACCACCTGGCTGAGGCATCACCCGTTCGCCATCAACAAAGCATCCATCCATTGGTTCAGGATAAAAAGCCAGCGCATTGGCAAGCGACTCAAAACCCCGGGTTGGCTGTGGGTAGGCCCAAGCAACATCTTCAACACGCTGATCACCAACATGAAGTGTATAGTAGATCGCATGGCCTTTGAATTCGCAGAAACTGCTACGCATCGTACGAGTCAAATAACGCATCTGCACATCCTCAGGAGGGATATAGTAGACCGGCGGATGGCTGGTTTCGAGCACCCGAAAGGCCCGCCGCGTATCGGCAAGCAGAATACCCCCAAAATAGATCTGAAGATGGCGTGAGGTCGCCTCGAGTCGCGGTGGCCGAGGATAATCCCAGACCGACTCCTGACCTTCACCCGGTGGAATGCGACGTATCATTTTTAATTCCTCCTTTCTTTCACTATAGCATAGCTTTGCTGCGTATCCTTTGACGTGCGGCAGCGGTATAGATCATGCACGCAACTTGCCAATCACGCACGGACGTGCTATAATAGAACGGATTTGCGGGCGAGTCAATCTGCGTTGACAGCGCCCCTCCCTCATAGTAGAGTAGAGAGAAGGAGAAGCACGAGTGTCAGCACATAACGGAGGAGCGCCCGCGATGGCAATCGCGCCCGAAAAAGAGAAGGCCCTGGCTGCCGCAATGAGCCAGATCGACCGCAAATTCGGCAAAGGCTCGATCATGAAGATGGGCGAGCTCAACTCGCGTCTGGCGATTGAGGCGATCCCCACTGGTTCAATTGCCCTCGACATTGCGCTGGGCATCGGTGGCTTGCCACGCGGTCGCGTTGTCGAAATCTTTGGCCCGGAGAGCAGTGGCAAAACAACGCTGGCCCAGCATATCATTGCTGAAGCCCAGAAACTCGGTGGTGTCTGTGCGTTCATTGACGCTGAGCATGCCTTTGACCCGATCTATGCCCAGCGCTGTGGTGTCCAGATCGATGATCTGCTCGTCTCACAGCCTGACACAGGTGAACAAGGGCTTGAGATCTGTGAAACCCTGGTTCGCTCCAATGCCATCGATGTCATCGTCATCGACTCAGTGGCCGCCCTGGTGCCTCGCGCCGAAATCGAAGGCGACATGGGTGACAGCCTCCCCGGCCTCCAGGCCCGCCTGATGAGCCAAGCCCTGCGCAAGCTCTCTGGGGCCATTAACAAAAGTCGCACTATTGTCATCTTCCTCAACCAGTTGCGTATGAAGATCGGGGTGATGTTCGGGTGTTTCCATTATAACGCACGTGTCATTCTGGCTGATGGCACCAGTGAAAAGATTGGCAAAATTGTCAATCAGAAGCTGCCCGTTGAGGTCATGTCATATAACCATACGACTGGTCAGTTTGAACCACGACCAGTCGTAAATTGGTTCAACAACGGCCCAACCGATCTTTTCCTTCAGTTCACAGTCGCTGCGAATGAGGGTAGTGGACGCCACGCCTTTGCTTGTACACCCAATCACTTGCTGCTCTCGGAATATGGCTATAAGCCCGCTGAGGAGTTGCAAGTTGGTGATCGTTTAATGACGATGGTGCAATACTACCTTTCGTCTGTCCAAAAACAGGTGGTGATTGGTTCATTGCTTGGTGACGGTAGCTTACGTAAATCCAGTGATTTCAATACCAGTTTACGGATTGGTCACGGGGCCAAGCAGGATGCCTATTGTCTTTGGAAGCAGTCACTCTTTCAAGAGTTGATTGGTTCGGAGACGACAAACTCGCGAGGCGGGCACAGCTTTGATACCATCCCAATGTATGAGTTGACGCAGGTATTGGAAGACAACTACGATCAGCGGGGCAAAAATCCGAGTCAGACCCTCATTGATCGGTTGACGCCCCTGGCGATAGCGATTTGGTACATGGATGATGGCACGTTTGATAGTGAGCGCCAGAATCGTTGCTCAATCTCGTGCCCCGGCTTGCCCCTTGAAAAACAACAAGCTTTGGTACGTTGGTTTCACGATCAAGGCATTGCCGCGAATTTGGACGGGCGTGGTCGCATCAATTTCGGCGTCTCAGCAACACCCAAACTGCACGAGTTGATTGCACCATTTATCCATCCTTCCATGGAATACAAGTTGCTTCCTGAACTGCGCGGAAGGTTTGTGCCATTTGAAACCAGAGCCGAGCGAACCTTGCAGGCCGTACCGTTACCTATTGTTGACATTCATGTCAAGCCCGAGACGCGAGGTATGAACCGGTTTGATCTCGAGGTTGAAGGTAACCATAGCTACCTTGTTGATGGTGTGGTTGTCCATAATTCGCCCGAAACGACAACCGGTGGGCAGGCACTCAAGTTTTACGCCTCGGTGCGCCTCGATATTCGACGGATCGAGACGCTCAAGTCGGGGCAAGAGGTGATTGGTTCACGGGCACGCGTCAAGGTGATCAAGAATAAGGTGGCCCCACCCTTCCGCCAGGCTGAATTTGATATCCTCGCCAATGAGGGTATTTCGCGTGAGGGCAATATCCTTGATGTTGGCGTCGAGATGAGTATCATCCGCAAGAGCGGGGCCTGGTTCTACCTCGCCGAAGACCGGCTCGGGCAGGGGCGTGAGAATGTGCGTAATTTCTTGAAGGAGAACCCGGCGCTGACTGAAGAGATCGAGCGCCTGATTAAAGCCCAGGGCCTCTCGAATCCGATTGCGTTGCCGGTCGCAGCCATTGCCGACGATGAAGACGCCGGTCTCTTTGAAGACGAGGAGTAGCTAGTCAGCCACGATGCCCGCAGGCACCATTACCGCCATTACTGCGCAGGCTCACGATAGCCAGCGTGTCAATATCTTTATTGATGGGGCCTTCGCCCTTGGGATAAGCCTCGCAACCCTCGCCCGTGAGAGTTTGTGGATCGGTCTGACCCTTGATGATGCCGCCTGGCAACGCCTGGCGGCATCAGCACAGGTAGAACAGGCCCTCCTGTCCGCCATGCGCTTGCTCGATGCCCGCCCTCGTAGCCGCGCCGAGGTGCGCTTGCGCCTGCGCCAGAAAGAGCATCCCCCCCAGGTGATTGATCAGGTGCTCGAGCGTCTGCAAGACCTTGGGTTGCTTGATGATGCGGCGTTTAGTCGCTACTGGGTTGAAAACCGGCAACGTTTTCGCCCGCGGGGGGTGCGTGCGCTCGTTGCCGAGTTGCGCAGCAAAGGCGTAGATCGTGATACAATCGCAACAGCACTGGCCGAGGTCGGTGCCGATGCTGAAGGAGAACGGCAGGCGGCAGAACAGGTAGCGCGATCAGTTCTTGCACGGTACTGTGCATGCCCTGACCGCGCCACGTTTCAGCGCCGCCTCGGCGGGCTCCTCCAACGACGAGGCTTTGCCCTCGCTGTCATTCGTCCGTTGCTCGAAACCCTCTGGTATGAATGTTCTGCCTCACAGGGTGACGAGACGTGAGGCGGGGTATGGCCCCGTGTCTGATATTAAAGAGGCGCGCTGATGCCTGATGTGCAATTTCTTGGTCATGCCTGTTTTCGCCTGCGCGGACGCGATGGCACCGTGCTCTGTGATCCCTTTAATCGCTCGCTTGGCCTTGATATCGGTCGCCCAACCGCCCATATTGTGACGATTAGCCATAATCATGCTGATCACAATAATGTGGCCGCCGTCAAGCCATTGCGTGAAAAGCTCTTTGTGGTTGAGTCACCCGGTGAGTATGAGGTCAGTGGCATCATGATCACCGGGGTGCGTACTTACCACGATAAAGAACGTGGGGCCGAACGTGGCTACAATACGGTCTATGTGATCCACCTTGATGAGGTGGTCTTCTGCCATCTCGGTGACCTCGGTCACGAGTTGACCCAGGCCCAACTCGAGGCCATCGGCAATGTTGATGTGCTCTTTGTGCCGGTCGGTGGCGGCGAGACGCTTGGCCCAGCCGAAGCGATCAATGTGATCAGCCAGATCGAGCCGCGGATCGTTGTGCCAATGCATTATGCCCTCGCACAACTCTCGTTCGATCAGCCTTTGCTGCCCCTCGAACGCTTCACGACCGAGATGGGCCTCAAAGAGATAACCGCCGAAGATAAGCTGACCCTCAACGCCTCGCAGTTGACCGCCGAACGCGAAGAGACCCGCGTGGTTGTGTTGCGCCCGATCGTGGGCTAGGAGTAAAGAAATGGTCAAGTACATCTTTGTCACTGGTGGTGTTGTCTCATCGGTCGGCAAAGGTATCGGGGTGGCTTCCATTGGTCGCTTACTCAAGAGCCGTGGCTTAGGGGTTTCGATTCTGAAACTTGACCCCTATCTGAATGTCGATCCCGGCACGATGTCACCCTATCAGCACGGTGAGGTTTTTGTCACTGAGGATGGGGCCGAAACGGATCTCGACCTTGGTCACTACGAGCGGTTTATTGATGAAAATCTGACCCGCCTGAGCAATGTGACCACCGGGCGGATCTATTCATCCGTGATCGCGAAAGAACGCCGCGGCGATTATCTCGGTGGGACGATCCAGGTTATTCCGCATATTACCGATGAGATTAAGGCGCGCATTGTCGCCGTTGGTCAACAGAGCAACGCTGATGTGGTGATTGTGGAGATCGGTGGAACGGTCGGTGATATCGAGAGTCTGCCCTTTCTTGAGGCGATCCGCCAGATGCGTAAGGATGTCGGGCGTGATAATGTGCTCTATATTCACGTGACCCTGTTGCCCCATATCGGGTCAACCGGTGAACTCAAGACCAAACCAACCCAGCACTCGGTGATGGCACTGCGCAATGTCGGCATTACCGCCGATGTGATCCTCTGCCGCGCTGATTTCCCGATTACCGATGAGATTCGTGACAAAGTGGCTTTTTTTGCCGATGTGGATGCCCGTGCCGTCATTCCTGTCCAAACCGTTGAATCGATCTATGAAGTCCCCCTGGTGCTCGAACAGGCCGGGCTTGGCGAATATCTCTGTGATAGCCTTGGTCTGCAGAATATCGCCCCCGATCTCAATGTCTGGCACGATCTCGTCAGGTTGATCCGGCAACCCAAGCGTGTCTTGCCGATTGCCCTGGTCGGCAAATATATCGAATTGAAAGATGCCTATATTAGTGTGGTCGAGGCCCTTCGCCACGCCGGGTTGCATCAAGAGTTTGATATTGATATGCATTGGGTTCACGCCGAACAGGTCGAACGCGATGGCCCTGAACGCCTGCTTGCCAAGGTCTATGGGATTGTGGTTCCCGGTGGCTTTGGCGATCGGGGCATCGAGGGCAAGATTCTGGCGGCTGACTATGCGCGGCGCAACCAACTCCCCTACCTCGGGCTGTGCCTCGGGATGCAGTGCGCAACCATTAGCTTTGCTCGCTATGTGCTCGGGAGCACTGAGGTCAACAGTACCGAGTTTATGCCTGATACACCGCATCCAGTCATTGATTTGATGCACGATCAGCGCGAGGTTACGAATAAGGGGGGGACGATGCGCCTCGGCATCTATCCGTGTGTGTTGACCCCAGACACTCGGGCGTATGCAGCGTATGGCGTTGACCAGATCAATGAACGGCATCGCCACCGCTTCGAGTTTAACAATGCCTATCGCACGCTCCTCGAAGAGGCCGGGTTTGTGATCAGTGGCCTTTCACCCGATGGTCGCCTCGTCGAGATCATTGAACTCCGCGACCACCCCTGGTATGTCGCCAGTCAGTTTCATCCCGAATTTCTCTCGCGCCCCAATCGCCCCCATCCGCTCTTTCGCGAGTTTATTGCAGCCGTGGCTCGTACCCAGCGTGCCAGTGAGCCTGAACAACTCCCCCTCGCTGACCCCGATGACATTGCAATAGAACCGGTAAAGAAGGGGCCATAGGCCCCTTCTTTACTAGTCCATATCTTCTTCATCCCAGTTGCGCCCGATGCGTGGCGCTGGCGGCGGCGGTAAGGGGCGTATATACGAGGGCCGACCGCCATTCTCGTTGCTTTGGCGGTTTGTGATTGTCCGCGGTGTGAGCGGGGGCGGTGGATCAAGGCGAGCAGTGATGATGCGCGAGGGCGAGTGCATCTCGGCAGCAACGGCACGCGCCACCGAGGTCGGCGGTGGGCCAAGGGATTCGGGTTCGGGCATGATCATCGGGGCCGGGGAAGGACGGGCAACTTCCTGGAAGACCGGGAGATCCCGGTGCATTGTGTGGGGCGGGGTGCCTCGATTGCCACGCAAATACTGCATCGCTTCGTATTCGTCGCCAAAGAGGCCAATCCCGCTGACGAGTTTCACGAGGGGAGCAAAGATCAAGAGATGATGCGTGTTGACGACAAAGGCCAGGTGGCCTAAATGAGGGTGATGAGCGATCTCTTCCGTTCGTCGGCGCGCTCCGGGTGACGCCCCGGCAATGTAACGTCCGTCAACAAGAAGATCAGTCGGCATCGGGCAGGCTTCGAGCAGGGACCACATCTCGGCATAATAATTCTCGGCGTGATCACGACTCAGGTGTCCTTCAAGAGTGACCCAGACGAGATCATCGCCATGACGAGTAATGCGGTAGGGCATCGTTCGCACTTTCTAGGAAGCTATCCGAACGAGCAAACGTCATGGGCCGGCCCAGATGCCGGACAGTATCGTGCGTAGATAGCTCCGGGCTCAAGCGCCCATCGGGGGGAAACGCTGAGACGAGTAGCGGGTGCGTGCCCATTATACAAGTCTCGTGCTTATATGTCTATAGGTTGAAGTGAGAAGTAATCACAATTTATCGTATACATTTGCTTACCGAAAGAGGGGCACCTGCGGGGCCCCTCTTTCGGTAAGCAAATGAGGATGACGGTAGCAAGGCTATGAGGGAAGATGCTTCGCTGCGCTCAACATGGCAAGCATACGGCACCAGCAAAGAAAGAGGGTTTCTGTAAGATCTTCGCAATCATTCTGGTAATAGGCATCCAGTATAATAAGAACTGCTGGTGGCACCACCTACTTGTGGCCTCTCATCAAGCCAACCAGATAGCCATCCCGTGATAGAGAGCTTGCATGACTTTCAATCCCTACGCACTCATCCTGATTATCTCGGCGATCATCTCAGGGTCGCTGGCTGGCTATATCTGGCAGCGGCGAGCATCGATTCCAAGCGGCCTCCTTTTTACCTTGATGATGGTGTCCATTACCATCTGGTCGCTGGCTTATGGCCTTGAGTTGGCGAGTAGTGATTTTAGAACGATGCGCTTCTGGCTTAGCATAGAGTATTTTGGCATCGCGACGGCTCCGGTCTTCTGGTTGCTCTTTACCATCCGTTATACCGGGGGAAGCGATTGGCTTGATGATTGGCGCGTGGCTTTGCTCTTCATTGTGCCTGCCCTGACGATCATCCTCAATCTTACCAATGAGCTCCACTATTTTTACTATACGTCGATCGCACTTGATACCAGTGACGCTTTTCCGTTGCTTGCGCTGGAACGAGGCCCCTGGTATTGGTTCAATGTGGTCTATAGTTATCTTGCGATGGTGCTGGGGACGCTTATTCTGGTACGCTTTTGGCATCAGACACCCCGGCCTTATCGTGGTCAGACGACGATCTTGATCCTGGCAGCAGTCATTCCCCTGGGGCTCAATTTCCTCTATTTGCTCGGGTTTAGACCATTTGCGCATCTGGATCTCTCGCCAGTAGCCTTTACCGCCACCGGCATACTGGTCACCATTGGCATCGCTCGTTTGAGTCTCTTGAAGCTAAGTCCCATTGCCCGCAATACGCTTTTTGAGCATCTGCGTGATCCTGCACTCGTGATTGACCACGAAGGTCGCCTCACCGATTTCAACCAGGCGGCAACCAACGTGCTCGATCCAGTGCTCTACCAGCGCCTCGGCTGGTTTACCAATACGGCCCTGACGCAGTGGCCGGCCCTCGCTGATTTTTGTTATGCGCAGAGTGAGGAACATGCCGAGATCCATCTGGCAACAAGGCCCGGTGAGATCTATGAAGCAGTTCGTACCCCCCTCACTGATCGTCGACGTCGCAAGGTAGGCCAGATTGTCGTCTTGCACAATATTACTGCTCGCCATCAGAGTGAACAGGCCATGCGAATCAGTACGGCTCTTGCCCACGAACGGGTACGTACCCTCGAAGCCCTCAGTGCGACCTTTGCCGAAATTGCCACCGAGCATACGACGGATCGTTTGCTCCAGGCGATTGTGAGCCGCGTGGCGACGTTGCTCAAGGTGGAACTGGCCGACTTGCTGATCTACGATGAGGCCGCTGATAATCTTATGGTCGCTGCTTCGTATCCTCCCGATCCGCAACGCTATGGCCGCCATCTCGCGTTCAACGAGACGCCCCTGGGCTATGTGGCCTGTACCCGGCGGAGCCTGATCCTGCGGGCGAATCAAGATTGGGCCGAAGCGCTTCCCGGGATGTTGAACAGTGAGATGAAGATGAGCCTCGCGGTTCCGTTGCTGCAAGGTGAACAACTTGTTGGAGTTCTCGGCGTGAGCAGCAATCTGCGCGAACGCGATTTTGACGGCGACGACGAGCGTCTGCTGATGCTCTTTGCTCAACAGGCGACCGTCAGCCTGCTCAATACTCGGCTCTATACCCAGTTGTTGCTCGATCCATTGACTGAGATCAATAATCGCGGACGCTTTTTCGAACTGGCCGAGAAGATCCTCGCCAATGCACTCGTCGAGGGTCGTTCGCTCGTGATTGCGTTGATCGATCTCGACCACTTCAAACAGGTCAATGATACCTATGGGCATCGCATGGGCGACGAGACCCTACGCCATATTGCGGTGCAATGCCGTGATCAATTGCCCCCCGAGGCCCTCCTTGGGCGGATTGGGGGTGAGGAGTTTGCAGTGCTGGTTGAGGACGAAGATGTGACAAATATCTATGCGTTGCTGGAAACCATGCGTGAACAGATCGCCGCACAACCAATTAAAAGTGGCGATCAAACAATGCATATTACGGCCAGCATCGGCGTTGCGATCCTCAAACCTGATCACCCCGCAAGCATTGACCAGTTGCTCGAGCGCGCTGATCGTGCGCTCTATCGTGCGAAGAGCGGTGGGCGCAATCAGGTGCAGATCAGTTGCCCTGAAAAAGATGCTCCCAATGGCACCCCCTATGAGGGCGTCTCGGCCTTGACGGCCCATCAGTTATCACTGCTGCGGCGCTCGCAACGGGCACCTTAGGGACAAAACTTTTCAAAAAAGAGGTTTTTTTGACGCAAAGGCGCGAAGACGCAAAGCTACGTGTAGCGATGCTTCAAACCTTTGCGCCTTTGCGTCAATCCGGGTCAACTACCGAGTACCGGTTCGGCCATGCTGCCATCCTGGCCTTCGATCAATTCGATCAGCGGGGCCACATACGGCTCGGCCCAGGCAGGTCGCTGCACCCCAACATAGATGCTCAGGGCAATGAGCGCAATAAAGAAGAGGTTGATGAGCATGCGGATGAATCCGGCGAGTCGTGACACACACCCGCGTCGTTTGCGCTTTGGTTGCGCCGCTGGTGCCTGAGGCACAACAGGTTGTGGTGCCGGTGGGGATGCAATCTTGCCGGGAGCCACCGCCGGTGAGGGAACAACCTTGCCGGGGGTCACCGCCGGTGGCGCAGCAACTTGTGCCGCAGCAGCCTGAGGGATGCGGACGGTTGGGGGGGCCACGCGCACCTGCGGTCGTTGGGGGGCTGCCTGTGGCATAAGCGCTCGGCGAAAGGCCTGAACAGTTGCAAAACGATCCTGAGGCACCTTCTGCAAGGCCTGCTGCAGCGCATCACTTGTCCGTTGGGAAATGGTTGGCACAAGGTTCCGCGCTGCCGGGTAGCTAAACGGCAGTTGATCGGTTGGATCACGGCCCGTCAGCAGATGGTGCAGGGTGGCAGCCATGGCGTAGATATCAGATTGAGGTGTTGCCAGACCTTGATACTGTTCGGGGGGCGCATAGCCCGGGGTGCCAATCTGTGTCCCCCGTTCGGTTGGCTTGAAAAGCTTGGTAATGCCAAAGTCAACCACCTTGATCCCATCGTGCTCGTGCTCAACCATCACATTCGAGGGCTTCATATCACGGTAGATCAGCCCCTTACCATGCAGATGTTCCAGCACATCGCAGATCTGATCAGCCCATACCAGCACACGCTGCTCAGCAAAAGGGCCTGTCCGCTGCACCAGTTCCTCGAGATCGTCGCCACGCACAAAATCCATCGTCAGATAGTGGCGGCCCTCATCGCGAAAATGGCTATAGACCCGTGGGATGCGCGGGTGATTGAGCCGTTGCAATATCTCGGCCTCGTCATTGAACCGCTGGATCGCCTCCTGCCGCTCATTGGCGTTGGTAAAACGATCATGCATCTCCTTGATCGCATAGACCTTGCCTTGCTCGTCAAGGCCTTCATAGATCGCCCCCTGCCCACCCTGCTTGATCACCCGCGTAATGACATACCGACGGGGATCGCTCGGGCGGTCGTTATTGAGCATCACGTCATGCCCGCAGTGTTGGCAAAAGCGTGCGCGGCGCAAGTTTTGCTGATGACACATAGGACAGAGGATGTGCGTCACGTCGTCCATAGCGCTCCAGACTGGCAGGGTAATGAGGGCAACCATACCCACAGCGTAGCAGGCCCATTCGCTTCAGGCAAACCGAAGCTATGAGATTGACGTTGTGCAGGGCAAATTTGTTGCACGGGCCTGCGCCCGATACGCCTTCCTGAGCAGTACGTGGGCTGTAGGCCCCGTACTGCTCAGGTTACCCCTATTTCCAATCTTTTTTGCGATACCCAAGCCAGTTGAGCGCGTTGGCATCGTCACGCCAGTTGGGGCGAACTTTGACCCAGAGATCGAGGAAGACCTGGTGCCCAAGCATGCGCTCTATTTCGTAGCGTGCCGCGGTACCGATCTTTTTGAGCATCGCGCCACCCCCGCCGATGACAATCGCTTTCTGGCCTTCGCGCTCCACATTGATCGTCATGCGGATGTAGGTGCCATTGTCGCGGGGTTCCCATTCGTCAACCTCAACGGCGACGGCATGGGGAACTTCCTGTTGCGTATGGTAGAGCACCTTTTCGCGCACAAACTCGGCGGCGAGTTGCTGTTCGTGCTGGTCAGTCACCTGATCGTCAGGGTAGAGCGGCGGGCCAAGGGGCAAACGCAGTTCGAACGCCTCGATCAAGGCATCGAGACCCAATCCTCGTTGGGCCGAGATAGCCAGTTCCAATTCCCACGCGCCAAGCGCCCGGTACGCTTCGAGATATGACTCACCGATCGTGCGTGGTGGGAGATCAACCTTATTGAGGATCAGCACCGCGTGGCCGCGTACCCGTTGCACCTGGGCCGCAATCTGGCGGTCGAGTTGCGATGGAGGCTGGCTGATATCAACCATAAAACCGATCACATCCGCGTTGGGGAGCGTCCGTTCAGCCATCTCGACCATCATGCGCCCGAGGGCGTGATTCGGCTTGTGAATACCGGGGGTGTCAACAAAGATGATCTGAGCATGGGGACGATTGAGGATGCCACGCAGCGGCACCCGGGTTGTCTGAGGTTGGGGTGAGACAATCGCCACCTTTTGACCAAGCAACGCATTGAGCAAGGTACTCTTGCCGACATTTGGTTTGCCAACCAACGCGACAAACCCCGAACGAAAATCGGCAGGGAGGTTGGGCAATGGCTCAGGTGATCCCGGCGCAGCCGAGGCAAGGGTCGCTGCATGTGGGGGCGCAGGTTGAGCAGCGCTTGAAGGGACATCAGCGTCGGCGTCAAGCGCAGGTGCGGGTGTGAGCGTGGGGAAGACGTCTGCGTCGGGATCAACCGGAGCAACCCTGGCGGGAGCAGCTGCATCGAGGTCAGCCGAAGCAGCCTCGCCAGGGCCAACCGCATCGAGGTCAGCCGGCGCAACCTCGGGTTGGCTAAAGACAACTGGCCCATCACCAAGAGCGGACTCTGGTTCATCAAGAAGAACCAGGATTGGTGCGAGCGCAGCGAGGGTTTCAGGTGTTGCGAGTGGAGGCGGGAGCACAAGCTCGATCCCGAGGATCGTCTCATCGGCATCAAGATCGAGGATCGCCGTCTCGACGAGAGGCACCCGTTCAACAGGAACGGACTGAGCGAGCGTGATCAGCAGCACGCCCGAGCTCGTATTCAAAGAGTCGTAATCACCATCGAGCACCAGATCAAGCTGAGCGAGGGTCACCTCGTCATCAAGTTCTACTTGCAGGGCGACCAGACGGCCTTGGGCATCAAGCAAGAGCGCAGCAGGATACTCGAGCACCGCCACGGCCTGACCTTCTTGAAGGAGCGTAAAATAGACATAGAGGGTTCGAGCCTCGGCGTCAAACGAAGCTTGCAGCATGGGTATCACTCATCTCGGCCACGTTTCAGTGGAATTTCGGCTTTCAAATGATCATTTGCCTCCCCGCGAAGCAAGGTAACTTCAATCTGATCAGAGTCAACATGGGGCAAATAGCGTGAAAGCACTTCAGCCATTTCAATTTTCATCTGTTCAAGCATATCGGGGGTCAGCTTATAGCGATCGTCTACCAGCACCATCATCAGACGCTGCTTGGCAACACTGGCGCTGCGATCGCGGCGCCCTCCCCCAAAGAGATTGCCTAAAAAGCCCACAGCAGGGTCCTTTCGCTACGTACGGCGGCGTCCAAAGATTCCAAAAAAGCGTTCAAGCACACCAGGCTGATCCTGGAGGGGCAGGAACGGCACTTCTTCCCCATTGAGGCGGCGAGCAATATTCAGAAACGCCCGACCAGCCAGCGAATGCTGGTCATAGACAGCGGCCTCGCCGCGGTTCGTCGAGGTCACAATAGCCTCATCATCGGGCACAATGCCAAGCAGATTGATCGCGAGCAACTCAATCACATCCTCAACCGACAGCATCTCACCACGATTAACGAGGCGCGGCTTAATCCGATTCACAATCAGACTCGGCGTCCCCTTTTCAGCCGCCTCGACGAGCCCAACAATGCGATCGGCATCACGGACGGCCGACACCTCGGGCGTGGTAACAATAATCACCTCATCAGCCCCAACGATCGCATTACGAAAACCGCCTTCGATACCAGCGGGGCTATCAATCAAGATAAAATCAAACTCGGTACGCAACTGATTAGTCAAATAGACCATCTGCTCAGGGCTTACGGCATCTTTATCGCGTGTCTGGGCTGCGGGAAGCAGGCAGAGTTCAGGTAAGCGTTTATCTTTAATGAGGGCTTGGCGGAGGCGTGCGCGACCTTCGACCACATCAACCAGATCATAGACAATACGATTTTCGAGGCCCATCACCACATCAAGATTCCGCAACCCGATATCAGCATCCATCACAGCCACGCGTGCGCCTCGCATAGCCAGCGCTGTACCGAGATTCGCCGTTGTTGTTGTCTTGCCGACACCGCCTTTGCCCGAGGTGATGGTAATAACGCGCGCCATAGACACTCCACTCGCTCCGAGCCAGATCAAAGAAGTCAGCGGGAAAGCCACCTCCTTCAACCTGACCCATTACCGCTTATAGTTTTCCCACGACTCAACGACAATCTGATGCTGCTCAATCCGTGCAACCTCGGGCACATGCGGCCCATTGCTCCGCGGAGGGGTTGTTGCGATCTGATCGGCGATGCGCAACTGAGTTGGTGACAACTCGAGGGCGCAGATGACTACCTCGGCATTGCCGAGGGCCCCAGCGTGAACAAAACCACGCAACCGCCCCCAGACGATAACGCTGCCCCCGGCAATCAATTCACCGCCGGGATTGAGATCGCCAATCAGCGTAATATGCCCACTATGACGAAGCACCTGCCCCGAGCGCACCGTCCGTGTCAGCAGCAAGGCTTCGCTTTCAGGGGCAAGGGAAGGGGTACCCGGGGGCGGATCGGCATAGCGAGGCAAGGGACGGGCCGTGATCCCAACGGCACGCGCAGCATTGCGTGCTTCACGTGCATTGGCACTGAGCGCATCGGCAACGACACCATGATGTTGCAACAGGTTCAACAATTCACTCAACTGGATCTCATCAAGGGATCGTTCACCAAGTTCGAGAGTCAGGCGTGCGCCATTGAAAAAAGCCTGGTTCTGCGTCAACTGCTGTTCAAGCTGAACCAGCAGAGCAGGCCAATCAGCAGTATCATCGAAGCGCATCCGTAACCCGTCGCGCCCACCTTTGATGCTAATCAGGTCGCTCATGAGCCCATTGCCTAATTTGAACGAAAGAAATTCTCTAAATTATAGCACAGATACCTACGCGGTGATCTGCTAGCGTAATACCTCTGAACGCGCTATACTGTTAAGATACGCCGCGAGCAACCATCAGGAGGATACGCGTGTTACAGCCAGAGGATCTATCTCCGACGCTTGAGGGGTTTACCCAGCGCGAATATGATTTGTTGCGCCGTGAGCTTGCCGAAGCGCAACAGGCCGTGCGCGGGTTACGCCGTCAACTCGACAAAGCTATTGCGGCGTTTGGTGAAGCGCAACGCGCCCATGCCAAGATGGTAGCGACCTTGACCGAGACGATGCGTGAAAATACGACCCTCACCAACGAACGCGACCTCTGGCGGGCACGTGCTCAGCGCCTGGCTTCGGGGGTAGCGCATGAGGCCGATTACGGCAAACCAGTGATTGATATTACCGCGCTGGCCGGTCAAATCACGGAAGATGAAGTGAATGCTATCCGCAAAGCGATGGCGCGCCTCCATCATCCTGATGTCGGCGGCAATCCCGATCGTATGAAGGCGTGGAACGCCGCCCTTGATCGCATTGGCAAGCTGTGATCGTCAATCATTGCTAGGCGTTGTCGCTCAGATCACGATGCAAGCTCGTTCGGAGCTTTTCGAGCAACGACGCGAGCACCTCTTGTTCCGCCGGCTCTAGCAACCCCATCCGCCGCTCGACCGCTGCATTATGTAATGCCGAGGCCTTTGCACACAGTGCATACCCTTCACTAGTCAAAAGAAGCCGCTGGGCACGGCGGTCGTCAGGGTCAGGCGTGCGCTGAACGAGGCCACTTGCCTCTAGGCGATCAACCAGACGCGTAATCGTGCTCTTGACACACAGCAACTCAGCGCCAATATCTGTTAGACGTCGACCCTGTTCTAGATCAAGCCGTTGCAGAACCGCAAATTCGAGTGGGGTAAGCCGGGTTATGGCGAGAATTCGCCGGTCGCCGTCGTCAAGGAGAACATAGATATCGTGGATGAGGCGATGCTGCTGCAAGGCCAGCGACGCAAGGCTCAGTGGGGCCATAAGTAACCCTCTCATGTGCAATAGTTGCAAGTGCAAGTAAGTATAGAAGCGGAATGTGACAACGTCAAGAGATGATGTGTAAACCATGTACACAGGCATTTCGGTGCAGAAACAACAACTTCGCCGCGTGATGCGCCAGCGTCGCGATGAGTTGGCCGGGCGTGAGGCGCATACGCAGGCGCTTTGTGCGCACCTGGAAAGCCTCCCGGCATATCACAATGCCGCCACCCTGCATACCTTTCTCCCGATGCAGAGCGAACCTGACCTGCGCCCGCTGTTGCGGCAGGCGCTGGCCCAGGGCAAACGAGTTGCGATCCCCGTTGTTGAGCCTGATGGCACCCTGACCAACAGTTGGATCAGCAGCCTCGATCCAGCGGCTTTTGTCACTGGGCGCTTTGGGACACCATACCCGACCATGCGGGAACTTGCCGAGCCCGGGACATGGCAGATCACCCTCGTGCCATTGCTTGCCTTTGATGCAGAGGGTTACCGTCTTGGCTATGGCAAAGGGTACTATGATCGCCTGCTGGCGATGAGTCCTGGTTTGCATATCGGCATTGCTTTTGCCTGCCAGCAGGTGGCGCATGTACCCCGTGAAACCCACGATATTCCACTTGACCTCATCGTCACCGAAGCAGGGATTTTTCCTCTGCTTTGACGCAAAGACGCAAAGGCGCGAAGGGTGTTCAGCGTCAGACCTCACAGGTCTTCAAGACCTGTGAGGTCTCACTTATGGTGCCCAGGCAACGCCTGAGTCAACATCAAGCTGCATCCCTGTCGTGAGGCGACGAGGCTCGCTGGCGACGAGCGTCCCCAGTTCCGAGAGACTGAGATCAGTGACCCAGAGGTCAAAGCCTGTTTCGCCGGGGGCAATAGCAAGAAAGGCGAGTTGTGTCACATCGGGGGCAAAAGCAGGGCTACGGGCGGTGCCAAGACTGGTGAGGCGTTGGGGCACCCCAACCCCGCCCGAGGGCAAACCAAAGAGATCGGTGCCACCACCATCACGGGCACTAAAGGCGAGCCAGAAACCATCAGGGGAAAAGGCAGGATCATAGCTCGGCACCGGTGCCCCTGGCACGACACGGACTTCGCGGGTGACGAGATCAAGCCGATAGAGTTGCTGCGCCCCCTGCGGCCCGAGGCCCGCCCGGGTAAAGACGAGCACCGCCCCATCAGGGCTAAAGGCACTGCGTCCAACATGGGCATTGCTATCGGCATAGAGGCTGGTGATTGGCCCGGGGCTAGCCGCAAGCAACGCGAGACTCAGATTATAGTCGGCGGGCGGGTCACCCACGGGTGGGGCGGCTTGGGCTGCCACGACGATTTGCATGCCATTGGGGTGCCAGGCAGGATACCAGACCCACCGGCTTGCATAGACACGCCTGAGGCTGTTGGGTGGCTCGGTGGTGCCAAATTCGGTTAATTGAGCGAGGGGGCCGCCTTCGGCATCGATCAGCAGGAGATCGCTAAAGCTGTTGTGGCGAACAACATAAGCGATGCGATCACCGTTGGGGGACCAGGCCGGATGCACAGCCTCGCCTGACCCGAAGAGGGGCTGAGCCTCGTTGCCCTTCCATTGCCAGATGACCCCCTCACGCACAAAGAGCAACCGCCCCGGCAAGGTCTCGCCGCGCACCACGCTCCCAGACGCCTCGCGGTCGGATCCGGCTGGCTCTGATGGTTGCGCATTATCGCCACAAGCGGTCAAGAGCAGGGCCAAGATAAGCAGCAGGAAGAAACTGTATCGTCGCATAGACGCAACCCTACCGTCGCACAAACCAACTGATAATCCAGGGCAACAGCCGACGGGCCTCACGATTCGTCAGGGGCGCAGCCAGATCCTCGGGCAAATTGGGCGGCAAGAGAGCCTGGAGTGCGCCAGGAACAACTTCAAAGGTCATCGGGGTCATCCCGATGGGATCGCCATCAACCTGTACCGGCATCCGCGGGCGCGAGGTCACCTCAATCGTACGGGCACGGTAATAGGCAATATCAGGATCCTGGCTATAGCTACGCAACAGAATCGCCCCCAGACGACGGAGGGCGCTCAGGCCATTGTAGCCTTTAATCACACAGACATCAAGCAGACCATCGTCAATACTAGCCCGATGGGTAATTTTGACCAGGCCGCCATAGAGTTGTGAATTGCCAATAACGATCATCAGCACGCGCCCCCGGAACGGTCGGCCATCAAGTGTGATGCGGGTGCGCGCACCCCGGATACGAAAAGCCTCTTCGATGCCACGCACCACATAGGCAAATGCGCCAAAGCGACGTTTCTCAGCGGGCTTGACGCCCGCAGTAATCGCGGCATCAAAGCCAATCCCGGCCATCAACAGAAAATAGTGTTCACCGGCACGTCCGAGGTCAATCGGGCGGGGCTTCCAACTCAACAGGGCCGTTGCGGCCGCCCGGGGTTGCAACGGCAACCCGAGCTCACGTGCCCAGACATTCATCGTACCGAGCGGCAACGTTGCCAGGGCCGTCTGCGAACCAACGAGCCCATTGATCACCTCGTTGATGGTACCATCACCACCGGCGGCGATAACCAGATGATAGCCCTGTTCCGCAGCCAAACGTGCCAGACGGCGCCCATCCCCGGCCGCACGAGTTGGTTCAAGCACGACCCGCCAGCCTTGCTCACGCCAGACACTCGCTGCAACTTCCAGTTCGCGCTCGAGCGTTTCAGCCTGGCCAGCCGTCGGATTGAACACAAGCATTGTTTGCATAATACCATCAATGATAGAGGGCTTAAGACTCTGGCAGTATACCACACCCGGCGGTTGACACCCCATAGCCTTTGCGTTACCATACGCTCTACCCGCCTCCTCAAAGAACACCACGCATGTCCTGTATGGCTTTGTAGCAAATCTGACCAGCGGAAACAAGATGTATGCAAGCGTTGATTGATCAATTTCTCGCGTATCTGGCGACTGAGCGAGGCAAAGCTCCAAATACTATTTCGGCCTATCGCATTGATCTCGATCAACTTGTCGCATATGTGCAGGAACAAGACGTGAGGGCCTGGACTGACGTTACCCCTGATCATGTGATGGGTTTTTCGATCTTTTTGCGTGAGCGTCGGTATGCCAATAGTACAGTTGCCCGACGTACCGCAGCAGTGAAAGCGTTTTTTGCGTATCTCGTGAGTCAGCACGTGATCGAGGTTGATCCCTCAACGGCAATTGACTCACCAAAGGTTGATCGGTATACGCCAAAATCGCTCACGTTGTTCCAGGTTGATGAACTGCTCGAGTTGCCCCTGCGCTCGTCATCGCCTGAGGGGTTGCGCGATAAAGCAATGCTTGAGTTGCTCTATGCGACTGGGATGCGCGTGGGCGAACTGGTGGCGCTTGAGCTCGATGATCTGTCGCTTGAAGCGCGCACCGTACGCTGTGCGGGCCGCGGCGGGCGCGAACGGGTCTTGCCGCTCAACGATACGGCCTTTATTGCGATCGAGGAGTACCTCGATAATGCGCGTTCACAGTTAACGCGGTCAGACGGTGTGCGGGCCACGGCGCTCTTTGTGAATCACCGTGGCAAGCGGCTGACCCGTCAGGGCTTCTGGCTGATCCTCAAGGGCTATGCCGAAGAAATTGGGCTCTATGATCTGACGCCGCATACGCTGCGCCATTCGTTTGCCAGCCATATGCTCGCCAATGGGGCCGATCTGCGTGAAGTGCAAGAGCGCCTGGGCCATGCGTCACTTGCGACAACCCAGATCTATGCAACCATGCAGAGCGAGCAAGCTTCGTTGTTGCCGACGTTTGCTCAACTCAACTCAACGCGGTCTATCCCGCAGCCCAACGTTAAGGCAGATGCCGTTCAGGATGAGGATTAGTTTATGCCTGCTCTTTCGATGGATCAGATCGTCTCGCTCTGTAAGCGCCGGGGTTTTATTTTTCCGGGAAGCGAGATCTATGGCGGTCTTCAGGGAACTTACGATTTTGGCCCGTTGGGGGTTGAACTCAAGAATAATTTGATCGCTGATTGGTGGCGCACCAATGTCTATGCCCGCGATGATATGGAGGGGCTCGATGCGGCGATTCTGATGAATCGGTTGGTCTGGAAGTATTCCGGCCACGAGCAGACCTTCAATGATCCCCTGGTTGATTGTCTGGTCTGCAAGGGGCGCTTTCGTGCCGATAAGCTTGCCGATGCGCGCTGTCTGTTGCATCCTGATCAGCGCCCTGGAACTTGCGAGGGCCGCTTTACCGAGCCACGCGATTTCAATATGATGTTCAAGACGGCCATCGGGCCGGTCGCCGATGATGAGGCATTTGCCTATCTGCGCCCCGAGACCGCCCAGGGTATTTTTGCCAATTTTGCGAATGTGTTGACGACGACGAGCCGCAAGTTGCCCTTTGGCATTGCGCAGGTCGGTAAGGCGTTTCGCAATGAGATCAATCCGCGCAATTTCCTCTTCCGGGTGCGCGAGTTTGACCAGATGGAGATTGAGTTTTTTGTGTTGCCGGGTACCGATGAAGCCTGGCACGAGCACTGGCTCCAGGCACGCCTCGACTGGTGGGCCTCGGTTGGGGTGCCCCGCGAGCGCATTACGATCTATGATGTGCCGGCTGATGAGTTGGCCCACTATTCGAAACGCACCTATGATTTGATGTACGATTATCCCTCCATTGGCGTGCAAGAGATCGAGGGCATCGCGAATCGTACCGATTATGATCTCGGTTCGCATAGTAAAGACCAAGCGCAACTCAATCTGACGGCCCGTGTGAATGCGAATCACGATAGTACGGCGCGTCTGACCTACTATGATGCCGAGCGCAAGACGCACCTGGTGCCCTATGTGATCGAGCCGTCGGCTGGGGTTGGCCGTGGGTTGCTGGCGGTGCTCTGTGAAGCGTATGCTGAGGAGATGACGAAGCCTCCCGCGCCCGAGCGCGTGACGGCGGTTGGTGAGGCGCTGGCGGCTTTCCTGAAGTCGGTCGGGCGCAATGAGAAGATGAGCCCGCAGCAACGCGATGATCTGCTCGAACAGGGCCATGCGATCGCCGCCGCCCTCCCTGAACGCCTGCCCGCCGTCGAGACGCTGCTGGCAATGCCCGGGGCCGATCTCATTGATCTTGGCAAAAAGCTGCGCGGCCAGGCTCAGCCGCTGCTTGATGAACACTATCGCACCGTGCTCCATCTGCGCCCGCGGCTCGCCCCGGTGAAAGTGGCGGTCTTTCCCCTGAAACGGAACCACGAAAAGATCGTTACGACCGCACGGCAGATTCGTCGCCAACTTCAACTAGAAAATAATATGCGTACGGTGTATGATGATACCGGAGCGATTGGCAAGCTCTATCGGCGTCAGGACGAGATCGGAACACCGTTCTGCGTCACGGTTGATTTTGATACCATCGGTGAAGGTAAAGATGGTTCGCTGACCGGAACGGTTACTGTACGTGATCGCGATACGATGGCCCAGGAACGGGTCGCGATCAGCGCATTGCAGGGCTATCTTGAGGCAAAATTGCGCAACTAAAGCGAGGGGCCTATGCAAGGTCGGTTTACTATTCCTACGCGCATCTACCTTGAATCCACAGAACGTGAGCGCTTGCTTGCCCTGCTTCAACGTGAAGGACGTACCCTTGATGATCTGGTGACGGCACTGGTGACGGCGCATCTTGCGCACGTGCCTGAACCATCATCCGAGCAGCACGAGCGTGCCGTTGGCGAGGCGGTTGTTGGCGAATTGCACCAGCGGCGCACCGAGTTGCGCCGCTTGCGCTTCAAGTTGCACGATCCACACAATGAGCCGCCACACTGGTTGCGCACGATGGTGAGTGAGCTCGAAGCCGAAATCGCCCGGCTCGAGGTGCTCCAGGACCGCTGGACGTAACGGCCAATGAAGCTTCGTCTTGATGCGCTGATGGTCGAGCGTGGCCTGGTCGAGAGCCGTAGCAAGGCGCAGGCGCTCGTGATGGCCGGGAGTGTCAAGGTTGATGGGCAACCCGCCAGCAAGCCTGGGATGCAGGTTGATGCGCGTTGCGCCGTTGAGGTCGTCGCTGCGCTGCCCTACGCGAGTCGTGGCGGCTACAAACTGGCGCATGCGCTCGATCAGTTCGGGCTTGACCCGACTGGCCTGACCGCCCTGGATGCCGGTGCTTCGACAGGCGGTTTCACCGATGTCTTGCTGCAACGCGGGGCGCGTCTTGTCTATGCGGTTGACGTTGGCTATGGCATCCTTGAGTACCGGCTCCGTGCTGATGCGCGGGTGGTGCCGTTGGAGCGGACGAATATCCGTTATCTGGAGGCGCTGCCCCCTGCGCCTGGGGGCGACACTTCGATCCGAGCGCCTCTGGCCGAGTGTGCGGTGGTTGACCTTGCCTTCATCTCGCTCAAGCTGGTTTTGCCTGCGATCCAGCGCTTGCTTACGCCGAGTGCCTGGGTGGTGGTATTGATCAAGCCCCAATTTGAAGCTGGCCCCGCCCAGGTTGGCAAAGGCGGCGTGGTGCGCGATCCGGCGATCCACCGCAGTGTTATTCGCCAAGTACTCGGCGTGGCCAACGAACGCGGGCTCACCGCGTGCGGTCTGACCCGCTCGCCGATCACTGGACCCGCCGGCAATCAGGAATTTCTTGCCTGGTTGCAACCAGGTGGAACGCCGCTTGAGCTGGAAAAGATTGTGCTTTAGTGGTTCGCGACGTGGCGGCTTGGCCGCCACGTCGCGAACCACTCTGGGAGGCTGGGGAGCGCAGCAGCGATTTTGGAAGACATCACCGTGACTCAAAACGACGGCGGAGCCAATCAACGGCAACGGTCAGCGCAATCAAGACGAGAATGCCTGGCAAAAAGATCCGCGGGATCATAAAGAGCACAGCCAGACCAAAAAGCCAGATGATGCTATTGATACCATTGAAGTAGCGCCCACGCAGGGCTTCACTGATAAAACTGGTGAGGCCAACAACCACAAGAATGCCCGGCCAGAACTGACGGGTAAAGAAGAGCAGGGCCAGGCCAAGCAAGAAGATCACCCCGGCAATCGCATCAGTGGCCGGCTGTGCCCGTGGCTGCGCAGGTGGTTCTGGCACAGCCAGATCGCGGGCAGGTTCAAGATCGATGATAGGTGGCGAACTGCGCGTTGGCATGGCGGCAGGATCACCGAGGCGCTGACCACAACGCACACAAAAGACCGCATACGGTGGATTGTTGGCCCCACATGCCGCACACGTGATCACATTGGGGTCGCTGGCCTTGGGCAACACAACGGTCGCACCGGTGACCCCCGGTCGCTCGGTTGGCGTTCCACACTCAATACAAAAAGCCGCATCATCGGGCAGATCGGCACCACAGGCTTGACAACGCATGGCTTCCTCCGCAACATTCGGTCACATGTGACCAGATAGAACCACCGCAATCTTCTGGGAGGGTCGGCTCAGCAGCTTTACTCTCGACTCGTAGTGCCGACTTCAGTCGGCTGAGCCGGAAGCCGACTGAAGTCGGCACTACCATAGATTCGATGGACTATTGAATATTCATAAGTCGGCACTCCGATGAGCATACATTGTAATGCACCCTGAAACCTTGTTCCAGAAAATAGTGGAGATCGTCGTTAAAAGCGACTCAGACACGCTTCGGCCTCGCGTTGCATATTCAGCGGGGCCTGATTGACCTCAAGCGTACCGTCAAGAAGCCGCCCCATCCAGGCATTGATCCCATAGAGCGCGCAACGGACGGCCTGCGTTGGCGGCAAGCCAGGCGCCTCGGCGGCGTGCCGAGCGGCTGCGGCCAGCGCGGGATCATCGCCATTGACAAGTTGCGCAAGCACGGTCTGTTGTGCGGGTAAGCGCCCGAGGTCACGGGCCAACTTCAACTGAACCTCGGGTTCGCTGAGCAGCGCCGCCAGCGTTTCAACCTCGGCCAGGCCTGACGCATCAAGCCCGGTTGTAACCATCAGATAGGTGCCACCAAGGGGCGCAAGCGGAGCCTTGCCGGTTGCGGGGACCATCGGTAGTGGGGCAATGCCGAGTTCAAGAGTCTCGCTCACTGCACGATAGCGGGGCAAGGCCCAGTCACCATCAATCGCGAAAGCGGCATACTCCTGGGCAAAGAGGCGCTGCCCACGCGCATAGCTATCGCCATTGGTTGGGGCGGCGGTATACAACTCACGCATCAAGTTCAGGGTAGCCGTCATCGCCGGCGTATTGAGCGTAATCGTTGCGCCGGTAGGATCGGTTGGAGCGCCGCCAAACGCATGCAACCAGGGCAACACCCAGTGCGGATCAGTCCAGGCCATCACCAGACCAGCCGTCATTGGATTGCGCGCCGCCCGCGCACGGACAATCAACTCATCGCTGGTGGAGGGCGCTGCCTCGATCAACTCACGATTGTAGAGCAACAAAAGGCTATTGCGCGCCAGCACCGGAACACCCCAGAGCCGACCATCATAGGTTGCAGTGGTGAGCACCGCCGGCAACGCCTCGGTTGAGCGCAGAGCATCGGGTACCGGCTGCAGGTGACCATCAAGCAACAGACCAGCAAGATCCTCTTGATGTCCCCAGATCAGATCAGGCAACGGCTCGCCGCGTACCGACGCTGTCGCAATACTCAAACGGAGACCATCGGGCGGGCGCGGCACAACCTCGAGTTCAAGGTCGGCGCGTTGGGCCAGATCGGCGAAGAGCGCCTGCACCGTAGCGAGCGCGGGGCCTTCTTCAGCAACCCAGATCGAAAGCGCAGGAAGCGTGGGCGTCGGTGTCAGTGTCGGCGGTACACGCGTGGGCAACGGCGTCGCCGCAGGGCGAGGCACGAGCGTCGGTGTTGGCGACGGTTCACGCGCTTGATCCACCACAATCTCAGGTGATAGAGGAGGAGCAACACACCCGGTAGCGACCATCGCCAAGAGCATTGCGAGCAACAGCAACCAGATTGTACGCAAAAACTTCATAGCCGCATTATAGTACAGTCTGCTATCCACCGTAGCCTAACCGCACATGGCATGCGTGTCCCTGTGGCTGTAGGCCACAGGGATACGCATGTAACTGATCTTAGCTTTGTTAATCACTACCTTGCGGAAAGCAATCTTAACCGCACAGCCGCTCGCAAAGGATTATTATAGACGGCACGAGACGCGTTTACATGCAAGTAGTTCAGCCATCTACCTGTTAGGAACCATCTCTACAATGGTGTAAAGGGATGTTCTGTGCTTACGATAATGAATCGAACGGTTACATGCAGCTTTCGGCCGAAGCATCGAGCATCAAGCAGTATCCGTGACAAGTGGTACGATAAGGCTATGAAGGAGTGACTATGCGCATCGGTATCCTCACCGGCGGTGGTGACGTCCCCGGTCTAAACCCGTGTATCAAAGCAGTGGTCAACCGTGCAGCGGCAAATGGATGGGAAGTTGTTGGTATCCGTAAGGGATGGGCAGGACTGCTCAACTACAACCCTGACGATCCCGAGGGAAGTTCCGAATGGGTACAACCGCTGACACCAGCGCTTGTTCGGACAATTGATCGTTCTGGTGGCACGCATCTCCACACCTCACGTACCAATCCAGCCAAGATAAAACCAGCGGCCATGCCCGATTTTCTCGAGGGCAAATTTGAGCCAGCAGGTGAGAAGAAGCTCATTGACGCGACGCCCCATGTGCTGCGAGTTCTCGAGCATCTCGGCGTTGACACGCTTATCCCCATTGGTGGTGATGATACGCTGAGTTACGCTGCCCGGATGCATCAAGAGGGCATTCGCGTCATCGCGATTCCCAAGACGATGGACAACGATGTTTTTGGCACCGATTACTGTATCGGGTTTAGCACCGCAGTAACCCGCAGTGTCGAATTCATCAATGCCCTGCGTACCCCGGCAGGAAGCCACGAGCGTATCGCGGTGGTCGAACTCTTTGGGCGCAACAGTGGTGAAACCGCCCTTATTTCGGCTTACCTTGGTGATGCTGATCGAGCCTTGATCAGTGAAGTGCCCTTTGATATCGAGCGTGTCGCCAGTTTCATTATGGATGATCGGCGCAACAACCCAAGCAATTACGCTGTCCTCGTTATTTCTGAGGGTGCCAGTATGCTCGGCGGGCAGGTGATCGAATATGGGCAGGAAGATGCCTATGGGCACCGTAAGCTTGGTGGCATCGGGCAGATCGTCGGTGAAGCACTCACCAAAATCACCGGGGTGGATATCCTCAATCAACAACTCGGCTACCTGATGCGTGCCGGTGCTCCCGACTCGCTTGATCGTATGGTGGCCGCCTCATTTGGCAACCTGGCGATCCAGCAGCTCGAGAAAGGCCACGATGGCGTGATGGTTGCACTGCAAAATGGGGTCTACACGACCGTGCTCGTCGACTCGAGTATCCGCGGCGTCAAGCGCGTTGACGTGCCTGAACTCTACGATACCGACCAGTACAAACCTCATATTACCCACCTCGTCGGCAAGCCGATGTTCCTCTATTAGGCATTTGGTTGGGGGAACGTAAAAAAGCCAGCTACGCTGGCTTTTTTACGTTCCCCCAACCAAATGCTGCCACCAGCTTTACACCTCCGTTGACAAATAGCGCTAGCGGCGCTACACTATACTTCAGCCCGGAACAAAAAGCTTATACTCCTCCCGCCGGTTCTTCGCGACGTTAGCGCCCCGGTGTGTGTAATGACCAGCCGTCGGCCTGGTGACAATGCTGTACCCGGCCCCCCCCCAGGGTTGCATGTGTGTGGAAGCCTCATCCATCAGGTGGAGGTTGGCCTTGGCATATTCGGTTGCTCCTTCGTCTTCAGTGCGGGTGCGGACGGTCATGGTAACGGCAGGACGGCGGATGCTGCCGGTTATTGGCATTGTTACAGCGCTGCTTCTCATCTGGGAAGGCAGCAAACTGCTCTTTGGGATCTCTGATCAGCGCCTGCCCCACCTCGGCGATATTGTGGCGACGATGTTTACCCGCACACAGGGTGGCAACGGGCCGCTCTTGCTCGTACAGATGCTGATCAATGCCTGGGCTACCCTGCGGATCGCAATGGGTGGCTTTTTCATTGGTGGCCTGCTCGGTTTTGGTCTGGCGCTCCTCTTTATGCGCATGCCGATCCTTGAACGCGGCTTGATGCCGTATGTCATTGGCTCGCAGACGGTGCCGATCCTCGCGATCGCCCCGATGGTCGTGGTGAGTCTCGGACGGATGGGGGCCGAGCCGTGGATCGCCAAGATCTTTGTTGCGGCCTACCTCACCTTTTTCCCAGTGACGATTGGCATGCTGCGTGGCTTGCGCTCGGCTTCCCCGCAGAGCCTTGATCTGATGCGTTCGTATGCGGCCTCTTCGCTGCAGACCTTCTGGAAGTTGCGCTTGCCCGCGTCACTCCCCTATCTTTTTGCCTCACTCAAGATTGCTGCGTCGGCAAGTGTTATTGGGGCCATTGTCGCCGAGTTGCCCTCGGGCAGCAGTGAAGGCATCGGGGTGATGATCCTGAATGCCGCCCAGTTCTATAATTCGCGTCCTCCGGCGCTCTACCTGGCGATCCTCGTCGCCGGGCTGATCGGCGTGGTTTTTTATGGTCTCGTTGCGCTCGCCGAGCGCCTGATTGTGAAGCGTTGAAGCTATGGATACACCAATTATTGAGTTCGAGCGAGTGTCGAAGATCTATCAGGGTGGTGCGGGGCCTGTCACGGCCCTGCACGATGTGACCCTGCGCATTGCCGCCGGTGAGTTTATCGCGCTCATCGGGCCGAGTGGCTGCGGCAAGAGTACGCTGATGCGTCTGATTGGCGATCTTGAGCAACCGAGCAATGGCACGGTACGCATCAAGGCCAAAACCCCTGACCAGGCTCGTCGTGATCGGGACTATGGCATTGTCTTCCAGTCCCCGGTACTCTACGATTGGCGTACGATCCGCAAGAACGTCGAACTGCCGCTTGAGATTATGGGGCGCCCCAAAGAGCAACGGCACCAACGGGCGATGGAACTGCTCAAACTGGTCGGCCTTGGGGATTTTGGTGAGGCCTACCCGCATCAGTTATCAGGCGGTATGCAACAACGCGCCTCGATTGCCCGCGCCCTCTCGTTTGCCCCGTCGATCCTGTTGATGGACGAGCCATTTGGGGCGCTTGATGAGATTACCCGTGAGCGCTTGCAACTCGAGTTGCTCAGTATCTGGTGGGAGGCTGAACCCCGCCCGACGGTCATTTTTGTTACCCATAGCATTCCTGAAGCGGTCTTTCTCGCGGATCGGGTGGTCGTGATGTCACCGCGTCCTGGCCGCGTCCAACGGGTGGTTGAGGTCAACCTCGCCCGCCCTCGCGCCTTCGAGACCCGCGAAGATCCCCAGTTTTTTGCCCTTGTCACCGAGGTGCGCGAGTGCCTCCGGGCAACTGAGACGGCAGGGTAAGCCTATGCAAGCAACGACGGTTTCAACCCCGGCAGTACGCAGCATCGACCAGGCAGCCCAGTGGTTTCATATGCTCTGGCCGCCTGTGTTGATGTTTGTCTTGGGCATTGCGCTCTGGGAAAGCGCAGTCTGGTTGTTTGAAATTCCGATCTATCTTTTGCCAGCCCCCAGCCAGATTATGGCGACCTTTCTCGAACGCCCCTGGTTTTTGCTGGGCATTGGCATGGTGACGTTTAGCAATGCACTGATGGGGAGTGCCATCGGGTGCTCACTGGGGGTGCTAGTGGCGATCTTCTGTGTGCGCTGGACATTTGTGGCTGATGGGTTGGTGCCCCTCGCCATTGCCGCAAGTGCTGTGCCAATTATTGCGCTCTCGCCCCTGATGGGCATCTGGCTCGGCAGTGTCAGCGCCGCCTCAAAGATCGGGGTGATCGCGGTGATGACCTTCTTTCCGACGCTCGTCAGCGTCTACGCCGGGCTTATTTCACCTCGCGCCGATGCGTTGCTCTTGATGCGGTCGTATGCGGCCCCACAACGCGCTGTCTTTCTCAAGCTACGCATGCCAGCCGCGCTGCCCTTTCTCTTCAATGCCCTCAGAGTCTGCGCGACCCTGAGCATGATCGGTGCCGTGGTCGCCGAATTCTTTGGTGGCCCCCGGAATGCCCTTGGGGTCTATATCAAGACGCAGGCAGGGATTTTGCGCACGCGTGAAGCATGGTCGGCGATCATGGTCGCCTGCCTCTATGGGCTTATCTTCTATCTCGTCATTGTCTTGATTGAGCGGTGGGTTATGCCATGGAAGCATCGGCATTCTGGGCAATGACGCTCGCGTGCAACGCAGCTTTCTTGGGCAAACACAAGCAGAGAAAGGAGCTTCATCGTTTTCACGTGTCGGGTAGTATGGTCTTATCGTGTGCAAATGTATCTTGAAGGAGGCTTTCGTTATGCCCATTGCGAAGCGTTTTGCTCTCTTGTTGGTGATGATCGTGGCTAGCCTGATCATGGCGGCCTGTGGACAGACTCCCCCTGCGGCACCCGCTGCTCCAACTACCGAGGCCGCTCCTGAACCCGCTGCCGAGCTTGATCCTGTCCGTCTCCAATTGAAGTGGGTGGCTCAGGCTCAGTTTGCGGGCTATTATGCCGCCCTTGACCAGGGCTTTTATACCGAAGAGGGGCTTGAGGTGACGATCAAGCCCGGTGGCCCCGATATTGTGTCTGAGCAGGTGGTCGCAAGTGGGCAGGCCGAGTTTGGGATCAACTGGATGGCGAGTCTGCTGGCGACCCGCGAGCAGGGCGTGCCCCTTGTCAATATTGCCCAGATCTACACCCGTGCCGGGATGCGACACCTGGCATGGGCCGACAGTGGCATTGCCTCGCCCGAGGATTTTGCCGGGCGCAATATCGCCGTCTGGTTTGGCGGCAACGAGTATAACTTGCTCGCTACGTTGAGCAAGTTCAATCTCAATCCCGATACCGACCTGACGCTCGTTCAGCAACCTTTTGATATGAACCTGCTGCTCAATCGCGAGGTTGACGCCGCCGCCGCCATGACCTACAACGAGCTCTATCAGGTCTTGAGTGCCGGTCATACGATCGAGGAACTGAATATCATTGACTACAACGAGCTTGGCACAGCGATGCCCGAGGATGGCATTTTTGTAAGCGAAACCTGGCTCACGGCTGATCCGGCCAACAAAGATATTGCGGCCCGCTTTGTGCGCGCTTCGATCAAAGGATGGGCCTATTGCCGCGACAATGTTGACTCGTGCGTGGATAGCGTGCTCAGCCAGGATAGCGGTGGGGTTATGACCCGCGAAGCGCAGACCTGGCAGATGAATGAGGTCAACAAGTTGATCTGGGGCGACCCGCTTGATCCCAGTACCAAGGTTGGCTTCCTCGAGCCTGCCCTGTTTGATTTTGCTGCTGCAACGGCGCTCGAATTCGGTGTCATTACCCAGCCCGCCGAGCCCGCCGCCTATACCCACGAAATCTGGGAGATGGCTTCGCAATAAGCTCTGTTGGGGGCCTGCGGCCCCCAAGCTTGCGCTGGTGAAAACGACCAGCCTGGCCGGTCGTTTTCACCAGCACAAGGATTTTTAGTATTAGAGTGCAACAACAAAGCAAGTCGAGAAAATTATGGAATTTGCCATCACACTCAAGCTGGACATGCCACCAACTCGCAGTGTGGCGTTGACAAAACAGGCTGAAGAGGTAGGGTTTCGGTACGCCTGGGTCTTTGACTCGCATGTGCTCTGGCAAGACCCATATCCATTGTTGACGTTGATGGCGCATCATACCCAACATATGCGCCTCGGCACCTGTGTGACCAATCCGGCGGTGCGGGATCTTACCGTGACCGCTAGTAGCCTGGCAACCCTGAATCTGATCTCGGGTGGGCGCATGGATCTTGGCATTGGGCGCGGTGATAGCTCGCGGCGTGTCTTGGGCAAAAAACCGACGACGCTGGCCGACCTCGAAGTCGCAGCCCTCAAGATCCGTGCGCTCGCCACCGGACGCCCGGTGAGCCACGAAGAACAGACGGTGCAGTTGCCCTGGGCTTGCCAGGATAGCTGTGGCCCCGCCTGTGCCGAGAACTGCCATCCCGAACCCACAATGCCGATCTGGATCGCAGCCTATGGGCCAAAAGCGTTGCATCTGACCGGGCGCATTGCCGATGGGGTGATCCTGCAGTTTGCCGATCCTGCGTTGATCAAATGGTGCCTCGGTTTTCTCCACGAGGGCGCACGCGCCGCAGGACGCGATCCCGCGTCGATCAAGGTGATGGCCGCTGCGCCGGTCTGGGTGGCTGATGATCTGGCCTATGCGCGCGATCAGGTGCGCTGGTTCCCCGCCCTCGTCTCGAACCATGTGGTCGATCTACTCGCCCGTTACGACCAGGCGATGTTGCCGCCCGAATTGACCCAGTATGTCAGTGCGCGGGCTGGTTATGATTACCAGAAGCATGCGGAAGTTGGCTCGAGCAATGCCGCGTTTGTCACTGACGATGTGGTTGATCGCTTCTGCATTGTTGGCCCGGTTGAAGAACATCGCCGCCGCCTCCACGAATTGGCTGCACTTGGAGTCCATCAGTTCAATATCTATCTGATGAGCGGCGAAGAAGAGGCCTGCCTTGAGGTCTACGGTCGCCAGATTGTGCCTGCCTTTGGTTCGGCAAGCAAGTCGGTCTGATCCTGAAACTGAGCAAAGGAGCTGGGTATGTCAACTGTGATCAAGGGTGGAACCGTGGTAACAGCGGGCGATACGTTTCCTGCTGATGTGCTGATCGAGGGTGAACAGATTGTGGCACTTGGGCAGGGCCTGTCTGGTGACAAGGTGATCGATGCGTCAGGGGCCTATGTGATCCCCGGTGGCATTGATGTGCATACCCATCTGGATATGCCCTTTGGCGGGACGGTCTCGTCGGATGATTTTTTCACCGGCCAACGGGCCGCGGCATTTGGCGGTACGACGATGCATATTGACTTTTCGATTCAGCCTAAAGGGGCGTCGCTCCGTGAAACGCTTGATATCTGGCAGGCCAAGGCGACGGGCAAGGCGGTGATTGATTACGGCTTTCACGTCGCGATTACCGATCTCTCTGAGGCATTGCTTGAGGAGATGGCCCATTGTGCTGAGTATGGCGTTACGAGCGTCAAGCTCTTTATGGCGTACAAGGGTGCGTTACAAGTTGATGATACGACGCTCTTCCGGGCGATGCAGCAGGCTGCCAAACATAAGTTGCTCATTATGGTGCATGCCGAAAACGGCGATGCGATTGATGTCTTGATCAAAGATGCCCTTGCCGCCGACCAGCTTGCCCCAAAGTACCACGCCTTGACCCGCCCGCCCGAGCTCGAAGCCGAGGCGACAGCGCGGGCAGTGCGGCTCGCCGAAGTGAGTGGTGCGCCGCTCTATGTCGTTCACCTGACCAATGCCGGTGCGCTTGAAGCAGTGCGCCTGGCGCGTGCGCGCGGTGGGGCCGGCCATATTTTCGCCGAAACTTGTACCCAGTACTTCTTCTTTACTAAAGATGATCTCGCCCGCGAGGGCTTCGAAGGAGCCAAGTGGGTCTGTTCGCCTCCGTTCCGTGAAAAACACGACCAGGTCGCGCTCTGGCAGGGTGTGGCCGATAACTCATTGCAGGCCGTCTCGACCGATCACTGTCCCTTCTGGTTTGAAGGCGGCAAAGACGGACGCACGCCTGGCAAGGAGCTAGGGAAGGCCAGCTTTGCCCAGATTCCCAATGGCTGCCCGGGCATCGAAGAGCGCTTGATGCTGCTCTATACCCACGGCGTGCGCACTGGCAAGCTCTCGCTGAACCGCTGGGTCGAACTTTGCTCGACCAACCCGGCCCGGCTCTTTGGCTGTTATCCGCAGAAGGGTGCCGTCGCGCCCGGCTCTGATGCCGATCTGGTCATCTGGGACCCCGAGGCGAAACGAACGCTCAGCGCCGCCACGCAGCACCAGCGCACCGACTATACCCTCTATGAGGGCTGGGAAGTTGTTGGCGCACCGCGTACCGTGCTTTCCCGCGGTCAGGTGCTGGTTGACAACGGTGAATGGAAGGGCGAAGCAGGCGCAGGACGCTTTGTGCATCGCCGCCCGTTCGGGCTGTAGCTTAAGAGGAAGAAGCATGACCGTAGCAACAATTGATCCGGCCCGCACGATCGCCGAGTTGAAAGAACTGCGTGCGCTTACCGGTGATGAGAACGGGGCCCAGCGCGTCGCCTGGACCGAGACCTGGGCGCAGGCCCGCACGTGGCTCAAAGCAAAACTGGCCGAACTGCCAGTCACCGTTGAGACCGATGAGGCCGGCAATCTCTGGGCGACCCTGCCAGGCGCCTCGGAACAGGCCTTGTTGATCGGCGGCCACATCGATTCGGTGCCCAATGGGGGTTGGCTCGATGGCTGTATGAATACGCTGGGCGGGCTCGAGGTGATGCGCCGTATGGCTGCTGAAGGTACGCCACCAGTCACGTTGCGCCTGGTTGACTGGGCCGACGAAGAGGGTGCTCGGTTCGGGCGGAGTCTGCTTGGCTCCAGTGCTTTTTCGGGCAACCTTGATCCGGCGGGTGTGGCCGATCTGCGCGATAAAGACAGCATCCGTTTGGTTGACGCGCTCGCCGCGCAGGGGGTGGATCTCTACCAGGCGAAGGCATGCGGAGGTCGGGCGGCCAATGCCGCCGCCTATCTCGAATTGCACATCGAACAGGGTCCCGTGCTCGAAAGTATGGGTTTGCCGGTTGGGATCGTCATTGGCACCTTTGGCGTCGAGCGCCACGCGATCACCTTTACCGGCCAGGCGGCGCACGCGGGTTCGACGCCGATGGACAAACGGCGCGATGCCTTTGGTGCGGCGGCGAAACTCGGCCTGGAAATTCGCGAAATCGCCAAGCGCCACGGCGGGGTCTGCACCGTTGGAAGTTGCATCACCAAACCGGGTATTGTGACCGCAGTTGTCGGTGAGTGTATGATCACCCTCGATCAGCGCCACATGGAAGCCGCGTCGCTTGCCGCTATGCTGCAAGAGGCGCAAGACGCCGCTGAGCGCTTTGCCGCCGAAGAGAAGTGCGGGGTTGCGTGGGAACGGATCTGGCACATCGAGCCAATCCCGTTTCACCCTGATCTGATCGCGCTGGGGGAAGAAGCCGCCCGTGCCATCTGCGGCACGGTGCATCTCCTGCCGAGCGGCCCACTCCACGATGCCGCCGAAGTTGCGCGTGCGGGAATTCCAACGGTGATGATCTTTTCGCAGAGTCTCTATGGCATCTCGCACAACAAAATCGAAGACACCCGTGAAGAGGACATTGCTTACTCGGTACAGGTGCTAGATCGCGTGGCGAGTCTGACGATGCAATGGATTGTTGGGCACGGGGCTAAAGAAATTTGACGCAAAGGCGCAAAGGCGCAGAGTTTTCCTGCGGAAACCTGCCAGGTGTGCGCCGCCGCGATCCATGGGGGTACCGGAGGCATGTCCCGGCGCACACCTGGCAGATATTACGTTGACGTGTCCATTGGGCGAGCCAGACGACATACATATGTTCGTTTTTATAGAGGTTTAGGCTGCTTCGCCGATGGACCGAGGACTTTCGCGGGGTCGTAGGGGGTCTGATGCTTCAACACACCATAGATGATATGCACCAACTTACGCATGACGGCACCGATAATCACTTTCTTGGGCTTGTTATTGGCGGCCAGACGTGCCGCAAAGGCCTTGACTGCCGGACAGTGGGTCATCGCGGTAATGGCGGGCCAGTACAACGCCGACCGGAGGTTGGCATTGCCCATTTTCGACATGCGCGGTCGGCGGCGCACCGACGTCCCCGACTCGTACTGGCTGGGCGTGACCCCCGTATCGGCTGCCGCCGACCGTGCCGAGTCGTACTGGTCCATCGCCGCGAATTCGGCCAACAGCTTGGCGGCGGTGACCGTCCCAATCCCGACAATGCTGGTCAGCAGTTTCAGGTTCGTCCGCAGTTCGGGGTTGGCCTTCATATGCGCCGTGATCGCCTGGTCGACCTCCTGAATCTGCGTCGCAACCACCTTCAGGATGGCATCCAACGATTGGCGCACCAGCGCATCGGTGGTGTCCCGCAAGCGATTGGTGTGTTGCAGTTGCGTCTGAAGCAGATCGTCCCGATGGCGGACCAACGCCCGCAAATGCTGCCGCACCTCGCTCATCGGCTCCCACGCGGTCGGCTGGTGGGTCGCACAAAAGGACGCAATGATGACACTATCGAGCTTGTCGGTTTTGTTGCGCTGCATCGTGGCTTGGGCGTAGCCCTTGATCCGAGCCGGATTCACCACACTGACCGTGTGCCCCCGCGCGTGGAGCCACGTTGCGAGCGCCTCCCAGGAGATGTTGGTGGCTTCCATACACGCATGGACGTGGGTCACGCCGAGCCGTATCAGCCAGTCGGTCAACTGGGCGAAGCCATCCGGGGTGTTGGGGAACGCCTGGTACTGATGGGCACCGGTTGCGGTCTGTACCGTCGCATCAAATGTCAGTTTCGCCAAATCAATGCCAAGGACGTCCATGAGTTTCCTCCTCATTGCACGGTCGCCACGTCTGATGCGTGTTCTGGGCAGAACCTTGTTCGTGCGCCCTGGCAGGATGCCGGGAAACGATCTTACACAGCCTCGACGAACACGCGTACCACTGCACATGACCGATCTGCCAGACGGCCTCATGGGCACAGGACTTTCACGGTCTTTTTCGGCACTGGCGTGCCCATGATAGCAGGGTGGCGGTCGTGTGC
>NZ_RYFF01000104.1:0-2818 GCF_004138165.1 Candidatus Chloroploca sp. Khr17
TCGGTAGGCAGTGGCACGTCGGTAGGCAGTGGCACGTCGGTAGGTAGTGGCACGTCGGTAGGCAGTGGCACGTCGGTAGGTAGTGGCACGTCGGTAGGCAGTGGCACGTCGGTTGGAGGTGGCACGTCGGTAGGTAGTGGCACGTCGGTAGGTAGTGGCACGTCGGTAGGCAGTGGCACGTCGGTTGGAGGTGGTGGCTCACCGGTCTCCGTCAGGGACATCAGCCCATCATCTGATGGCGTATCGGCAACAACCAGCCTCATGCTCCCGCTCATCACAATGATGATCAGGAGCATGAGAGCGAAGATGGAGGCAAAAGCAAAGTGTTTCATACATCTACCGCATAATCAAAGGTAGAACGACACGGAAACGCATCTCGCTCAGCGGCATGGTCGCCGTTGCCGGACCGTATGTGTTGAGTGTCCCATCGAGTTCGCTTTCCTCCAACCAGTAGTTGTAGCTGGTGCCAGGCACGGCCGTTGTATCAGTCCAGCTATAGGATGCCCCCATCTGCGGATTGCCGCGGGCCAGGATGGTCTGGTCGGTGATGCGCACGGCGTTGGCAGGATTGGTGTCGAGGCTCCGCAGGATATGGAAGCCCCAGGTGGACTGCTCGGCGGCGGTTGTCCAGTTCAGGCTTATGCCAGACGAGGCCGGTGTGGCCGTGAACTGTACCAGCTTGATCGCAGTTGGTGAGACGAGGCCTGCCCAGAGGGTCAGATTGATGTCACCCGGTGCGAGCGTGACGGCGATGGTCTGGCCTGTCACCGGGTCGGTATTGCTGTCACCGCCAGGCACGGTAAAGGTGTAGCCCGGAGGCAGGTTGGTAAACCCGACCAGATAGGTTCCAGGGACGAGATAGTCAAAGCGATACAGGCCGTTTTCGTCCGTAACCATGGTGATTGGGCGGCCATCTGGCCCAAGGACGGGCGCGCCATCGCCATAGTAGAGCGTAACGAGCACATCGGGCACGCCTGCTTCACCTGGATCGCGATAGCCATTGCCGTTGGTATCATACCAGATGCCCTGACCAAGCGACGCGGGATGGAAGATGCCAAAGTCAAGGGTCATATTGCCGTTGAAGTCATCCCCATCCATCGCCTCGCCTGGTTCTTGCTGGCTCCACAGGGTGATGGTGCCACTACGAATGAGCGTCTCGCTCACCTGGGTTCCATTGTCATCATGATCACGGTCGTCGTTCGGGCTGGGTGCCGGTTCGTAAGGGCCAGTCGCTGAACCAGGCAACCCTGTGCTGCTGGTGAAGTCTTCGGCGATAATGATTTCAACCAGATAATCGCCAGGGACAAGTTGCGCAAAGCGGTAGTTGCCCTGAGCATCAGTCGTTGTGCTGGCGATGGCTGCACCGTCGGGCAGGCCATCATTGTCACGATCGGTGTAGAGCAGAACTTCAATGTTTTCTAGTCCTTGCTCGTCAGGATCGATCAGGCCGTTATTATTGAGATCCAACCAGACGCGATCGCCAACGGCGACCCGCTGGAAGAGACCGGCGTCGTAACGCTGATCAGACTGACCCGGTTCGAGGGTGATGCTTTCGGTGCGACCAGTCAATGGGTCGGCGTCACTATCCTGCGCGGCATCATCCCCTTGCCCTTGTGGGCTCAGTTCGTAGCCGGCAGGTGGAGTAAACTCGATGCTGTAGATGCCAGGATCAAGATAGGTGAATTGATAGATGCCGTTTTCGTTCGTCATTGTGGTGCTAATGACGGTTGTTCCATCCTCCCCAAACAGGGTGACGACAACATTGGCAAGCCCGGTTTCGCCTACGTCCTGTAGGCCGTTGGCGTTGCGGTCGAGCCAGACGAGGTCACCCAGTTGGGCCGGTTGGTAGATCCCGGCGTCCCAGGTTAGGTCGCTGGTTGCCGTAGGCAGCGTGATCGGGCTCGTCAGCCCGGTGCTTTGATCGGCATCGCTATCAAGCGCTTGATCAGAGGTGCCACCGGTGATGCTGCGGACAAAGCCGTCGGGTAGACCAAAGCCAATGATGTAATTGCCTGGTTCAAGCTCGTCAAACCGATAGAGGCCATCACTGTCAGTGGTCGTGGTGCGCATGACCGTTGTTCCATCGGCGGCATAGAGCGTGACGGCGACACCGGCGACGCCGAGTTCACCCTCGTCCTGGATACCGTTGGCGTTGCGGTCGTCCCACGCTCGATCACCCAGGCTTGAGCGCTGGTAGAGCCCGGCGTCCCAACTGAGATCTTCTTCACCCGAGGTGAGCGTGGTGCGGTCCATCACGCCGGTGCTGTCCGCGTCAGAGTTGGTGGCGGCGGTTGCCTGCGGCGCATGGCGCTGCGTGAAGACATAGCCGTCAGGCGCGGTGACGGTGACGGTGTAGACGCCCGGGGCCAGGGTGGTAAAGGTGTAGAACCCGCTCGCGTCGGTGGTGGTCGTCAGGGTGACGGTCGCCCCGGCCCCGGTGCGCCCATCCAGCGTGATGGTCACGTCGGCGAAGCCAGCTTCACCGCTGGTCTGGAGGCCGTCGCTGTTGGTGTCCTGCCAGACGCGGTCGCCGAGCGTGGCGGGCCGATAGAGCCCGGCGTCCCAGGTCAGGTCTGCTTCACCCGAGGTGAGGATGGTGCTGACCATCGCGCCACCGCTGCCCGCGTCGCTGTCGGCATCAGGCTCGCCCTGGTTGCGGGCGGTGACGAGGTAACCCGCGGGCGCGGTGACGGTGACGGTGTAGGTGCCGGGCACCAGGTTGGTAAAGGTGTAGAGCCCGCTGGCGTCGGTGGTCGTGGTCAGGCTGACCGTCGCGCCGAGGCTGTCCACCCCGGTGAGCGTGACGAGCACATCGGCG
>NZ_RYFF01000104.1:3650-7370 GCF_004138165.1 Candidatus Chloroploca sp. Khr17
CATCACGCCCGTCGCGTCGGCATCACTCTCCCGCGTCGGGTCGCTGCCGACGTTCGGCTGGCTGAAGACATAGCCGTCAGGCGCGGTGACGGTGACGGTGTAGACGCCCGGGGCGAGGGTCGTGAAGGTGTAGAACCCGGTGGCGTCGGTGGTGGTGGTGGCGGTCACGGGCACGCCCGCGCCGGTCACGCCAACCAGGTCAACGGTTACCCCCGCGAAGCCAGCTTCGCCCAGGGTCTGGAGGCCGTCGCTGTTGGTGTCCTGCCAGACGCGGTCGCCAAGCGTGGCGGGCCGGAAGAGGCCGGCGTCCCAGGTCAGGTCTGCTTCACCCGAGGTGAGGATGGTGCTGACCATCGCGCCATCGCTGGCCGCGTCGCTGTCGGCATCAGGCTCGCCCTGGTTGCGGGCGGTAACGAGGTAGCCCGCGGGCGGGGTGACGGTGACGGTGTAGGTGCCGGGCACCAGGTTCGTAAAGGTGTAGAGCCCGCTGGCGTCGGTGGTCGTGGTCAGGCTGACCGTCGCGCCGAGGCTGTCCACCCCGGTGAGCGTGACGAGCACATCGGCGATGCCATTCTCGCCGCTCTGCTGGACGCCATTGCCGTTGGTGTCGTCCCAGACCAGGTTGCCAATGCTGGCCCCGCGGTAGAGCCCCGCGTCCCAGGTCAGGTCGGTCTGGCCTTCTGCCAACGTCACGATGACCGTCTCGCCGCTATTCTGGTCGGCATCGCTATTCCGTGCTGTATCCTCACCCTGACCTGGCTGGCTGAAGTAGTAGCCCTCAGGCCGGACAAAGGTTAGCACGTAGTCGCCTGCACCCAGGTTCGTGAAGAGGTAGGTTCCACTGATGTCGGTGGTGGTGCTGATCAGGAAGCTTCCCGGATCACCTGCTTGAGAGAGTTCAACAGTGACGTTGCTCAGCCCTAGTTCACTGGGATCCTGGATGCCATCAGCGTTACGGTCGAGCCAGACACGGTCGCCGAGGCTGGCTGGCCGATAGAAGCCAAAGTCAAGCGTCAGGTTGTTTGTCGTGCTGATGGTGACGGGCAGAGTGTTGACATGGCCGTTGGCATCAGTGGTGCCGTTGTCGTCATTATCAACGCCATCATCTGGATCGGGTGTGGCTGCGCCTTCGTACGGCCCGGTGGCGCTACCATTGTTGCCCGTGCTTGAGCTAAAGGCTGGCAGGCTCGCGGTGGCGGCCAGCACACCCGCGCCACTGAAGTTGCTATTGAGCACACGGACAACATAGCTCCCGGCGGCGAGGTCAGTAAAGGTGTAGTTCCCGGTGGCATCGGTTGTCTGATCGTCCACCTGTGCGCCGCTAATGTGCGTGGCACGGGTCGTTCCATCAGCCAGGAAGAGCCGCAGGGTCACGCCTTCAAGCCCGTCTTCGCCATTGTCGAACAGGCCGTTGTTATTGCGGTCGTTCCAGACCTGGTTGCCCAGACTATAGGCCCGCACGATGCCAAAGTCAAGCGTTGCATTATGGGTGCTGCCGGTTGTGCTGAGCACAAGCGTGTTGCTGATCCCGCCTGATGTGAGCGTGAAGGCATTGCTGGTAGCGGTGCCAGGTGCGCTGCCAACGCCGTTATCGTCATCGTTGAGGTTGTTGTTCGGATCAAGGGTTCCTGCGGTGTCGCGTGTGCTGACATAACCTTCGGGCATTGTGATGCGCACCCGGTAGTCGCCCTGGCTCAGTCCGGTGAAGGTGTAGGTTCCACTTACCCCGGTGGTTGTCGTAAACAGGATGGTCTCGCCGCTCGCCGGCAGCAAAGCGATGGCAAGACCGGAGAGGCCGGTCTCTTCACCATTGCGAAGGCCATCGGCCAGGAAGCCACCGACCCCGCGACCATCGTCAAGCCAGACCTGGTCGCCCAGGCTTGCGGTGTAGAAGCCGAAGTCAATGGTCAGATCACTATTTTGATCGAGGATCGGTGCTTCGTTGGGTGAAGAGCCGGGATCTTCAGGCTCATTGCGTGGAGCCTGACCAGTCACAACCTCAACTGGCGCACTCAGGACGCCCGCATCATAGAAGCCGGTGCGCTGGTGCGTGCCACGATCCTGGCGATCGCCAGGCCCGATGATCGTCTCGGTCAGTGCGCCAGTCGCATCGATCGTCGTGCCGCTGCTATGGTAGCCTTCAAGGGCCGCACCCGTGGCAAACTGGCTCGCCGGAAGACCAATCACGTACTGGCCCGGATAGAGCAGCAGGGTGTTGGTGAGCATCGCCCCATTGCGATGGGTCTGCTCAGTGAAGAGGTAGAAGCCATCCGCGTCGGTGGTTGTTTCGGCGATCCAGGTCTGCTCGTCGCCCGTCAGTTGGCCGTCACGGTCGGCATCGAGCAAGAGTTGCACGGTCACGTTGGCAACACCCGTGGACGAGCCGAGGGTCACGCCGTCACCATCGTTGTCGATGCCATCATTGTTGGTATCGTAGAAGACCCGATTGCCCAGACTGATCGGCGGGAAGGTGACTGTCGTGGTGACCGTCGTCGTTGGTGTAGGCGTCGTTCCATTGGTACCATCATCGGCGATCTGGGCCGTATTGACCACCTGTTCAACGCCAACGGGCAACGGATTGTTGATCTGCACCACAAAGGTCAGGGTATCGCTTGCGCCTGCGTTCAACGTCGTTGCACGAGTATAGACACAGGTATTGCCGGCCTGAGGGCCGTCGGCGCAAGACCACCCAGCGCTACTGTCAGCGCTGACAAAGCTCGTATCGGCAGGCACTGTCTCGGTGATCACAACGCCGGTGGCATCCTGGTTGCCGGTGTTGGTGTAGTGCAGGGTGTAGGTAATCAGCCCACCCGGCTGCACCGTGATGCCATTGTCGGTCTTGGTGATGGCGAGATCGGGCGCGGCCTCGACTGGCGTTATCTCGGTATTCGAGTCTGAGCCAGTATGATTGCTGCTGCCGATCCTGGCGGTATTGGTGATCGTGGTGACCCCTGCCGGCAGCGTGCTCGCGACGCGCACCACGAAGGTACGGGTCAGCGTAGCCCCTGCATTCAGGTTGCCGATAGTGAAGGTACAGGTGTTGTTCGCCTGACTGCCGTTCGGGCAACTCCAGGTCGCACTACTCCCCGCAGCAACAAAGCTCGTATTGGCGGGCACGGTCTCGGTGATGACGACGTTCGCCGCTTGCTGGTTGCCGGTGTTGGTCAGGGTCAGCGTGTAGGTGATGAGGTCGCCTGGCTCCACCGTGATGTCGTCGTCGGTCTTGGTGATGACGAGATCGGGCGCGGCGGTGACGGGCGTGGTCTCGTCGTCCTCGTTATTCAACGGGGTCGGGTCGGCACCGTTGCTACCGTCGTCAGTGATGACAACGGTGTTGGTGATGCTCGTGACGCCCGCGGGCAGGCTTGGATCAACCTGCACCACGAAGGTGATGGTACCAGTGATGTTGACGGCGAGGTCGCCCAACGGGTAGGTGCAGGTGCCGCCGACGCACGTCCAGCCGGTGGTGGTGATGAAACTGGTGTAGCTCGGCACGGTCTCGGTGATGGTGACGCCCGTGGCATCCTGGTTGCCGACATTGGTGTAGGTGAGCGTGTAGGTGATCAGATCGCCTGGCTCTACCGTGATGCCCTTGTCGGTCTTGGTGATGACGAGATCGGGCGCGGCGGTGACCGGCGTGGTCTCGTCGTTCGAGGACGAGCCAGGATCGTTGGTGCCGCTGATGGCGGCGGTGTTGGTGATCGTGGTGACGCCTGCGAG
>NZ_RYFF01000147.1 GCF_004138165.1 Candidatus Chloroploca sp. Khr17
ATTCAACGCAGAGTTTGATCCTGGCTCAGGACGAACGCTGGCGGCGTGCCTAATGCATGCAAGTCGGACGCAGGGTGCTTGCACCGCTGCGTGGCGCACGGCTGAGGAACACGTGGGTACCTGCCCCGGAGTGGGGGATACCCCGTCGAAAGACGGGACAAGCCCGCATACGGTCCGCAAGGAAGAAAGCCGAAAGGCGCTCTGGGAGGGGCCTGCGGCCCATCAGGTTGTTGGTGTGGTAAGAGCGCACCAAGCCGATGACGGGTTCCTGGTCTGAGAGGACGACCAGGCAGACTGGGACTGAGACACGGCCCAGACTCCTACGGGAGGCAGCAGCAAGGAATTTTCCCCAATGGGCGCAAGCCTGAGGGAGCAACGCCGCGTGCAGGACGACGGCCTTCGGGTTGTAAACTGCTTTTGGGCGGGACGATAATGACGGTACCGTCCGAAGAAGCCCCGGCTAACTCCGTGCCAGCAGCCGCGGTAAGACGGAGGGGGCAAGCGTTGTCCGGACTTACTGGGCGTAAAGCGCACGTAGGCGGCGTGGTGCGTCGGTGCTGAAAGCGCCAGGCTTAACCTGGCGAGGCGTGCCGATACGACCATGCTAGAGGCAGGCAGAGGGTGGCGGAATTCCGGGTGTAGTGGTGAAATGCGTAGAGATCCGGAGGAACGCCGGTGGGGAAGCCGGCCACCTGGGCCTGACCTGACGCTGAGGTGCGAAAGCGTGGGGAGCAAACCGGATTAGATACCCGGGTAGTCCACGCAGTAAACGATGCTAGCTCGGTGTCTGAGGCTCGTTCGAGCCTTGGGTGCCTAAGCACACGCGGTAAGCTAGCCGCCTGGGGACTACGAGCGCAAGCTTAAAACTCAAAGGAATTGACGGGGGCCCGCACAAGCAGCGGAGCGTGTGGTTTAATTCGACGCAACGCGAAACACCTTACCCAGGCTTGACATGCAGCTGCAGACGGCGGAAACGTCGTCGCCTTCGAGGGTGCTGCACAGGTGCTGCATGGCTGTCGTCAGCTCGTGTCGTGAGATGTTGGGTTCAGTCCCGCAACGAGCGCAACCCGCATCGGTAGTTACCAGTGTCTACCGAGACAGCCGCCTTGATGGGCGGAGGAAGGCGCGGATGACGTCAAGTCAGCATGGCCCTTACGCCTGGGGCAACACACACGCTACAATGGCCGGGACAGTGCGTCGCCACGCCGTAAGGCGGAGCAAATCGACAAACCCGGCCCCAGTTCAGATCGAGGGCTGCAACTCGCCCTCGTGAAGGCGGAGTTGCTAGTAACCGCGTATCAGCGATGGCGCGGTGAATGCGTTCCCGGGCCTTGTACACACCGCCCGTCACGTCATGGGAGTGGCCAATGCTTGAAGTCCGTGGGCTAACCCTTCGGGGAGGCAGCGGCCGAGGGCAGGGGTCGCGACTGGGACGAAGTCGTAACAAGGTATCCGTACCGGAAGGTGCGGATGGATCACCTCCTTTCTAGGGAGCAATCCCA
>NZ_RYFF01000105.1 GCF_004138165.1 Candidatus Chloroploca sp. Khr17
TGGCCCCCGCGCGGCCTTGACCTGGCGTGGTCGGGTGCTCCTGACCGCCGCGCAGCCCCCACCCGGCTCGCGCACCCGGCCAGGCGGCGCAACAACGTGGTAAGATCTTTCGTGAGTGTGGTAAGCTCTTTCGTGAGGCAACGAACCCCGACAAAGTAAGATTCTCTCGTGAGGCAGAACGCCGGCAATTCTAATTATCGTTGATCAGCGCGGTCTGAATCGGCTCGGGCTCATGCACCAGGCGCTTGGCGAAACCGACGCGGCCCGATCCTCTTTGCGCGAGGCCTTGGCGATCCGCCGGCGCATCCTCGGCGAAATGCACCACGATACGGCCAACACCCTGGGGCACCTGGGGATGCTCCACCTGACCGCCGGACGCCCGCAACAGGCCCAGCCCCTGCTCGCCGAGGCGCTGCGCCGTCACCTGGCCCGCCTGGGCGAGCGCCACCCCTATACTGCGCGCAGCCTGCTGCGGATGGGCCAGGTCTGTGCCGCGCTGGGCGATCAAGCGCGTGCGCGTGCGTACCTCAACCGGGCGGTGCTCATCTACACGGCGGTGCTTGGCGCCGATCACCCCTCTACACTGGTGGCGCGGACGGTCGCTTACGCGGGATAGCCCGCAGACGTGTGGCGCATCGTGTGATGATGGGAGCGCATCGAACGCTGTTTTTTGTGGTACAATTGTGCGGAATGCAGCTATGCTAGCTATTCCCAGGACGGCTCTATGAACTCAGGAGCTTCAACATGACGACTTCCCACCAGTTTGGCGGCCAGTGGACTGATGAGAAGCTCGATAGGCTGCGCAAATACCTTCACGCCTATCGGACGATCTTCACCAAGAATCCACGCGCCGCAATGTTGCGCACCACGTTTGTCGATGCCTTTGCGGGAACAGGCTACCGGCAAAGCCCAAAGGCAGCGTCGGCACAAACACTCCCGCTTCGGCTCGATGACCTCCCTGTTTACGACGATGATGCCACCTTGTTCCAGCAAGGCAGCGCACGCATCGCGCTCGAAACCAGCCCACCGTTTGATCACTACCTGTTCATTGAGCAAAATCCCGCCTATATTGCTGAATTGGAGCAACTTCGTCAACAGTTCCCGGCTGTTGCACAGCGAATTGAGATTGTGCAGGGTGAGGCCAACGCGACGCTGCAGGATTGGTGCAGGCGCACGAACTGGCGAACCAATCGAGCGGTCGTTTTTCTGGATCCTTATGGCATGGAGGTCGAGTGGGCAACCATCGAGGCGATTGCAAACACGCAGGCAATCGACCTCTGGGTGCTGTTTCCGCTTGGACAGGCCGTCAATCGTGTTCTGACGCGCAGTGGCCCGCCTCAGGGTGGGTGGTCAGACCGCCTCACGAAATTCTTCGGCACGGCCGACTGGAAAAATGCCTTCTACCGACCAAGTTCCCAGATGACGCTGTTTGACGAAGAAGAGCAGTTGGAGAAGGGGGCGAGCTTCGAGCAGATCAGCGCCTTTTTCCTACAGAGGCTTAACCTGGTTTTCTCGAAAGTGGCGGACAACCCCCTCTACCTGCGGAACCGTAAAAATGTGCCAATCTACTTGTTCTGCTTCGCCGCTGGAAATCCAAAAGGGGCACCAACCGCTATAAAAATCGCACAGCACATCCTGGGAAATTGAGTGGATACAACCAATTTGTCAGCCTTTTCTTTGCTTTCGTGCGATGGTTTAGTCAGGCTGCAAGTACACGAATCCTAGAGAATTGCTTGACAGCTGTGATGACTAATGATACGATGAATCGCCTTTAGCTAATTTGTTCTTTCCCGGGGATGGAATACCATGAGCCTGCAATCCGCGATCGAGTGGACTGATGCAACCTGGAACCCTGTAACTGGATGCACCGAGGTTTCCCCAGGCTGTGACCACTGCTACGCACGAACCTTTGCCGAGCGTTTTCGCGGTGTGCCTGGTCATCCCTACGAACAGGGGTTTGATTTGAAACTATGGCCGGAGCGTCTTGCGTATCCATTACAGTGGAAAAAGCCGCGGCGCATTTTCACGAACTCAATGTCTGACTTGTTCCATAAAGATGTTCCCGACGACTTCATTTTTCAGGTATTCGACATCATGGCGCAAGCGCACTGGCATACCTTCCAGGTTCTGACCAAGCGCCCCGCGCGGCTTGCCCGACTTGTTCCGCATATCAGCGAGCGCTTACGGCACTACTCTGGGCATCTCGTCTCCTGGCCAGAGCAGATCTGGCTTGGCGTTTCCATTGAGACGATGCAGTACAGCTGGCGTGCCGAACAACTCCGGCGAGTGCCGGCGGCCGTTCGCTTCATCAGCGCTGAGCCGCTTCTGGGTTCACTCAAACAGCTTGATTTGACCGATATCCACTGGCTGATTGCTGGTGGCGAAAGCGGACCAGGCCATCGTCCCTGTGATCCGGCCTGGCCACGCGAGTTACGCGATCGCTGCCGTGAAGCAGGCACAGCATTTTTCTTCAAACAATGGGGTGGGCGTACCCCAAAAACGGGTGGTCGTCTGCTCGATGATCGCACTTGGGATGACTATCCCCAGCTAATACCTGTGAGTCGGTGAGGCAGTGCTTCCGGGACGTTGCCTGATGACGTCTCCCCAGACTGGCTGCGGTGACCCATCCCGCGATTCCTCTTGGGGCGCTACTCGCTCTTTTCTCCCCGCACCCTCCGCACCTCCTCCTGCGCCCAGAGCCTGGCCTGTTTGCGGGTCAGGCCGCGTGGGGCGCCGATGTTGCGCCAGTGGGAGTTGACGGTGGTCAGGGTGATGCCCAGGGCGTCCGCGATGGCGTTGTTGGGGAGGCCTTGGGCGCTGAGCCAGATCACGTCGATTTCGCGCGAGGAGACCGCGAGCGTGGTGAAGTGAGCGACGATGGTCGGCGGAATGTCCGGTCGGGTCTCTGTCTCGGTGATGAGCGGCGGTGGGAAGAGTGGCGCCGGCTCGCCCAGGGCGAGGGCGCTGAGCGTGGCCGTCAGGCGTTCGCTGAGGGCCGGGTCGTGGGCGAAGACCACAGCGGCGACGCCATCGGGCGGTGCGGTGCGGGTCTGGAGTGGGTCAAGGGCGAGCAGCACGAGGGGGATCTGGTGCGCCTGGGCGATCGGGGCAATGGCGCTCGCCGCGCTTCCCTCGGCGATGATCGCCGTCCATGGCAGGTACTGCAAGGCCAGGCGGAGCGCGGTCGGGTGGCTGGCTTCCATGATCTGGGCGACGCCGCGCAGATACTGGGTGAGGCCGCTCCGGACGATGCGTGAGGTGCTATAGATGATGACGTGCAGGACGGCGCGCTGCACGCGACGCAGGCGTTCGAGTTCGTGGCTTTGCTGGCGGGCCAGGCTGACGACGGCGTCGTTGCGGAGGGCGGGCATCGGCTGCGCGAGGGCGGCGGAGAGTTGGCGGCGCAGACTCAGGGGATCAACCGGCTTGTACATCGGTGGCAAGCAGCCCATGGCGGTCAGCGCCGCGACGGGGATGGGGTCGGCGGTGAAGGGGACAATGGGCAGGTCGGCGCGAAGTTCACGCAGGCGCAGGTAGACACTCCCGCCTGGAAGGTCCGGCAGATGCATGTCGAGGATGACCAGATCAAGCTCGCGGTGGCGGTGCCGTACCTGGTCTACCCCGCTCAGCCCATCATCAGCCTCCACCAGCGTCCACGCGGGCGGGAGTGCCGTCCGCACATCGTCGCGGGCGGCAGGATCGTCGTCAATGATCAAGATCGTTGGCATGGCGTGCTTCCTCTTTTTCGTGATCTGGTGCGTTCCGTCCTCGCGGTCAGCGTGACGACAACAAGGGTGTTGGCCGCACATCGGGTCTGCGCCTCGTTTGCGGTACGGGACATGTTGTCCCCGGTGGCATGGTGACGACACCAAGGGTGTTGGCAGGGCGTGCTTCTTGTGATGGGACGGGGTGGTTGCTCGGCATCGCGTGCGCCTCGTTTGCGGTACGGGGCACGTCGTCCCCGGTGGCATGGTGACGACACCCAGGTCGTTGGTAGGGCGTGCTTCTCGTGGTGGGACGGAGTGGTTGCACCGCATGGTGTGCGCCGCATGGTGGTGCCGTGCGTGGCACGGAGCCACGCGCTCGCCCATGACGGCTGCCTGATGGCATCGCGTGCTCCTCGTTGCGCGGTGGTGCGTGATTCGGCGTCGGGCTCGCGCTGCGGTGGGGCCTGGTTGATCAGCATCACGTGCTCCTCGTGGTGGTACTGTGCGTGGCGCTTGCCCATGACGACGGTCTGAGCGCATGACGGACGCCTCGTGGTGGTGGGGTGGGTGCTTTCCTGCTTCCCACGCAGGTTGTCGTGCGGGCGGATGGTTGGCAGACCGTACTGCGTGGGGTAGGGTACGTTGACGACCGCATGTCCTTTTGCTTCGCGGTGTGGCGTGTGGCTCAACGCCACGCGCTCGCGGATGGCGATTACTCGTTGGCATCACGTGCTCCTCGTGGCGGTGGTCCCTGGGGTGCCTCGGCGGCGGGGAGGCGAATCCAGCAGACACTGCCTTCCCCGGGGCGACTGGTCACCCCATAGACGCCGCCCATGTGTTCGGTCAGCTCACGGACGATGCCTAGGCCCAGGCCCATCCCTGGGCCTGGCGGCGTGTTAGGGGCAGGATGACCCGCCGGCACCTGGGCTGCGTTGGGCACGCGGGTACCGGTATCGCGCACGCTGATCGTCAGCCAGCCTGGGACGTGCCGGTCATCCCAGAGTTCGATGGCAACCTGGCCGCCGGCGCTGGTTGCGTCGAGCGCGTTGGTCACCAGGTTGTCGAGGATCCGCCGCAGAGCCGTCGCGTCGCCGCGTACGGTGGCGCCGGCGCTGTTCATCACCCAGAAGAGATCCACGCGGGCGATCTGAGCCCGTTCCGCAGCGGCGTCGATCACAGCACGCACAATCGGCAGTACCGCGACGACAACGGGGGGCCGCGGAAGCAGGGGTTGGTCGCTGAGCACGCTGCGGAGTTGGCGGGCGAGACTGCGTAAGAGACCCAGGTGATCACTGAGCCGCTGGGCCAGGCCATGAATCTCGGCCCGCTCGAGTTCGCGGGCGAGCCGGCCGATCCCGCTGAGGGGCGCGGCCTGGTCGTGGATCAGGCGGGCAAGCGCGGTGATCTGTTGCTGGGACGCGGCCTGGGCGGCCTGGTGGGCTTGACGTTCGGCGTGCAGGCGGCGCCACCAGCGCTGGCGTTGGCGGGTCTGGCTGATGCGCTGGAGCACGCCGCGCCCCAGTTCGAGCCCGAGCAGGCCCAGGACGGGCGCGGGTGCAAGGTGCTGCGTCGTGATGACACTGACCAGTGCGCCCCAGACGACGAGCGACGGCAGCCATGCGGCGGGCGGCCGCGGGCGCTCGTCCGCCTGAGCGGGGGTCGGGCACTGCGCGGCCCAGCGTCGCACGGCCAGGGCCAGGAGGCTCAGCCGCAGGGGTTCCAGCAGGTCATGCGCACGGGCGATTGCCCCCGGAGGCAGGCCCACGAGCATGGCCAGGCGCAGGCCAACACTCAGCCAGAGCAGGCCCTGGATTGCGCGAAGCGCCCGCGGGCGGATGAGCGCCATGAGCATCACGGCCAGGAGCAGGGCGAGATCGAGGAGGATGGCGAAAACGAGGGGCGGTTCCAGGGGCAACGCCCCAGGAGCGTCGCGCTGGGGTGACCACGCGGCGCCAAGCAGGGTCGTGGCCCCCAGGATGGCGAGGACGGCGAGCAGGGCCTGCCCGGCGCGGAGGCTACCGCTCTCCTGCGCATCAGTGGGGGCGGCCAGCGTCGCCACACTGACACTCCCGGCGAGGCTGGCGACCACCAACGCCATGCCGGGGGTGACCGCCAGCTGCATCGCGGTCGCCATTACCTGTTGGCTCAGGCCGCTCGCGGTGATGCTGAGCACCCCGGCCACGCCGAGCCAGATGCGCCGGTCAGGGCCGGGCATCCGGGTGGTGAACGCCACGCTCAGACCCACGACTCCCCACCCGATGGTGGCTGCGCTCAGGTCGAACCAGATCTGCGGCACCAACAGCGGGCCGCTCGCGAAGGCCAGGAGCGCGGCGCGGGTGAGTGCGGCGGTGACCAGGCCCCAGGCCAGTGCGTGCAGCACGGCAGCGCGGGGCCCAGCGGTGGCGGGTGCGGGGGCTCGCATCACCTCACCAACGGTCACGCCAGGGCCGCACGGGGCCATGAACCGCGTCAGCTGTTAGCGCCGGAATGATCGCATCACCTCACCATCAGTGACCTCAGCACCGCGACCGACAAGCAACGTCGGCGTGTGACCCGCCTCGGCCCGGCTGTCGTTGGGCCGCCATCAGGCACGCCAGGCACGCCAAGGACAAGCCCCCACGCCGCAACGGCAGCCGTCGACCGACCTGCCTCGGGTGGGCGCGGGACGGTGCCCCCAGTGAACCCCAAAGCGTGCCTGAGTATAGCACGAAACGCAAAAATGTTCGATTTTACGAGATTACCGTTGCATGACAGGGAGGGTCACAGGTGGAACATTTGATCGTCTTTTGATCATTTTTGACCCTGGGCGTGACCCCTGTGGGTGCGCTATCATCGCGCTAGACCAGGTGGCCCTACGCGCACCACGGCGGCGTCCGTCCCGTCCTTCGGACGTCTCCCGTGGCACGCGGGGCCTCACGGGTGTGGGGCTGATCGCGGCCCTGATCATGATCTGAGGAAGGAGGGAGAGCATCCGCATTGACGCTTCTGGGTTCGAGAACCACGGCGCGCCATCCATCACGCCTGGGTCGTCAGGCTCGGTGTCGTCAGTGGCACGGGATCGTGGTGCGGCGGAAGCGGCGAACGCTCGGCCTCGCACCAACACCGTGCAAAGAAGGCGATTGGGTTGACGCAGCGGCCGCACTGTTTTTCGCGTCGGTGAACACCCCTTCGCGCCTTCGCATAAGCTTCTTTGAAAGATACTGTTGGCAAACTCACCAGGAGCGCCGCGTGCTGCACTCCGACGAAATGAAACCCATGAACACGTTTGGGTTGAACCCATCACTCCGCTGGTCACTCCTGCCGCTTGACGGTCGCCAGGGGATCCTCTGGTCATCGCTGCGCGGGAAGCGCCGTCGCCGCATGGCGATGTTAGGCTCCCGTGAGCACCTGGGCCAGGCGGTTCCGGGGTGGTGGTGGGCGCACGCCCGCCAGCCAGCGGGCCGTACGGCGCAGATTCACCCCAACACCAA
>NZ_RYFF01000106.1 GCF_004138165.1 Candidatus Chloroploca sp. Khr17
CCACCAGGCTAAAATCGCCGGGATTGAGCCCACCCAGACTGAGTGCGCTGATGGTCAGGCTGGCCCCGCCAATCTCACTAACACTCAGGTTGCGGTCGCGGCTGCCACCCACCAGAGCCTGGCCAACATCAAGCGGGCCAGGAGCCGCCGGATTGCTCGCAAAACCAGGCGTCGGTGCGGCGACGGCGTTGCAACTCAAGACATAGTTCAGGGTCGGCTGAGCCGGGTCGTCACTGCTCACGCTCAGCGTCGCGCTCCGCAGTCCGGGTGTCCCCGTTGGCGCACACCCCAGATTCAGGCTGCCACTCGTGCCCGGATCAAGCGTGAGCGGGAGGTTTGAGATAACATTGAAACTTGACGCAGCTGGCGCACTGAGCTGGGCCGTGCTCAACGTGAGCGGGGCATCGCCCGTATTAGAGAGCTCGATGCTCAATGGCTGGCGAGTGCCGACGGTCACATTGCCAAAATTGAGCGGGCCGGGCGGCAGCGGGGTTAGGTTGGTCACCGGCGCTGGCGCCGGGAGCTCGAAGGCCCCAATATCGCAGCGATTGCCTTTAGGGCGACTGAAACCCCGCACATCCTGGTTATCAACCTCGGTGCTGGCACAGGTGGCCGGATCGCCCGCATCACGCAACGGACTGGCCCCCGTTGGACGGCTGGTCAGCATCGGACTAAGCGGGCCGCCATTGAAACTCGGCGCAGCAAAGCTCGCGCTGGTCGCACTCAGGTCGCCGGGTTGATTCAACCCACAACTGCTACCGTCGTCCAGGTTATGACCGAGCGACGTGAGGCTGCCGCCCGCGCAGCCGCCCACCAGCGCCGTATTCACCAGCCGCAGCGTACCATCAGGCTGATTGAACAGCGCCGCCCCCTGGCCGCCGGCACTATTGGCGGTGATCGTCACATTGCGCAGATCTACAAGAGCAACGCCGCCACTAGGGTCTTCATTGAACAGCCCGCCGCCATTGGCGGTCGCTGCATTGGCGGTCAATTCTACATTGGCGAGGCTCAGCCCAAAGTCGCCACTGTTCGCAATGGCGCCGCCGCTGCCCGTCACCAGATTGTTGAGCAGCACACTGCGCACAATGCTCGTCAGGCCGCCGCTGTTCTTTTTCAGTTATGGACTCGTGCGCGCAGTTGCGCAGAGGCTTGGGTAGGCTGCGCAATTGCGTGGTAAGCTTTCTGGCGGTGGAACTTGGCTACGAGCGTGTGGCTGTTCGAGGCAGCGCACACACTGGTGATCTGAGGGTTTGCTCACGCATGTCAGTGGTAAAGCGCACCCACATCCAGCGACTGTAATTGACAGACACGGTAAAATTGAGCTATGCTCGCACCAGTTATCACAACGAAGCTGCTCATCCCGCCGCTCCGTCTAGGCGCGATCGCACGTCCAGGCCTGATCGCCCGCCTTGATGCCGGCCTGCAGCGCCCGTTCACCCTGATCTCGGCTCCGGCCGGCTTCGGCAAAACCACTCTGCTCAGCAACTGGCTGGCCGATTGTCGTCGGCCCGTCGCCTGGCTCTCACTCGATGCCGACGATAGCGACCCGATGCGCCTGCTCGCTCACCTGGTCGCGGCGCTACAGACGATCGCCCCAACCTGGGGGGCTGGCCTGCGCGAGTTGCTACAATCGCCCCAGCCGCCGACCCTCGCAGCCATGACACCGACCCTGGTCAACGATTTGGCCGCTGTTTCAGAGCCGTACATGCTGGTGCTCGATGACTATCATCTGGTTGAGGCTACGGCGGTTGACCGGCTCTTCGCGACGCTGCTCGATCAGCCGCCGCCCCAGTTGCACCTCGTCGTCGTGACCCGCGAGGATCCACCGCTGCCTCTGGCTCGCCTGCGCGCCCGCGGCCAACTCAGCGAACTGCGGGCCGCCGACCTGCGTTTCACCCCCGCCGAGGCGGCGGCCTTTCTCTCCCAGGTCATGGGCCTAAGCCTCACCGCCGACGTCATCGCCGCCCTCGAGCAGCGCACCGAGGGTTGGATCGCCGGCCTCCAATTGGCCGCCCTCTCGCTGCAGGGCCACACCGACCCGGCCGGTTTTGTCGCGGCCTTTGGTGGCAGCCACCGCTTTGTGTTGGACTACCTGCTGGAGGAGGTGCTCCACCGCCAACCTGCGCCCATTCAGGAGTTTCTGCTGCAGACCGCGATCCTCGACCGGCTCTGCGGCCCGCTCTGCGATGCACTGCTGGCCCGCCCGGACGGGGCCGGGCAGGTCGCCCTCGAGGCGATCGAGCGCGCCAACTTGTTCCTTATCCCGCTCGATCATGAGCGGCGCTGGTATCGCTACCACCACCTGTTCAGAGACCTGCTGCAAACACGACTGCAGCAGTCTGCGCCTGCCACGATCCACGACCTGCACAGGCGGGCGAGTGTCTGGTATGAGGCGAACGATTTTGCACGCGAGGCCTTCGAGCACGCTGCCGCGACCGGCGATCTCGATCGCGCTGCGAATCTGATCGCGGGCGAGGGGCTACCCCTGCACTTCCGCAGTATCGTGCAACCCGTGCTGCGCTGGCTGGCGACGCTGCCGCGAGCAACACTGGACGCACGCCCGGCGCTGTGGGTGACTTATGCCTCGGCGGCGACCATGCGCGGCGAGCCAGAAGCGAGCGTCGAAGCGAAGCTCCAGGCGGCTGAGGCGGCCCTGCTCGGCGGCGCGCCGGATGACACCACCCGCGACCTGCACGGTCAGATCGCCGCCATCCGAGCCATGCTTGCAGTTCCCAAGGGTCACGCCGAGACGATCATCGCTCAATCACGCTGCGCCCTCGAGTTGCTGCGCCCGGATAATCTATCGCTCCGCACGACGACTACCTGGACGCTCGGCCTGGCTTACCAGCTCCAGGGTGAGCGGGCCGCGGCCGCGAGGGCCTTTGCCGATGCGATCACGGCCAGCCAGGTCTCGGGTAACACGATGATCACCATCGCGGCAACGACGTGCCTCGGCCAGATCCAGGAGTCGCAGAACCAGCTCGACTCGGCGCTCGGCGCCTACCGGCACGTCCTGACGCTGGCCGGCGACCCGTCCCCGCCGTTCACATGTGAGGCCGTGCTTGGCATGGCCCGGATCTCCTACGCCTGGAACGACCTAGACGCCGCCGAGCGGCACGGGCAGCAGAGCCTCGCCCTGGCCCGGCAGCTGCCCAACGTCGACACCCCAGTGAGCTGTCTGATCCTGCTGGCGCAGGTGCGGCTCGCCTGGGGCGACCCAGCCGGTGCCGACGAGTTGCTGGAAGAGGCCGTGCAGATCGTGCGCGAGGGCGGCTTTCTCCATCGCATGACTGGCATCGCGGAAGTGCAGGTGCAGACGCTGCTGCGCCAGGGCCGCCTGGATGCGGCCGCGCAGTTGGCGCAGGCGCACGAGCACCCGCTTGCCCTGGCCCGGGTCAACCTGGCCCGGGAGGCGCCATCGGCCGCACTGGCGCTCCTAGAGCCGCTGCACCGGCAGGCCGAGGCGCAGAACTGGCCGGACCAGCAACTCAAGGCGGCGCTGCTTCAAGCGCTGGCCCATGCTGCGCGGGGCGACGCAAAGCAGGCCCTGGCCCTGCTCGACGAGGGGCTGGCGCTGGCCAAGCCGGGGCGTCTTGTCCGGCTTTTCGTCGACGAAGGTGCGCCAATGGCTCAGTTATTGGCTGCGGTCGCCGCTCGTGGTTCGCAGCGCGATGCCGCCGCGACGCTGCTGGCGGCCTTCCCCGCTGTAGAGGCACCACCCGACGGCGGCGCAGTGTCGCCTCAGCCCCTGTTGGCCCAACCGCTGGCCGAGCCGCTTAGCCCGCGCGAGATCCAGATCCTGCGGATGATCGCCCAAGGGCGCTCGAACTTCGAGATCAGCGAGCAACTCGCCCTGGCTGAGAGCACTGTCAAGGGATACAACCGCAACCTTTTCGACAAACTTCAGGTGCGACGGCGCACCGAGGCTGTCGCCCGTGCCCGCGAACTAGGGCTGCTGTAGTGCCACGCGACGGCCGGATCATACTTTCGTACGGCCAGCACCTCCCACACTCACTAGCAAGTGACCAACTTTCCCTCCTTTCGTAGCTACAAGCGTCCGTGCTACAGGTCTATGCTAGAGCATATTGGGCCGACGCAATGGCCTCGGCCCGCGCTCGATCATAAATGAAAGGAAAAAAGATGCACCCGACCACCGCCACTCTGAGAGCCACGCAGCCGACTCAATCCGCCACCGGGCGGGCACCGCAAGGGCTGGCCCGCCTCGCTGGCGCGCTCTACCTTGTGATCACCGTTGCCGCGATCGTCGCCCACATCTATGTGCCGGCCCAACTGAACCTGGGGGCCGATCCCGCGACCACCGACGCACTGCTGCGGGTCGCAGTTGGCAGCGAACTGGTCGTCTTGCTCAGCGAGGTCGTGCTCTCGCTGGTGCTGTACATTCTCTTTGCCCCGGTGAGCCGCATGCTCGCGCTGACAGCGGCGGTGTTCCGGCTGATCATGACCACGATCCACGGGGTGAATCTGCTCAACTACTTCTTTGTCCTGCTCCTGATCGGCGCCAGCGGGCCGACCGGCCTCTCGCCGGAGCAGCGCGATGCGCTTAGCCGCTTCTTCCTCGACGCCCATAGCTACGGGTTCACGATCGGGATCGTCTTTCTGGTGCCCCACGTATTTGTGCTCGGCTACCTGATTTATCGGTCGGATTACTTCCCGCGCGTGCTCGGCATCCTGTTCCTCCTCGCCGCTTGCGGCTACCTGTTCGACAGCCTCGCGCTGCTCTTCTTCCCGGGCTACACCAGCACGCCTGCAGCCGTGGCGCTGCCGATCGCGGTGGCCGAAATCGCCTTCCCGGTGTGGCTCCTGACGCGGGGGGTGCGCACGGATCGTTGGGGCGAGCGCACTGCGGCCGCCAGCTACAGCAACCCGCGTGAGGCCTAGCCCGGTTGGCGCGCCTAGCCACCAGGTGCAGTCGTCGGCGCTGCCCGACGTGTCACGGCGTAAGGTTGAGGCTGCTGAGCTTCAAGGCGGGTGGTGCTGCATGCTGTACCGCTACAAGCGCAGCGAACGGCGGCCTGGTTGTCGGCATGTTGAGCGCCGCGCTTGCGCCACTGCCCGACACCAACCCGCGATCAAGGCCGGTATGGGTGCGCTCACTGCTGCGCTGGCTGGCGATCCGCTCGTGGATCGCTGCCAGCAGGGGCGCATGGGCCAACCCCAGACGCTCCTGCCGCATCCTTCCACCGCATGGCCCTGCGCTGCAAACGCCACAGCGAGAAAGCGAATGTCCTCATGAAACCATATCTAATCGGTATCTGCCTCGTATTGCTGATCAGCGCGTGCGCTCGATCAGAACCTGCACCATGGAACGGCCCCAAATTAAGCTGGCCCCGCGATCAACTGACGGTGGCGCAGCTACAAGCAGACGAGCTTCTTCCGCTGATCGATATGAGCTATTTCGCAAAACCCGCCTGGGCGACCGAGGCTGCCCATCATTTTTCTGGTTCTGTTTCGTTCGTCGAGACAGCATTGACCTTCCCTAAGAACCGAGCGGCCTATGCCGGCGAAGACATTTTTCCTGCGTTTTCCGTGGATCTGATCGCCCACGAGGGAACATTGATCCCCGTTCAAACCGGGCCGATCGTCGCCGGGGGGCAGCGTAATAGCTTCTGGGATGTGATCGTTGGCCCCGGCCGGGTGTGGCAGGAAGAGACCGATGATGAGTGGAGTCGCGCATCTTTGCCACTGTCGATGATTGATAGATACATGGGGCAAGTGCGGAATTGTGTCGCGGCGTTTACCTACCAACCTGACACGATCAGCAATATCTACCTGCAGTGCAGTCAGGAAACTGCCGACTTCAACGACAATTCTGGGGGTGATCTTCGTGTCATGCTGGCGGAGAGTGTTTACCAGCCTACGAACTTCCTGAACGCAGAACAGGTGATTGCAGAGCACATTCAGCACCAGGCGCGAAGGCTCGCCGTTTTGCCACTGAACACGATCGACCCCGACGGCCATATCGGGGCCTATTTCAACAAATCGCTATGGACTAATGCTTCAACGAGCCTGGGCGCCGTCGTAGTCGGTGAACAGATCTATCTGCACCCGCCGAGGACGCGGCACGGCGTCTACCCGTATCCCAATGAAATGCGCCATGGCGTCTGGTCAGTCACGAAGAGCATGGCGGGGGCGCTGGCGTTGTTCTATCTGGCAGAGCGGTACGGTGACGCTGTGTTTGATGAACTTGTCACCGCATATGTGCCCGCATTGGCAGACCATTCTGCCTGGCAAGGGGTTACATTCGCGCATACGCTGAACATGGCGACGGGTACAGAGGGCAGCGAGGCTGCCGAGCACCTTCTCAATATACTGGTTTTGGCGCGGACGGCGGAAGAGAGCATCAACAACATCGCCCGGCTTGGTGACTACCCCGAGTCACCGGGAGAACAATACAACTATGCCTCGACGAATCTGTTTGTCTTGTCCTATGCCATGCAGAGCTATGTAGAGGAGCAAGAAGGCCCGGGTGTTTATTACTGGGATCTCGTACATGAAAACGTTTTGAAACCAATCGGCGCAGAGTACTTTACCTTGCGACATACGCTGGAGAGCGACGGCTCACAGGGCCTTCCCATCCTGGCATATGGCGCAATGCCGACGCTCGATGAGGCGGCAAAAATCGCTGTGCTGATGGCAAACGAAGGTGAGTACAAAGGTCAGCAGCTCCTGAGCCGCGAAAAAGTCCGTGAAGCCCTTGGCCGTAGCGATTGGGCGGGCTACGCCACCGACGAGCGCGGGGTGACATATCGGCACTCGTTTCGCTCGAGATTGGTGCGCATTTCGAACCTCTGTACTGTAGACGTGCATTATATGCTGGGCTACGGCGCCAATCTCGTGCTGCTCTTGCCAGATGATGTTGTTGTGCTCCGCTTCATGGACGAATTCGACTTTGCGCTCGACGATCTGACCCGGCGCGTGGCGAAGCAGATTCCTTTGTGTCGATGAGCCAGGCGGCTGAGCGACACCAGGGCGATCATGCTGAAGAAGGATCTTAGCGCCACACGAGCGGCAGATACGCGGTCGGGATATGCACGACGATCGCGGCCGACTCGCCGCCGCCCGGC
>NZ_RYFF01000107.1 GCF_004138165.1 Candidatus Chloroploca sp. Khr17
AGGACGAGCCGTTCCAAGGTGGCGCTGTCGTAGCCCCAGCCGTTGCGCTCGCTCTCGGCCTGAGCCAGTGGCAGCCAGTTCTCAAGGAAACGGAGGCGCGTGTCAGGGTCAGTGAACATCGCGTGCAGCTCCTCCTCCTCATGATGTGGATGTTGGCGGTAGCGGCAAGTAGTCGCTACCGTCGCACCGCTACGACCGATCCAGCGTCACGATGGCGGGGGTGCGGTCGAACATCCAGAAGGCCATCGGCAGGCCGAGCCCCAACGTCACGCCGATCAGGGCCCAGGCCACGCTGAGCCAGAAGGCGCTGAACCACCAACCAACCGCGACAAAGTAGATGGCGCGGAGCCAGAACGGATGCTGCGCAACGCGACCCTGGCTCACCACCGTGACGCCACCCTGACTGACGACCTTCATCTCGGTGCGCACCGGCTTGAGGGTCATCACTTGGGGAATGCGGTTGAGCATCAGCAGGCCCAGGGGCAGACCAATGATACTCACCAGCAAGAGCCAGGCGATTCCCGTCCAGAAGAAGCCCAGCCAGAGACCGATGAAGCAAAAGTAGAGCGCACGCACGAGACAGCCAGGGCCTGCTGCGTTCTGGGCAAAGATGATCGTTGGCCCCGGCGCGGGTGCCGCCGCCGGGGCTTGCACGATCACATTGACCGTCTGGACTGGGCCGGCGACTGGTGCGGCGACCGCCGCCGTGGTCTGCGGGATGACTGGGGCAGATGCGAGCGGAATCGTTGCCGGGGCAGCGCTAGCGGCCTGAACGGGTGCATGTTGGCTGCTGTTCGTGAAGTCACTCCCACAGTTGGCACAGCGGCGGGCATCGTCTGGGTTGAGATAGTCACAATTGGTACATCGCATGGTGGAATCTCCCTGTGCGTACAATGACGAACCACTACGCTCAGTATAGCCACGCCCCCTGGCGCAAATGTGCCCGTGAGACCAGTGCGTTGCGACCATTTTTGCACTGTGATACGAACACCTCGTTGCGAAGGGTGAGCGCACTTGCGCTCAAGTCGGAAAGACCTCAATCCTCGCAAGGAGGGTTGGGCTAAACATAACGTTGCGACGCCGCTCCTGGGACGGCGACACTGAACATAACGGAGTGTGCTCAGCGATCCTCGGGGGGGCGTGCCATACCATTGTCATACACTTAAGCATCTGAGGCATCAGCGTACGCGAGATCGGCGGCGGCCAGCGCCTCAGCAAGGCCAAGGGCTGCTGGATGGGCGAGGAGTTCGGCATGGTTGAGCCGGTCATCGCCCCGGCATTGCAGCCGTTCCCGCTGGAGCGCGGTGGCGATCTCCTGCAGGACGACGGTCAGATCGGTGCCCGCCTGGATCGCGCGATTCAGGTCGCGGATGCTCCGGCGGATGATCGTCAGCGCGGTCATCATGCTCCAGCCCAGCATGTGCCACGCCCCAACGATGGCGCCCCAATGCGCCAGGATCAACCCACACCACGTCGCGTAGAGTTCCACCTGCACCGCCGTCACATCCTGGGCCGCCGTCAACGTGATCCTGCGGTCACCCTTCCAGACCTTGAACACCAGTTCAATCTGCCAGCGCAGCCGCAAGAGCACCACGATCGCATCAATCATGGCTTGATCCGCCGGGATGTTGGTCACGGTGATCAGCCAATCACACAAGGCCAAGGCCTGCGCCGAGGGGGTACGGCCTTTGCGCTGGCACGCCTGCCGCAGTTGCCGGCGCCGTTGTTCCGCGACGGGCGCCGCCACCGGCACCACCACCAACTGACACGGGATGCGCTGTGCGCTGCCGATGGTCGCCATCGCCATGGCATGCGGCAGCCTCCTCTTTGAGGGGTATCATCGCTTAAGTGTATGATAATGGGCGGCTTCGCCACCCCAAACCCCCGCCTGGCGGCGACGTTGCAGCCGCCCTGCAGGCGCTCCCAGGGCTGTTCAACGCCCTGCGGCTGCGCCGCCCCCGCTCCCCCACTGGCGGCAACGTTGCAGCCGCCCTGCAGGCGCTCCCAGAGCTGTTCAACGCCCTGCGGCTTTGCCACCCCCAAACCCCCGCCTGGCGGCGACGTTGCAGTCACCCTGCAGGCGCTCCCAGGGCTGTTCAACGCCCTGCGGCTGCGCCGCCCCCTCACCCCCACTGGCGGCGACGTTGCAGCCGCCCTCAGCTTCTCCAGCAGACCAGGCGGTTCCGACCATCGGCCTTAGCCCGGTAGAGCGCGTTGTCGGCGTGGGCGATCAGGAGCTCGGGCGTATCGCGCCGGGCGTCGAGCTCGGCCACCCCGATGCTGATCGTCACCGAGAAGGTCACCGTCTCTGCGGCGACGAAGGACGTGCCCTCGATGTGGCTGCGCAGCCGCTCGGCCAGATCGGCTGCCGACGACTCATTGGTGGTTGGCAGCACACAGAGGAACTCCTCGCCGCCGTAGCGCCCCAGGTAGTCGGTGGCGCGGATGGAACCCCGCATCAGGTCGGCGCAGCCACGCAGCACCTGGTCGCCCACGGTATGGCCATAGCGGTCGTTCACCGTCTTAAAGTGGTCGATATCAATCATCAGAACCGAGACCGCCCCCTGGTAGCGCTGTGCGCGCCAGATCTCCTCGTCAAGCTTGTCTACGATGCTGCGGCGATTGAGAAGCTGGGTGAGATCATCGATTCGCGCAATATGCTCGATCTTCGCGAGCGCGTCTTCGAGGGCGCGCTGCTTCTCGCCGAGGGCGTGATTAAGCTTCTGGAGGGTATGCGTGGTCGTCGACAGATCGCTGACCACCTGCATGTATTGCTCGGCCCCATGTTGATCGAGTGCGGCGATCGGCTCGGCGAGGAACACAATCTGCGCATCTGCGGTTGCCGCCATGTGGCAGCGGTAGGATCGCAGGGTCGCGGTGAGGCTATCGCTCAAATTCAGGGTGATCGGCCCAACGTACTGCTCGGCCACCGCCCGTAGCAAGTGCGTATGAAAGCGTGCGCGGCTATGCGGCTCCATCAGCATACCGATGTTCTGGATCTCAGGCTGCTGGGCCAGGAATCGCCGCAGGCTGGGATTCACCTCGATCAGCCGCCCGTGCGCGTCGGTCAGCGCGATTAGAGCCTCGCTCTGCTCAAACACCAGCCGACTGCCCAGTGCGATCAGCTGTGCAGGGGGATCACTCAAGGGAGTCCTCAAGGTTGATGTTGGCATCGAGATAGTCAACGCACTCGCGGACACTCGCGCAGTACTGGTCGGCGCCCATCTGCCGCCAGATGTTGGGATGGGAGAGGTATGCCTGACCGCCAAGCAGAATGCGTGGGGCCGGGCTGAGATCCGCCGATCGAAGATCTGCGATCAGCGCCGTTACCTTCGGCAGGCTTTCGAAGAGGGTGGTCGAGATACAGACGGCTTGGGCCTGGGTCTGCGCCGCCAGTGCAACGACACTCTCAGCGGGGGTGTTGGCCCCGGTGTAGTAGGTGTTCCACCCGGCGATCTCTAGCAGGTCGGAGAGCATGCGCGCCCCGAGCTCATGGAACTCCCCAGGCGATGAGGTGACGACGATCTTGCCCTTCTGATGCGGCAGGTCGAGGATCTGCGGGTAGAAGTGGGCGATTACCCGCTGGGTGATCGCCGTCGCCAGATGCTCCTGGCCGACGCTGATCTGGCCCTCGGCCCAGCGCTCGCCGATCTCGTACATCGCCGGCTGGACAACATGCTGCCACCAGGTCGTGATCATCGCCGGGCTCTGGATGTACGCACTGGCGACTTGGAGCGCCGCACGCGTATCGGCCAGAAGCAGCAATTCCAGGTATCGCTCGAAGTGCGGCCGCATCTCGTCAGCGACGCCCGGTCGATCTGCAGGGGTCTGGGCCAGCAGCAAGATCTGGCTATGCATAGCGCTCATACACTGATAGACCGCGCCGATCACGGCAGCGCTGTGTGGGGGGAGGTGCAGCTCGACCCCTGTGCGCCAGATATCGAGGTTGATGGGGAAGGCCCACAGCGCGACCCCGCGCAGCGGGTGCATCCGATAGGCCCAGACGAGCAGTGCGATCAGCGCGTCGGCGCGCTTCATCTCCAGCTGCGCCAGCATCAGGCGGGCGTGATCCTCGTGGTTGCGATAGATCGCCTCAAGCGAGTAAGGCCCAGCCATCTCGCCAAGATCGGCACGCTCGGCCATGCGCTGGTTGGCGTAGGCCACGAGCAGCGGCGCGTGCTGTCGGTAATCCTCGCAGGCATCGCCATCCACCGCAGCTAAGGCCAGGCTGAGATCGTGTTTGAAGGAGTGATCCATATACCATCTCCTCACTCAAGACAGGATATTCAATGCACATTATAGATCATAAGTGCAACGATCGTACAACACTGCAGCTTGCAGTTTTCTTAGCGCGAATAAGCGCTGGGTTAAGGTGTGGGGCTACGCCCCATGGGCATCAACTTTAGGGCTGCCGCCCTCAAACACCTGCGTTGTTTTGGCTCAAATGGCCAGCTTCGCTGGCCATTTGAGCCAAAACAACAAAAGATTCTGGGGGCCGCAGGCCCCCAAGCCCCCGCTCCAGGGCTTAATTTGATGCGTATGGGCAGGGCAGCGCCGTGCCCGTACTCAGGGCCGGGCGGCGGAACAACGACGAGGCTCCGCTGCGAGCCGAGGGCGCGGTGGCAGTGCAGGCAACGGGTTCCGGTGAAGACCCGCGCTCACGCCATCATGCGGAGATCACCTGGATCACCGACGGTGCCTGAGAAGAGGCTTGCGCTGGCTTCCAGAACTGGGGGCTTAGGTTTCAGCAGGATGCCTTAAACCGATCAAATGGCACGATTCTGCTGATGCCGAGCTTCGCCAGCGACGGCGGAACCTTCCGCACAAGCACACGTAAGCGCCGTACACGATCTCGATTCTTGCGTTTTCTGTTCCTATGATACGTAGACCCCATGATCGCCGCGTAGCACGTATCATTGGGCTGTAGGTAGCACGATCGCCGTCTCCTTCATGTTCGGCTGCACTCTCTTGATACCGCATGTCTCTTGTCTTTTTCGCACAGTAGGCTATAATACGTGTACTATACGTGCAGTGGGAACTCTGGAAGGAAAATACGAATGCAGAAGAAGCTCACGATCACCGTAGATGAAGCGGTCTACGAAGGTCTTCATAAAGTCATCGGGCGAAGGAAAATTAGCCAGTTTATCGAGGAGCTCGTGCGGCCACATGTTATCGGCGGTGACCTCGAAGCTGGCTATGCGGCAATGGCAGCTGATGAAGCGCGGGAAGCTGAGGCAGAGGCATGGGCTGACGCGACGAGCGGAGATAGAGCCGATGAGACGCGGTGAAGTCTGGTGGGTAGATTTCGGTGGCTCTGTCGGTGGTGAAATCCAGAAGGAGCGCCCTGCGGTTATCGTCAGTAATGACATTGCGAACCGTCTCCTGAACCGCGTTCAGGTCGTTCCCTTGACGAGTAACGTTGACCACTTATATCCGAGCGAGGCATACGTTACCGTAAACAACCTTCAGCATAAGGCAATGGCCGACCAACTTGCGACGGTCAGCAAAAAAGGGCTCGGTAGTCAGATGGGAAAGCTTTCGAAAGCTGACATGCAAGCCGTCGAACGGGCAATCAAAGTACAGCTCGGGCTCCCGTAACGTAACTACTCATCAAATGCCGTGGACGCGCATCCTTCCTTGCCACGGGAATCCGTAGCAGACGCCACTGGCTGCGCTGGGTGCTGCCGTTGCGGTGCGCCAGCACTGGGAAGCGCGGCCCAGGCCAGGCCTTGCCATCAGACGCTGTCGCGGAACGATGCATGACGTCGGTTACCTATATCAGGGCCAGCACGCGCTTGATCCTCGCTGTGCCATCGTCGTTGCGCCTGGTTTGGTCAACGGATCGTCTTGTGGCATCGAGATTGTTCCGGAGCCCTCGGTGTGCGTTGCTTGTCCTCAGTATACTCGATTTCAGGCACGAATCTATGCGCCTTGGCTTGCTTGTTTGAACGCAGAGGCGCCGAGGCGGGGAGGCGCGGAGGTTGGCGCATCACCCCTCTGCGGCTCTGCGTTCACATTTCCGGGCGAGCCTCCACGCACGGGGGTGAACGCTGAACCCTTTTCCGATCTATTGGAAGTATGATCCACTCCGCTATGCTACAATGGGCACGAAAGCACCTCGCCGGTGTTGACCAGGGCGTTGGCCAGCCAGGGGTTGGGCACTGCGACGACGCTCAGGGTATACAGCGCGGCCAGTGCGATCCAGGGCCAGCGCGCTCGCAGCGCGATCGCCCCGCCGTAGATCATCGCCCCGAGCAGGGTCATGATCGCCCCGACCGGCGGGCCGCTGGGGTGGGCGTGGGAGTAGAGCAGAAGGTCGTTGCGGCAATCCGCTAGCCAACGGTGGATCAGGTGGTTGCCGCCAAAAGCGCGTATGTGCGACCACGAACTAGCGGAGCCCGGTTGATCGTGCGCTTGGATAACAAGCGCACGGTCAACCGGTGCATCTCGCTTCAGCCAGGGATCCTACCTGTGATTATCTACGCAAGTTTTTTGGTGACGCCTGGGTTGGCGCGTCTGGTACGATGGTTTGTGCTTCACTGGTGCTACCCGTGGTGTGAGGGGAAGGACTTGGGCTGGCACATGCGCTCAGCAGCATAAAAACGCCAAGTGGCAATAGGTAAGTAAGGTTTGCAGGTTATTATAATAAAGAAAAAGGGTATGTACAGAAAGGGACGTGATGATGAGCTTTCAGAATGCGCTCGGCCAACCAGTTGGCTCGCCCGTACCAGGGTGGAACCCTCCGCCAATTCCACCCCACACGCCGCTTGCGGGACGCTACTGTGCATTCGAACCGCTCGATCCTGACCGCCATGCGCAAGAGTTGTATGCGGCTATCTCGGCTGACGGTGAGGGCCGGATGTGGACCTACCTGCCGTATGGCCCGTTCCCGACCTTTGCCGCCTATCGTGCCTGGATTGATCATCCGTGCCCCGATGCCGATGCCCAGTTCTATGCCATCCGGGCCGGTGTGAACGGTCGCGCCTCTGGGGTCGCCTGTTACCGGAGCATCGCGCCGACGGCGGGGAGCCTTGAAGTGGCGCATGTTGCGTTTGCGCCTGAGCTTCAGCGTACGCCAGCCGC
>NZ_RYFF01000023.1 GCF_004138165.1 Candidatus Chloroploca sp. Khr17
ATTTCTCCAAACGACCACCGACGTACGCGAGTATCGACGCGCCATCGCGGTGCAGTTGGCGCTCCAGGGTACACCCTATGCAACCATCCAGGAGGTGCTTCCCGTTTCAAAAGCGTTTGTCAGCAAATGGAAGAAGATCTATCACGCGTTGGGAACCGACGGTTTGCGCATCGGCTACCGTGGCTCGGAAAGCTATCTGACGGCGACGCAACGGACGGAGGTGCTCATCTGGATTGCCGCGCAGTCCCCCTGCGATGTCGCACGGTTGCGGGCGCATCTGCAGGACCAGTATGGGGTCGTGTATCAATCGGATCAAAGCTACTATGCGCTCCTCCACGCCGCCGGCCTGAACTGGAAGAAGGTGCAGGCGAGCAATCCCAAAAAAACGATGCCCAGGTCGCCGCGAAACATGCCGAACTGACCGCGTATGTGACGGAGCATCAGGACGCAATTGAACGAGAGGAACGCGTGCTGCTCTTTGTGGACGAATGCTTCCTCCATTGGGGGGACGTCTGTGGGTATGCTTGGGCCAAGCGCAACGAGCGCGCGACGCTCGACGTCGTCAACACGCAGGCGCGCCAACCTTTTTATGGAGCGCTCGACGCCTTGACGGGCGAGATGCACCTGATGTCCTATCCGGTGACCCAAACGGACAATACCACCGATTTCCTGGTCGAACTGCGCCTGCGCTATCCGGACGCCAAACTCACGATCTGCTGGGATAATGCACGCTGGCACAAGGGGAAGGAGATGGAGCGCTTTCTCGCCGAGGTGAACGGTGACCTTCCCCCTGAGGATTGGCCGATCACCTGTATCAACTTTGCCCCCCATGACCCGACCCAGAACCCCATCGAAGAAGTTTGGCGCCAAGGCAAAGCTGCCATCCAGAAGCTTCGCCTCGTCGCTACGAAGTTTCAGGACGTCATCGACGCCTTTGAGCAGGGCTTGGAACGCCACACCTTTGACTTTCCCAACCGTCAGCGTTATGGCCGTTTACAAATAATTTAGGACTGCTATATGAAATGAATCTTTTCAATTACGAGGCTCACGACACTCACAGGACACCAGAACAACTCAGGGAAGACCATGACCAGCTTTCGGATCAACTTCGTCACCGAACATGACAAGGCTCAGTGGCGTGTCCTCTTTGACGGGTACGCTGACTTCTATGGTGCGCCGATGGATGACGCCACCGCAGATAAAGTCTGGGATTGGCTGCTTGATCCAGACCACGTCTTGGAAGGCTTGGTCGTGCGTGATGAAGGCGGAGCTATCGTTGGCCTTGCGCATGTCCGCGCCTGTCCCCGCCCCCTCGGCGGCTGCGATGTCGGCTTCCTGGATGATATGTACGTCTCGCCAGAGGCTCGTGGCAGCGGCGCGGCAGATGCTCTGTTCGAAGGTTTGCGCGCCCTAGCCGCCGAGCGAGGTTGGCCGGCGCTGCGCTGGATTACGCAACACTTCAACGAGCGCGGACGCGCGTTCTATGACCGCTACACCTCCGGCCCAAGCGACTTCATTATGTACCAGTGGAAGCAGGGTTAGGCCTGCCCACCCGCATGCGTCTAACATCGAGTTGGAGTCCGACCGTTCTAAAGCCGTGCGGCGGCTTTAGAATGGCGGATCAACTCGGGCGTTAGCCACCGGCCTACCGCGGCCTCCCAGCGCAGGGAGGGTGTAGGTCTTTCCGGCGGCCAGGCAAGGGGGGCTTCTGGGACGACCACATCAAGCGCTCCGCGAAGAGCCGCCGCAAGGCCCCGATCTACTGGCTACTGCAAGCACCCAGCGAAACTACGCGCTCTGGATCTACCTGCACCGCCTGGATGACGATACCCTCTCGAAGGCGCTGGTGAGCTATGTTGAGCCGAAGCTGCGCCGCGAAGAGGAGCGCCTGGCGAGCCTCTGCGAGGCAAAGAGCCGTACAATAGGGTATGATCTCCGTCAGGCCGAGCGTGCCATCGAGCGACAAGAAGGCGTGATCGCTGATATCCGCGAGCTGCGTGACCGGCTCGACCGAGTGGTGGCGCAGCATCACCCGACCTTTAGCACCGCCGTGATCGAACGGTTTGCGGCTGAGCTTGGCATCGCCCCCAGCATTGTCGTTGGGCGGCTCCAGCGTGAGCAATACGTACCGTATAGCCATTTCAACCGCCTCAAACGAGTCCTACCTGATTGAGTAGCGCGATGAGCAGGCTAGGCATGAGAGTTTCTAGGAGGACTCTACCGGTTCGAAGTCGGCCTCGCCGCCGACACGGGCAAACTGCGGGTCACGGACGGCATCGAGGGCAAGGTGAATTAGGTGAGTGAGGAGTACCAACCATGCAAGAACAAGAAGCGGCAAAGAACCTGGCCCAGGGTGCCCTGGCCGATACGGGCAATGCCATCGGGGTGCTGCGTCGGCGTGAGATCGAGGCGCGGATCGTTGGGCCGTTGTTAGAGGCGCTCGGGGCTGAGTTTGGGCGTGAGGCGGTGCTCGAGGTCGCCCGCACGACGATTGTGCGGATCGCCCGCGAGCAAGGGGCGCAACTGGCCGCACAGGTGGGCCGCAATGACCTCGGTGCCTTTGAGCAGACGCTGGAGGCCTGGACACAAGACGATGCGCTGCGCATCGAGGTCGTCGAGCGCGATGCGCAACGCTTTGGCTTCAATGTGACGCGCTGTCGCTATGCAGAACTCTACCGCGCGCTTGGTATGCCTGAACTTGGGGCGGTGCTCTCGTGCAATCGCGATTATGCCCTGATCGAGGGTTTTAACCCTGCGGTTGAGTTGACCCGAACCCAGACGATTATGCAAGGGGCGAGTCACTGCGATTTTCGTTATCGGCTCGCTGAGGCTGCCGCAGGTGAACCAGAAAAACCGTAGACCGTTGGCAGATAGAGCCGTACCTTCAGCGGATCGCGTGGGATGCGGGTCTGCCCCGAACGATTGTCACCCCAGCAGCGCAGTGTCCCACCCTCCAGCAAGGCACAGGTATGGCCGTGGCCTGCGCTGATCTGGGTCGCGGGAGCAAGATCGGCTGGCACATCCACCTGACCATGGTCGTCACTGCCCCAGCACCGCACAGCCCCATCGCTCGTCAAGGCACAGGAATGCAAGCCGCCGGCACTGATCTGGGTGGCAGGGCCGAGATCAGGCGGCACGGTGGCCTGTCCTGCTAGCTTGCCCTCCCAATCCACATTGTTCCCCCAGCAACGAACCAGGCCCTCGTCTGCCAACGCACAGGTATGGTATGACCCTGCACTGACCTGCGTAATCATACCAAGATCTGCTGGGACGGTCGCCTGTCCAAGCGGCTGATCACGCCAATCTGTATTGCTGCCCCAGCAGCGCAGAGTTCCGTTGCTGGTCACGGCACAGGTGTGATAGCCGCCGGCACTGATCTGGATGACCAAACCAAGGTCACGAGGCACCGTTGCCTGACCCTCCCAGTTGTACCCCCAGCAGCGTACGTCGCCACTGCTCGTCAGGCCACAGGTATGTTCGCTGCCTGCGCTCACCTGGGTAACCGTGCCAAGGTCAGGTGGTATGGTGGTCTGGTCATCTTTGTTGTCGCCCCAGCAACGCAGATGGCCGCTATCAGGTATCGCACAGGTATGAAACCAACCAGTGGTCATCGCGGTGACAGGGCCAAGATCCCGTGGCACGGTCGTCTGAGCTGCGATGTTCTCGCCCCAGCAGTGCGCCACCCCGGTACCACTCAACGCACAGGTGTGCCCCCAACCCGTGCTCACCTGCACGGCATCACCAATATCAGCCGGAACATGCGCCTGTCCATAGGCGTTGTAGCCCCAGCAGCGTACTGCTCCATTGACTGTCAGCACACAGGTATGCCCCCAGCCAGCACTGAGTTGCGTCGCACGCCCAACCTCAGACGGCACGGTCGTCTGGGCATGGGTATTCTGGCCCCAGCAGAGGACAAGCCCCCCGCTGGTGAGCGCACAGGTATGGTACCATCCGGCATTGACCTGGGTAAAGCGTCCAAGCGTGCGCGGTACGGTGGTTTGACCATCGTCATTGGCCCCCCAGCAGCGCACTTCGCCGGTCGTGGTCACGGCACAGGTATGGTACCATCCCGCACTAACCTGGGTAAAGCGCTCATAGCCGCCAGGCGCGATGGTCTGACCGTCGTCGTTGGCCCCCCAACAGCGGATCACTCCACTGCTCATCAAGGCACAGGTGTGGCCCCAGCCGGCACTGACCTGGGTCACACTGCTGAGGTCAGGCGGTACCGTGGTCTGACCATCATCATTATTGCCCCAGCACCGCACCTCCCCGGTCTTCACCAGCGCACAGGTATGCAACCCACCGGCACTCACCTGGGTAACGATGCCAAGCTCACCAGGCACGCTCGCTTGACCATCAGCATCCCACCCCCAACACCGCACCTCCCCGGTCTTCGTCAGCGCACAGGTATGCGCCGAACCTGCACTGACCTGGGTGACAAGGCCGAGATCTGTGGGCTGATCACTGGGCAAGCCCCAACACGAAAGCTGACCCACACCATTGATTACACACGTATGCGTGCCACCTGCCTCAACAACCGGTAGCGCAGGGAGACTCGCCGGGAGCACCGGGGTGGTTGCATAGGCGACCGAAGCGGGTTGAGCCGCATTGCCCGCTGGCAACCCGGTAGTGGCCCACAACTGCGCTGCCCCCAAGCCAAAGACCGTTCCGAGGCACACGAGCAAAGATATGGCCCAACCGTAGCGAATCATGCCGTCTATCCTTAGACAAGGAAATAGGGAATAGGGAATAGGGAATAGTGAATAGGACGAGCGTATCAGGAGGGGTTGTATCACCCTGGGCGAAGCGAAGGATCTCGGGCGTCCAGTTGGCAGCGCTGCTTCGCTGCGCTCCGAAGTAACAACATCTCATGCGCGGAGCGCAACGCCTCCGTTGTCATTCCGAACGAAGCCGCAGGCGCAGCGAGGAATCTGCACTGAGTCGTCATGGAAGACCCCTCACTTCGTTCGGGGTGACAAGGGCGAGTCTGGGCAACACTCTGGTTGCTCACGGCGTCACTGGCCCGCGGGCCATGTGATACTCAGGGTGACAAAAAGTCAGAAAACTTCATTCACAGACTAATCAGTAGTGTGTAACAAAAGTTTCCCGGTAGCGCCGCCGACCACGAATACTGAGCACGAATATACGAATAGGAGCGTTGCGGTGCGGTATTCGTTTATTCGTGGCCCCCATTCGTGGTCGGCGAACGCCCCCCCTTTTCAGGCAGCGTCTGACGAGCGTTGGAGTAACCGGCGCACGATCAACATCTGGGTCAGCGCGAGGCTACGGCTATGCTGAGCGGTATCGTCGGTTCGGATCTGTCCAAGATTGACACACTCGGCCAGTTGAAAATCGGGAATGCCGACGCCGAGAATCATCGCGGCTGCCGTCGCTGCTGACTGGCTGATCGTGGCCTCAATGGTCACCAGATCGGCGGGCTTGCCATCGTCATCCTGGTCGAGTTGCGTGATACGCAGGCCAGGCACATTGGCCTGTTGGAGCCGCGCCAGCAACGGATCGAGTGGGGTTGCGCGATCGGCGCGGCGCAGGATCAATTCGGCATCAAGATCGGGGTTCACGCCACTGGGACGATCATGAAAGCGCACCACCACATCGGCCAACACGCGCTGCACCCGAATAAAGCGAGCCCCATCACGTTCGCGCCGCTCACGCTGTTCCAATACTTCGGCGGGCGTATACCCACGCTCACGCACGTCTCGCGCCAGTCGCCACGCTCGCCGCAGCGCCTGGTCGGGTTCAAGATAGACCGTCAGATCAAAGAGCGGTAGCAGATCAGGCAGCGCCAGCGTCAACATCCCATACGCCAGCACCAAACCTGTCGCCGCAACCTCTTCGGGGCCACGCAGCGTACCGGTGCGATGGTCGTAGAAAGGCTTGCGGACGGTGCCACCGGCCCGGAGGGTCGCGAGGTGCTGCATCATCAATTCGAGATCGTTGGCGGCTGGATCGGCTTCGGTGAGCCCACGAGCGCGGCGATCGGCGCGCGAATACCGATAATAGTCATCGAGACAGATCGGCGTCACCCCCTGATTGCCAAGCAGACGCACCACCCCGCGCACCAGGGTCGTCTTGCCGGAAGCCCCATCACCGACAAGCCCTAACATCAATGGCTGCATCGTTTCCATCTAGGTTCGTGATTTCCAATCGGCAAGAAATTGTTCAATCCCGCGATCAGTGAGTGGATGGCGCATGGCCTGTTGCAGCACCTTGAAAGGGCATGTCGCAATATCGGCCCCGGCAAGCGCCGAATCAATAATATGGCGTGGGTGGCGAATCGACGCCGAGAGGATCAGCGTCGTAATGGCGCGATCCTGACGATAGATGGTCGCAATTTCGCGGATCAGTTGCATCCCATCAACGCCCGTATCGTCAACCCGCCCAACAAAGGGACTAATGATAAAAGCCCCTGCCCGCGCCGCCATCAGCGCCTGGGCTGCATTGAAACAAAGCGTCACATTCGTGCGAATGTCACGTTTCGCCAGTTCATAGACCGCCTTGAGACCCTCGGTGGTACTGGGCACCTTGATGATGACGTTCGGATGCCACGCGGCATATTCCAGGCCCTCTTTGATCATGCCCGGGGCATCGAGCGAGATGGTTTCGGCACTGATGGGCCCATTCACCAGCTCGGCGATCTCGCTAATCGTCTGCTGGAAATCCGCCCCCTTCTCGCGTGCAATCAGGGTTGGATTGGTCGTGACCCCGCTCAAGATACCCCAACTCGCTGCTTCGCGAATCTCGATGAGATTCGCGGTATCCAGATAGAGCTGCATGACGTCTCCTTTTGCGTTGCTTAGGCAACATTTTGGCTATTATAGCATGCTCCTCATTGCTTGACGGGCTTGCAACTGATCGGCTACAATCGCGTCCATCCTTGACGATCCCCGCCGGAGGCAAAACCTATGGCTCAGTTCCTGGTCACAGTTGTTCCACGCGAGCCGACCGCGTATCACGAGCAGTTGCATCTGCTCTATTTGCTTGCTGGTGAAGCGTTGCACGCTGCATCAGTTGCCCGCCTGACCGACGAACTGTTGCACGATCCCGTGGTGCAAACAGCGACCTGGTGTGCGCTCGATCGAGTGGCGCTGGCGACCGAGCCGATCGTAGCTGCGGCCCACCTCATCGAGGTCGCCTATCGTCCGGGGGTCACCGATAACGAAGGTGAAAGTGTGCGGATTGGGGCCCACCGCCTCGGCATCGAAGCGGTGGAACGCGCCCGCGCTCTGCGACGCTATCTCTTGCCACCCAGCGGCGATCCCGCGCAACGGGCCAGCGAGCTCGCCATCGATCTGGTGCAGACGACCTTGATCTATCAACCTGGCGGTGCGTTTGATGAGCGCCTGGGTTTCTATGACACCCTGCTGGCGGCCCCAACCGAGCACGCCCTCCATGTGACGGCGGTGCCTTTGTTGGCTGCCGATGATGAAACGTTGCTCCGCATGAGCCGCGAGGGCGTGCTTGCGCTCGATCTGGCCGAAATGCAGGCCATCCGCGCCTATTTTGCGCACCTCGGGCGCGACCCAAGTGATGGCGAGCTCGAGACGCTCGCCCAGACGTGGAGTGAACATTGCAGCCACAAGACGTTTAAGGCTGAAGTTAGGTATCAACAGGATCTTCGTGAAGACACCGCAGCACCGCCTCCCGGGGCTCCAACGCTCTATCCGATGTGGCACGAGCTTGCCAATGCGCCAGTGACGATCAGCAGTCTGATCCGCCACTATCTGATGGCGGCCACCGACGCAGTGCTCGCCGCCCGCGCGGCGCACACCAGCACGCCGTGGGTCTTGAGTGCATTTGTTGATAACGCGGGCATCCTCGCCTTTACCGACGAGCACGAGGTTTCGTTCAAGGTCGAGACCCACAATCATCCGAGTGCGCTCGAACCCTTCGGCGGGGCGAATACGGGGGTCGGCGGGGTGATCCGTGATGTGCTCGGTGTTTCCGCTGAACCAATCGCCAATACCGATGTGCTCTGCTTTGGGATGCCCGATACGCCCCCTGAGCGCTTGCAGCCAGGGGTGTTGCATCCGCAGCGTGTCGCCACCGGGGTTGTTGCCGGCGTGCGCGACTATGGCAACAAACTGGGCATTCCGACGGTGAATGGGGCGGTGCTCTTTGATCCGGGCTACACGGCCAACCCGCTCGTCTATGCCGGCACGGTCGGTTTGGCCCCGCGGGGCTACCACCCGCGCCAGGTCGCCCCAGGGGATGCCGTGGTCGTGCTTGGCGGGCGCACCGGGCGCGACGGCATTCACGGGGCGACGTTTAGCAGCATCGAGTTGACCCACGAGACAGCGACGACGGTGGGCAGTGCGGTGCAGATCGGCGACCCGATTACCGAAAAGAACGTGCTTGATGTGCTGCTCCAGGCGCGTGATCGTCGCCTCTACAGCGCCATTACTGACTGTGGCGCGGGCGGGCTCTCCTCAGCCGTTGGTGAAATGGGCGCCGAGTGCGGCGCAACGGTGGAACTAGCACAGGTTCCCCTGAAGTACGCCGGCTTGCAACCCTGGGAAGTCTGGCTCTCGGAGGCGCAGGAGCGCATGGTGCTTGCGGTGCCCTATGCGAACCTCGACGCATTCATGGCGCTCTGCGCAGCCGAGGATGTCGAAGCAACGGTGATCGGGCAATTCACCAACGACAAACACCTGCGCGTCACGCACAGTGGGCTGAATGTGGTTGATCTGACGATGGACTTTCTGCACGATGGAAGGCCGCAACGCATCCTTGAGGCCCGCTGGTCAGGGGAAGGCAAACCCGCCCCCCTACCGGCAACCGGCCCGTCCGACCAAACTGCGGGCGAGCTCCTGATGGCCTTGCTCGCACACCCCAATATTGCCTCAAAAGAGGCGATCGTGCGCACCTACGACCACGAAGTGCGTGGCGCAACGGTGATCAAGCCGCTGGTCGGGGCACAGATGGATGGCCCCGGCGATGCGGCGGTGCTGCAACCCGTGCCAACGACCACGCGTGGTCTCGCCCTTGGCTGTGGCATCAATCCACGTTACGGGTACCTTGACCCCTACTGGATGGCGCTCGCCGTAGTTGACGAGGCCCTACGCAACGTCGTTGCTGTCGGCGGTGACCCCGCGCAGACAGCGATCCTCGACAACTTTTGCTGGGGCGATCCACGCCAACCTGATCGCATGGCCGGGTTGGTGCGCGCCACCGCAGGTTGTTATGATGCCGCCGTCGCCTTTGGCACTCCCTTTATCTCGGGCAAAGACTCGCTCAACAACGAGTACCGCGACGCTGAGGGCAACCGGGTCGCGATTCCACCGACGCTGCTCGTCTCGGCGCTGGCCTTTGTCCCCGATGTACGCCACTGCGTCACGATGGATCTCAAGCGCCCAGGCAATGCGCTCTACCTTGTCGGCACGACCCGCGCCGAACTCGGGGGCAGTCACCTCGGCCTCGTGGATGCCCATGCGTATCCCGGTAGCACCCAGGTGCCCCGGGTCGACCTGGAGATAGCGCGCACAACCTTCAAAGCGATCCATGCGGCCATCACAGGCGGACTGGTTGCCGCCTGCCACGACCTGAGCGAAGGCGGGCTTGGGGTCGCCGCTGCCGAGATGGTCATTGCGGGCCAGCTTGGGCTCGACCTGACGCTTGATCCGATCTTGCTGCCCGAAGGCGTCGCCGTCACCTTGTATAGTGAAAGTCCGAGTCGTTTTCTGATCGAAGTGCCGGTAGAAGAGCGTGAAGCATTTGAAGACGCCTTGCGCGGAGTGCCGTTGGTGCGGCTTGGGACGGTCACCGTTGACCCACACCTGCGGATCGAAGCCGAGGGTGCGAGTGCGCTCAACTTGCCGCTTGAGGCGTTACGCACAGCGTGGAAGAAGTAAGGGGAACCTACGGCCCCCAAGCAGCGCTGCTTTGCTGGCAAAGCAGCAAGTTATAAAGGCAGCGGCTCAGCCTCGACTTGGTGAATGTATGCGCGAATATCCTATCTTTGATGAACTACGGCAGCGGATTTACCCAATGCTCAAACCGATCCAGTTGCTGGTGGCGATTCGCGAGCGCAAACTCCCGATGATTGTCTACCGCCCCTTCCTGGCCGATCTGATGCTTACCTACGTCATTGATGAACAGACGAGCATTGCCTATCTCAATGAGGATCATCTGGAACGTTGGGAACTGACGGAACACGACCTGCACCCAACGGCGATCGCCAATCTGCGCCAGCGTACCGAAGAAAAGACCAGTTACACGATCGCTGGTGAGGGGGCTTCGCGACTTCTGATCTATAATACCCTTGACGGGTTTGATGCAACCCGTCTGCTCTTGCCGAAGCTGCTCGAGCGCCATCGCATCAATTTTCCTGGGCAGATGGTAATCGGCATTCCCAATCGCGACTTTCTGATTGCCTTTAGCGATGCTGACCGCGAGATCCTGACCAATGTCGCGAATCAGATCCAACGTGATGCAGCCGAACGCGACCACGGGTTGACCGATCAACTCTTTACCCTGCGTGGAGGCCAAATACGTGAGTATGAGTGGCAGTAGCAGCGGCGACACACGCCGCTGTGCTTTTACCAGGGCGGGGCTCAACCTGACCTGTCGCAACGGCGTATGAGCGAATTTTTAACGATTCTCCTGTTGCTGATCTGGTATGCAGCCATCGGCTCTTTCAGTTGGACGCAACGTACACCCATCTACCTCTTTACACTGCTTGCCGGTCATGTGAGCGCCCTTGCCCTCCCCCTCTGGAGCCTTGCGTATGGCGTTGAGTATCGCCTTGATGTGGTGACTGTCCAGATCCTTGCGGCTGAACCTGTTCCTTTAGGAATTATGTTAAGTAGTGCCTGGCTGTTTCCCCTACCAGCGCTAGCCGTCTTTACGCTCTACCGATTGCGCTGGTGGTTCCCTGGGCATGTCACCGGTCTGCTCACCTATCTGGTCTTCCTGCTCTACCACCTGCTCATCGAAGTAGCAGGGATGCGCCTGGGGTTCTGGAGCTACGCAGGCAACGGCGAGCTGCCGTTCGGGTTGAGTGCTTCGCTGCTCGCGGCAATGATGGCGAGCCTGATCAGTTACGGTCTGCTCTACCTGCTGCTGGTCGTCCAGCGCTTTGCGTGGTCAAGCATGCTCATCGCGTTGCTTCCAGCGATCCTGGGCTTGAGCCTGCTGATGTACGGGGTGCTGGGGGCGCCACTCTGGCTGGCATTGGTGCTAAACGGGGCGGACTGGACGATCACGGCCGGCCTGGTCAGCACGTTGCTGTTCCTAGTCTGGGGATGGCAGATCATCACCAGAGGGATCAAGCAGACTGAGCAGCGCTATGGCGAGGTTCGACGGTGACGAGCTTGACGCCTGACATGCTGATCGCGGCGTATAGCCAGGGCATCTTTCCGATGGCGGATGAAGACGGCGCCATTGCGTGGTACGAACCCAGAATCCGAGCTATTATCCCCCTGGACGGGTTTGTCGTGCCACGACGACTGGCGCGTACCGTGCGCAGCGGGCGCTTTGAGGTACGGTACGACACGGCCTTTCGCGACGTGATGCAGGCCTGTGCCGAACCAGCCCCGGGCCGCGAGCAGACCTGGATTAGCGACGAGATGATCGCGGCTTACACCGTCTTGCAGCGGCTCGGCTTTGCGCACAGCGTCGAATGCTGGCGGGACAACCAGCTTGTCGGGGGGCTGTACGGGGTCGCCCTTGGCGGCCTCTTTGCGGGCGAGAGCATGTTTCACTGCGAGCGTGATGCGAGCAAAGTGGCGCTGGTGCATCTGGTCGAACGATTGCACGCCGGGGGCTTTGTTTTGCTCGATTCGCAGTACATTGTGGGCGACCATATGCTACAATTCGGTACCATCGAGATCTCACGCAATGAATACCATCGCCGCTTGCGCGCAGCCTTGCGTGTAACGGCCCGGTTTTAAGGTGTTATGGACGATCTGCTGCTTGAAGAATACGAACTGTGCGCTGCCTTGCGCACCTGGATGGAACAGGCTCCGCCAACGGCGTTTGCGGTCTCACTTGAACGACTCAGCGATGGGCGCGTATTGCTGCGCCCGTTACCTGAAGCAAGCCCGGAATTGCTCGCCCGCCTGCGCATCACGATGGCAAAATATCGTGAAGCGCTGATGAACCTGACCTGAGGCCTATGCACTATCTGCATGCAACCGACCTCCTCATTATCCATCAAGCGCTGATCGAGCAGTTTGGCGGGATGCCCGGCATTACCGAGGCGGGCTTTGCCCGTCTGCAAGCTGCCGCCGCGACGCCGCAACAAAGCATGTTTGAGGTCGATTTATATCCTGATCTGGCGAGCAAGATCGGGGCGCTGGCCTATGCGCTTATTCGCGGGCATCCCTTTTCGGATGGCAATAAACGCGTTGCGGTTGTGGCGCTTGACCTGATGGCAACGCTGAATGGGGCACGGCTCACCGCGAGTAACGATGAGATGTATGCCCTAGCACTTGAGGCCGCTGAACATCACGCACGGGCCGAGGTTATTGCCTGGGTACGTGAACATCTGATGGTGACAAACGCATGACCCACCATATTACGCTGGGGGATTTGGTAGATATTCGTGACCGTATTGCCGTCGATGATCCATGGCGTTTCGAGATCGTCAATTCCTCGGGGCTGCTCTCGGCGCTCACGACGCCCTTTCAGGCCGCCTTTGGGCAAGAATCCTTTCCCAGTCTCGCCGACAAGGCTGCCGCCCTTGTCTTTCTGCTGATCGCGAATCATCCCTTTCGTGACGGCAACAAACGCATCGCCGGCGAGGCGATGCGGCTCTTTCTCAGCCGCAATGGCTTGGCCTTGCAGGCAACCAGCGAGGATCTCGATGCCCTGACGAGGCTTGCCACGACCACGCACGATCCCCGTGATCGCCTGCTCACCACCTGGATCGTGGAACATACCACGGCATCCCCCCCGGGTGCGCCTGCTGTGCTGTGAAGTAAGCCGTACGTTGCAGGGAGGTTGGACGACTTCGCCGCCCACACCTCCCTGCAACAATTCACCCTCTCGCCAGATGAGGAATATGTCACAAATCTCGGTTTCGTGCCATAAATCTTTTGACATTTGACGATCAGAGCGTTATAGTTTGATATGGTTTTTAAGACTACGCCATCAGGAGCAGGAGTCTCTATGAGCAAGAAATGGGTCTACCTCTTTCGTGAGGGTGACGCGACGATGCGGGATCTTCTTGGCGGCAAAGGTGCAGGTGTAGCCGAAATGACCCGCACCGGTGTGCCAGTGCCACCAGGTTTTACCATCACGACTGAGGCTTGTAACACGTATTACGATGTCGGACAGCAATTTCCTGAGGGTCTGTGGGATCAGGTCATTGCCGCAATGAAAGACCTTGAGGTGCAGACCGGCAAGACGTTTGGCGATCCAGCCAACCCGCTGCTTGTCGCCGTCCGTTCCGGGGCCAAGTTTTCTATGCCGGGCATGATGGACACCGTGCTCAACCTGGGGCTCAACCAAGCGACGCGTGAAGGGTTGGCCCAGTTGACCGATAACCCACGCTTTGCCGCCGATGCCTACCGCCGCTTTGTCCAGCTCTTTGGCAAGATTGTGCTCGGGGTTGATGGCGAGCGTTTTGAGCATGTGTTGGACGAGGCCAAAGGCCATGGTCAGCGCCAGGATACCGATCTTTCGGCGGAAGAGTTGACCAAGATCGCCGAGACGTTCAAGGGCATTATCAAAGAAGATGCCGGCGTCGAATTCCCCGAAGACCCGTACGAGCAGTTGCGCGAAGCGATTGCCGCGGTCTTCCGCTCATGGAATGGCCGACGCGCCCGCGATTATCGGCGCATCAATAAGATCTCTGATAGCCTCGGTACCGGCGTCAATGTGCAGTCAATGGTCTTTGGCAACATGGGCAACGACTCGGCCACTGGTGTTGCGTTTACGCGGAACCCCAGTACGGGCGACTCGGCGATTTTCGGTGAGTACCTGGTCAATGCCCAGGGCGAAGATGTGGTCGCCGGGGTGCGTACACCTCAGCCGATTAGCAAGCTGCAAGAGACGATGCCCGAGGTCTATGCCGAGTTTGCAACGATTGCCAAGCAACTCGAGCAGCACTACCATGATGTGCAGGATGTCGAGTTTACCATCGAGCGCGGCAAGCTCTGGATGTTGCAGACCCGCGCTGGCAAGCGCACCGGGGCCGCTGCGGTCAAGATCGCGGTCGATCTCGCCCACGAGGGCGTCATTGATAAGGCAACCGCAGTGCAACGGGTTGACCCGCACGCGCTTGACCAGTTGCTCCACCCGATGATTGATCCCGAGGCCCGCAAGACGGCGACGGTGTTGACCACGGGTCTGCCTGCTTCGCCCGGCGCGGCGAGTGGCAAGGCGGTCTTTGACCCCGATGAGGCCGAGTTGCTGGCAAATACGGGCGAGAAGGTGGTGCTGATTCGGGTCGAGACGGCGCCCGAGGATTTCCACGGGATGGTCGCTGCGCAGGCAATTCTGACCGCCCGCGGTGGTATGACGTCGCACGCTGCGGTGGTTGCCCGTGGGATGGGCAAGCCGTGTGTGGCTGGCGCCGGTGAACTGCGCATCAGTTACGCCGATCAGTCGGTGACGGTTGGGAATGTGACGATCCGCAAGGGCGATTGGGTGACCCTTGATGGCGGCACCGGCGAGATCTTTGCCGGGGCGATGCCAACCGTCGAACCTGAATTGTCCGATGACTTTGCTGAGTTGATGAGTTGGGCCGATGAGATCCGGACGATGGGCGTGCGCGCCAATGCCGATGTGCCCCACGATGCCGAGGTCGCCCGCCAGTTTGGCGCCGAGGGCATCGGGCTCTGCCGCACCGAGCACATGTTCTTTGAGGGCGACCGCATTGATGCCGTGCGCGAGATGATCCTCGCTGATACGGTCGAGGATCGCCGCGCCGCCCTGGCTAAGATCGAACCCTTGCAGCAGAGTGACTTTGAAGGGCTCTTCCGGGCGATGGACGGGTTGCCCGTCACTATTCGTACGCTTGACCCGCCGCTGCACGAGTTCTTGCCCCACGACGATCACGAGATCGAGGCCCTTGCTGCGAAGTTTGGTGCCGATCCCAGGCGGGTGAAAACCAAGGTCGAAAGCCTCCGTGAGGCCAATCCGATGCTTGGTTTCCGTGGTTGCCGCCTGGGGATTATCTACCCTGAGATTACCGAGATGCAGGCCCGGGCGATCTTCAAGGCCGCCGTCGCCGTCAAACGCGAAGGCGTTGATGTCCATCCCGAGGTGATGATCCCGCTGGTCGGCCATCTCAGTGAACTCAAGCCGCAGGAAGAATTGGTACGCAAGGTCGCCGCCGAGGTCTTTGCCGAGGCGGGCATCGAGATTCCGTATCTGGTGGGCACGATGATCGAGTTGCCCCGCGCAGCCCTGACTGCCGATGAGATCGCCGGTGTCGCCGAGTTCTTTAGCTTCGGGACCAACGACCTGACGCAGACGGCCCTCGGGCTCTCGCGTGATGACGCCGGACGCTTCTTGCCCCTCTACGTCGAGCGCAAGATTATGGCCGACGATCCCTTCCAGACGATTGATCAGCGTGGCGTTGGTCAACTTGTTCAGATGGGTACCGAGCGCGGACGGAGCACCCGGCCCAATCTGAAGGTCGGTATCTGTGGTGAACATGGGGGCGATCCGGCTTCGGTCGTCTTCTTCCACCAGGTTGGCCTCAACTATGTCAGTTGCTCACCCTACCGGGTGCCAATTGCCCGCCTCGCAGCGGCGCAAGCCGCGATTGGCGATGCCAAGCGCGATAAATAAGTGGCTCTCTGCTGACGCCTGTCTTGATGGGCGTCAGTAGCGACGTTTCATAGCGAGGGACGCGACAAGCACGAGGATTGCGTGGAGCGTCACCGCGCTGGCGTGAAAGGAGGTCTGGATGAAGCCTGAGTGGAGTGGAAGTCCGGAAGTTGGGCCTACGGTCTTGATGTTTACCCTGGCCGGGGCACTGTCGTTTATGTTGCTCGTCTTTGTCTTTGCTTTTTACTGGTAGAGATAGTGACGAATACCGAGCGGCCCGCCCGTCCTTGCAGGACGAGCGGGCCGCTCGGTGTTTTGCTTGTACGAGGCCCTCACTTCGCCTCTCCGCCGTCGTGGTCGGGCCTCAGCCCGACCACGACGGCTTCGATTACCCCTGTGCGCTCGAAGATGCTGCGACTCGTCGCGAGACCCAGGGTGTCTCCAGGTATCGTCTGTGTGGTACCGTCGGTGAGTTGAAGCGTGATCTGCGCCCGGTCGCCACGCTGGTAGACCACCGGTACCTGGCAGAAGGTGAAGGCGAGCGCATCCGCCGGGAGGGGCAGGGTGCGACGCTGGCCGGCGACATCAAGGTAGTTGAAGACACTCGCTGCACGCCCCCACTCGGCGGGATCGAGCAGGTGCGGGCGGAAGGCGAGACATCCGCCGTCAACCACAAGGCCGAGTTCACCCATCCGCGTGAGCAGTTCCTCTTTGACCTGACCGGTCATGCCAGGTTGTTGCGCCCCACGTCCAAGCGGGGTATGCGAATAGGGATCGAACGGAAAAGCCCCGTACGTGGCCGGGTCTTTGCAAAAGCCGAGCCCCGCCCGTACGCTGTGGTACGCCTCGGCAAGCCCGTTGATCGTCACAGCATCAGTACCGTCGGCAAGAGCCCGCGCATGCGTCTCTTGCACCGCCAGCAACAACTTGGCAACCATGTGCCAGTAGATGCTGCCGAGACCCTCGTAGGCAAAGAAACTGCCCGAGCGTCCGGTGAATTCGCTGTGACGAAAGACTTCTTCAAAGAGCGCGGCCAGCCTGGCACCATCGGTGGCAACGTGGGGCGCAAACTGCGCGTCACGACTCAGTTCGGCCAAGAGCGCCTGCAGATCACGGAGGTTGTGGAGATCGCCGCCAAAGTGGTAATCACCGTCAGCGTCGCGCACAAGCAGTCGGCGATCACCAGTGGCTTCGAGCGCCGCAACCAGCCCGAGATCCTGCAGATGCGTGGCCGCGACATGGTTCTTCTGCAGAAAACCGGGCAGATCGCGATTCGGATAGAGGATGTAGCTCTGCTGGTCGGCTCGGTAGAGGGCACTGGTGCGCAGCGTGCCGAGCAGCGCCAAACTCGCTTCCGCACTCAGCAGGCCCGACGAAAGGATGGCGACTTGGCCCTCCAACATTTCGCCGAGCCGACCAATGGACGCCCGATCCTCCTCAAGCCGTAAGAGATTGTAGCTGTGATAGAGGCCGTCGTCACGCCGATTGACCTGCAGGCTCTGTTCGACAAAAGCGAGCGCAAGCTCGAGACGCTCAACGACGGTGCTGCGTGCGAGCAGGCGGAATGCACCGCTCAGCCCAGAGGCATAGAGGCCTTCGCGGTAATGCTCGCCCACACTGCCCAGCGCATCCATCAAGATGCGGCGGCTTGCATCGTCAAAGCCAGTCGGCAGCAACAAGCAGGCCGACTCCAACAGGCCAAAGACGCCGTCGAAGAGCGAGCGCAGCTCGGCGGTTACGGTGAGATCGCCGGGACTACTGGCAAACAGGGCACGGCAAAAGATGAGGTAGCGCCGCAGGTAGGCGAGGGTGACCACCGAGAGGCCCTTGCCGACGAGAGCATTGTTGGCATCGTTCCATTCAGGGCGCTGGGTATTCATCCAGATGCCGCCCTCGGGCACGAAATTGACGAGCTTGGCAAGCAACAGCACCAACAACTTTTCGGCCAGACTCACGTGGAAGACACGTCCGTCGGGGCCGGGGAGGAGTTTTCCATCGGCACCCTGCGCGGCAACCCGCTGCTCGATCAGGCGCTCACGCTCCCAGTCAAAAACAATCGTAGCGGTTGGATCGGCAAGCAGCGCCGCATACGGCTTAATGCGGTACGGCACCTCAACATGGCTATAGCAGCGCCGGTTGAGCAGCGTACTGAGCCGCCCCGGCTCAAAACGCTCAGTAGCCTCGAGCAGCTTGAGCAAATAGATAATCTGGTGGTCGCTCCAATAGCCAATGTTCGCCCAGGGATTCTCGGGCTCGGGCACTTCCCATTCAACACCCGACCGGGCGAGCCGATACGGATTGTAGCCATCAGCGGTCGTGGCATTGAGGAAGAGCGCCACCATGCTTTCGAGGTAGGCCGGAAACGCATAGCCGAGTGGTTCCCAATTCTGGAAAAGGTCGCGCCAGTTGCCCTCATACGTGAGGCGGCGGCACCCGTCGTGGGTACGGACATTGATCCTGAAGCGATTCCACGGGCGACTGGGATCGCCGTGGCGACGGCTGAAGGTGAGGGGCAAATATTCGGTGCAGAGTCGTTCGAGATCGGGAAGCCCACTGGCCGTCGCCTTCTTCCGCAGGTCGCGGAGTTCAAACTGACGGGGCAGATGCGTAAAAAAAGCGCGGTGCTGGTCAAGCAGGTGCGGGCTCCGGTCAGCTATAAAAGCACGCAGATCATCAGCATCCAGACGATAGCCCTCGGCAAAGACCCCGCCGCGCATAATATTAAAGAGGGTATTGGCGGCGTGATGGGCAATCGTCATCGGATCGGCGCTCTGTTGCAGACCATCGGCGGCAGCGACGAGCGCCTCGACCTCAGCGCGGCCACGGGCAATGTCGGCCTCGAGGTCAGCGACGAGGCCGGCGGGAGCATCGCGCAGCGCCCGCGCAAGATCGGCGACCGCAGCGGCATCCTGGGCCACATCGGCCACGATACGCCACGTATGGGCCGTACCGGGGGCCAATTCAAGCGTCGTAGCAAGCAGATACGCGCCGCGTTGGCCGCGCACATCGTGCTCGGGGACGAGGGGCGCATTGCGGCGGAAAGCCCTGACCTGCGCCGAAGAGAGCAGCGTCACCGCGTTGGGCAGCCCGTGTTGCCAGGCCACCGTCGCCCGCAGCGACTCGCTCGCCTCGGCGAGATCCGTGAGGGTGGAACTGAGCGCAAAGATCGCCAGGCCACTCGGGTCAAGCTCGGTGCGCTTATAGGCATCGAGCAGATTGCTCAGCTGTGACTGGGTAAGCCTGGTCACCCCGTGAGGCAGCATATTCTGCAGACCATCAAGCAGACGGATCGTACATGGCGTCCCAGTCAGTTCGTGGAGGCGACACGTACGCACAAAACCAAAACGCGGGCTTGTCTGCCAGGTCATCGTACACGCAAGCCCGAGCTCATCGTTCACCTCTTCAAAGATCAGGGTCGTGCTGAGCGCATCCTTGTAGAGATGCTGCGTAATCTTTTCATCGTATTGGTCACGGCGCACAAAAGGTTCCCAGATATGGGTAAGGCCCGCACGAGTAACCGCAACGACCGTCAGCGGGCCGGTGTGGGCATGGCTATCATAGAGCCGATCCACCGTCTCGTACGGAAAAAGCGCCGTATCAGGACTCACGCGGCCAGCGGTGAGGCCCCCGCTGCTCGTCACAAACATCCAATGATCAGCCGCACTCACCAAACTCATCAGAAAGGGAGGCATCTGATCAATGTTGCTGATCCGGTAACACGCCAACCCTTCGCGCTCCACAAAATCACCCTGCACCTCAACCATATGCATAGCTCCTCACCCCTTGCTGGGCGGGGCAGCGGCAAAACCGCTGCCCCGCCCAGCAAAAAACCTTACCCCTTGACGGCACCTGCGGTCAAGCCTGAAACGATATAGCGTTGCAGGACAAGGAAGAGCAGCAACATCGGCAAGGTCATAATCAGAACGGCAGCGGCGAGCGTCGGCCACTCACTGCCATAGACGCCCTGGAAGACGATCATGCCACGGGTGATGGGATAGTAATCCTTGCTGGTCAAATAGATCGTCGGCAAGATCAGTTCGTTCCAGATCCCGATGGCGTGCAGCACCGCGATCGTCGCAATCGCCGGCTGGATCAACGGAAAGACAATCGAGGTCACAAAGCGGAAGTAGCCGCAGCCATCCATCGCCGCCGCCTCGTCCAACTCGATTGGCAACGTCTTGATATAGTTGACCAGGATCACAATGCCAATCGGATTGACCAGGAAGAGCATCACATAGCCGAACGGGTTGTTGTAGAGGCCCAGGCCGAGCATCAATTGGAACTGAGGAATCAGCGCGACGGGCAAAAAGAGCGCAATGACATAGAGCGTAAGCAACCAACCCGCACCCTTGACATAGCCACGGGAAATCGGGAACGCGACAAAGACCGCCATCACCACATAGACCACCGTCGCCGAAACCGTATAGAGCAGCGTATTGGTCATGTAACGCAGGAAATTGGCCCGCTCCCAGGCATCAATGAAATTCTGAAAGTGCAAGCCAGAGGGCAGCGCCGTCGCACTCTTCATAAACTCGGGCATCGTCTTGAGGGACGTAATGACCAGCATCATCAACGGCCCGAGGTAGACGATGGCAAAGAGACCAAGAATAAGATAGGAGACCAAGCGGATCCAGTTGAAGCGTCTGACCGGAAATGATCGTTGCTCAGGAAGCGCCTTTGTTTCAGGGTTCGTTATGGTACTCATCCAAGAATCCTCTTTTCACGCTGCTGGAGGAAATACTGCACCGGCAAACCAATCGCCAGCACGATAAAGAAGAGCACAATCGAGGCCGAAGCCGCATAGCCCTGGCGGAACGCACTCGTCACACTCCCCGAGGTCTGCCCAAAGCCCTGGGCAAAAATGAGATAGCCGAGCACCTGGGTACCATTGCGATAGCCGATGAGCACCAGGAACAACTGCCAGGCCTGGAGTGAGCCGATGATATTGAGCAGCAAATTCGTATTGACACTCGGCGTCAAGAGCGGCCATGTCACATGGCGAAAGGCTTGCCAGCCGCTCGCGCCATCAATGCGCGCACTCTCGTAGAGATCGGAAGGGATCGTCTGCAACCCGGCGATGAAGATCATCATCGTCACGCCAACATTAGCCCAGATCTGGACAAAGATCACCCAGGCGATCGCCGTCGAGGGTTGCCCACCGAGAAACTCCGAGCGGATGCCAAACGGCTCAAGCATCGTCGCAAGCGGCCCACCGAGCGGATAGAGAAAGAGTGACCAGATCAGACCTTGGATCACCGCGCCGAGGATCACCGGCATAAAGAAGATCGTCCGAAAGATATTGACACCAATCAGACGCTGGTTCACCAGCAAAGCAAGGAAAAGCCCAAGACTAAACTGGATGCTGGTCACAAAAAACGAAAAGACGAGCGTTCGCCAGAGGGCCCCGTAGTTATCGATGGAAGCCTGGCCCATAAAGAGGAACTCGCGATAATTCTCGAACCCAATCCAGTTGAGTTGCGACCCCTGGATGCCACTGGCATCCGTGAACGAATAGACCGCCGTCGCCAGCGAAGGGCCGAGCATAATCAGGACGTAAAAGAAGAAACCGGGGAGTAATAGCAGATAGGGAGCCCACCTCGCTCGGCCACGCCCAAAATGATAGTTATGCAAGCTACACCTCCACACTGAGTAGTTGGGGAAATAAGTTTTCTGGGGTCGTTCGCCGACCACGAATGGGGGCCACGAATGAACGAATACCCCACCGCAACGCCCCTATTCGTTTCTTCGTGATCAGTATTCGTGGTCGGCGGTGCTACCGGAACACTTCATTCACACACCACTGAGTAGTGTATGAACGAAGTGTTCCAGGGAGTGCCGACTTCAGTCGGCTTCCGGGTCAGCCGACTGAAGTCGGCACTCCGCCTATGCCCAGTTGCACTACTTTTCAAAGAAGCTCACGCAAAGGCGCGAAGGGTGAACGTACCTACGCGAAAGTCCTTGCGCCGTTGCGCCGTTGCGTCAAAACAACCGCCTTCTTTGCAAGGCATTGCGCCTAATTGCTATCGAGACCCGACTGCAGATCAGACTGCACGCGATCGGCAAGTTCCTGAGGATCATCAAAGGTACCAAAGGGCTTGAAGTAGGAAGCAAACGGATTGGCATACTCGCCGGCACCCTTGGGGGCAACCCAGTACTGCTCGTAGCCTACGCGGAAATTCGCGAGATAGGGAGCCACTTCCGAGCCGATAAAGGTATCGAGCGTAGCGCCGGGCTGCGTCGGAATAAAGCCAACGGCATTGATAAAGGCCTGATAGTTCGCTGGCTCTGAGAAGGCCGTCAGATACTTGATGCCCGCCTCGGTATTGGGGCTCTTGGCGGCAAGTGCCCAGCCCTGGTCATACTTGCCAAAGAGGAAGCTGTTGTCAGCAACATCATTGCTGCCTGGGAAGGGAATATAGCCCCACGCAAACTCAGGCTCAGCCGCCTCGATCGCCGAAGCGTACCAGGTACCACCGGGGAACATCGCGACCGCACCCGAAGCAAAGCGACCAGGCGCAGCATCGCCCGCGATCCCACTCGCCCCTGGCTCCATCATCTGCTGAGCATAGATCTGCATCCGTTCCCACATCACCATCGACTCGTCATCGTTCCAGGTTCGCGCCCCAGTCCAGAGGTCTTCGACCAGTTGGGCCTGATCGGGGAACAACGCACCAATCAACCCATAGGCCCCGACGAAGATCGGCCAGCCATCTTTGCCACCCGCCGTCATACAAGAGATATTCGCCTGCGCAAAGGCATCACATGCTTGCACCAACTCGTCCCAGGTGGTGGGTACGGCAACATTGTTGGCCGCAAAGAGATCCTTGTTGTAGTAGATGCCACTGTACGAGACACGGCCCAGGTTGATATGATAGACTTGGCCGTTGTAGGTGCCCGCATCGCGGATCGAGACCTCGTCATAGTTCTTGACGAACGGCTGATCGGTGATATCAAGCAGCAGACCAGCCTCAATCAGGGTCTGCCAGTTCGGCGGCGTCACATTGGACATGAAGGGTTGAGCCTGATTCGAGAAGCCAAAGATGCCAATCACATCAATGTCATTGGCCGTCAGGCGGGTCTGCGTCACCGTGCTAAGTTCATTCGCATTGACGACCGTCATATCAACCTTAATGTCGGAGTTAGCGGCCTCAAAGGCCTTATTGAACTCCTCCATAAAGGCGACCATTGGGGGATTCTGATGGACAAGCACGCGAAGGGTTGTCGACGAACCGGTGGTAGTCTGACCGCCCGGGGTGGACGAAGAAGAGGCACCACACGCCGACAGGAGCAGCGCAAAGACAAGGATCACGCCGAACATCGTTGAACGCCATCTAGACATACGAAACCTCCCAGAGCTTTGAGCGACACGTCGCCATTGACTTGCAACGATGCGTTGCCGGTGCATCATTTGACCGGTGTTGGCTCGTTGCCTGATTAAGAAAGCGGTTTCAGAAATTCAGACTCACCACAATGGTATGTTCTGGGGCTTGCTACAGGTAGACGTCGCCCTCACGTTCGCCGCAAAAGAGCACAAAGAGCACAAAAAGACGCAACAACTCGTCCTATGTTTGGACACTTGACCTTTTTTTTGCGGCAAATACCAATGTGCCCATACGGTGCGATGCAGAGCGGCAGTCAGCGTGAGTAACTGTGAAAAACAGGTATGATGATGTGGATACCACGGATCCTGAACTCTGAAACCGATTTCATTATACAAGGTTAAAATAATCCTGTCAAGTTGTTTTAGGCTTAAATCTGTGAAATCGCTTTCAAAATCATGCCGCTCAAGTGTTGGCTATTTTTTGCTTCTATGGTAGAATACGTCGGTCTATTGCGCATAACAGTTCTTGAAACCGCTGTCAAAGAATAGGGCTTGTTCCTATGTCAAAGCAACCAACCGTCAGTGATATCGCCCGGCTCGCCCATGTCTCGCCAAGCACGGTTTCGCGGGTACTCACCGGGAACAGCCGGGTTCACCCGGCCAAGAGTGCGGCGGTGCTTGCGGCCATCGAGCAGTTGAACTTTCGGCCCAACCTGACGGCCCGTGCGCTCGCGCTTGGGAAGTCGATGGTGATCGGTATTCTGACCCAGAGCATGATGAGCCAGTTCTATGGCGAGCTCGCCCAGGGCATCGAAGATGGCCTGGCAGGCAGTGGGTACCAAGGGGTCTTTGCGAGTGGTCACTGGGAGTCGCTCGATGAACAGGCGGCGCTCGATATTCTGCTGGCCCGCCAGGTTGATGGCCTGATCGTGCTGGGGGGCTATCATCCTGATACCGCTTTGCGTGCGATCAACAAGCAGATCCCGTTGATTGCCGTCGGACGCCACATCGAGGGGCTCGAAGATCACTGCATCCGCGTCGAGAATGCCTCTGGCTCTTTTCAGGCTGTGCGCCATCTGATCGATCTCGGGCATCGGCGCATCGCCCACATCGGTGGCATTCCATCCCACCTTGATGCGTGCGAACGGCAACGCGGGTATACCGAGGCGCTCACCTCAGCCGGGCTGGCCGTTGATGAACGCCTGATCGTCGAGGGTAACTTCACCGAACAGAGCGGCTTGCTCGCCCTTGAGACACTTCTAGCGCGGGGGAGCCATTTCACGGCGATCTTTGCCGCCAACGACCAGATGGCCTACGGCATCAGGCTCGGCCTCTACCGCCGCGGGCTGCGTGTGCCCGATGATATTTCGCTCGTCGGCTTTGACGATCTGCTCGGCTCAGTCTATACCACCCCGCCCCTGACAACCGTCCGCCAATCAATGCTTGAGCAGGGCCGCCAGGCCGCCCGTGGGTTGCTACGCCTGCTTGCCAACGAGCCACCCGCGCTTCCCTCGATCACGACCGAACTCGTGATTCGGGAAACGACCGCCCGCGTACGCGGCTAAGGCAAGGCTGAGGCGCAGCGGAGTGCGCTTCACCTATCAGGGCCACGTAGGAGTAACTGGGGACGTTCACGCTCAAGATAGGCGAGCTCCCACTCGCTCGTAAAGAGCAGCACCGGATCACCATTGTGATCGCGCATCTGGCGTACCGTCGAAAAGAGCCGCGTCTCAGACAACACCTCGGGTGTGCAGGTCGGCCAACGGGCAGTGGTATATGCCAAAGGCTCAAGGGTGGTCTCGACATTGTACTCGGCGGCCATCCGCGCCTGTACCACATCAAACTGCAACTCACCGACAGCAGCGAGAATTGGCTCACGCCGCAGGCCATCAGGGTCATAGAGCAACTGCACAACCCCTTCTTCAACCAGTTGTTCAAGGCCCTTGTGGAATTGCTTGTGTTTGGCGAGGCTGCGATTCTGCAGTACCGCAAAACACTCGGGCGCAAAACGCGGGATGGCGGTGAACGTCAAGGGTGATCCGGCACAGAGCGTATCACCAATGGCAAAAACCCCAGGGTTCGTCACGCCGATCACATCGCCCGGGAAAGCCTCGCTCACCGTCTCACGCTCGCGGGCAAACATCCGACTCGGGCGGGTGAGCCGGATGCTCCGCCCAAGGCGCGGGTTCTGAACCTGCATATCCTTGGTGAAGCGACCCGAGCAGACCCGAATAAAGGCGGTGCGGTCGCGATGCTGGGGATCCATATTGGCCTGAATCTTGAAGACAAAGCCCGCGAAGGGTTCAGCAATTGGATCGATCAAGCCCCGGTCACTCATCCGCATCCCAGGCGGCGGGGCGAGTTCAACCAGCGTCTGCAAGAAGGCCTCGACCCCAAAGTTGTTCAGCGCACTGCCAAAGCAGACCGGCGTCACCTCACCGCGGAGGAAGGTTGCCTCATCAAACGCTGCGCCAGCCCCTTCCAGCAGCGCCACATCATCACGCAGGCGCTGGGCAGCCGCAGCGCCAATCAGGGTCTCAAGCGCCGGATCAGCGAGATCAGCCACCTGAACTGGCGCACGGTGGGCACCATGGGCGGTACGCGTAAACCGTAGCACCTGACGCTCAGACAGATTGTAGACGCCCTGAAAATCCCCGCCCGAGCCAATGGGCCAATTGAGCGGCGTCGCACCGATGTCCAACACCCGCTCGATCTCGTCAAGCAGATCAAGCGGCTCGCGCCCTGGTTGGTCAAGCTTGTTGATAAAGGTCAGAATCGGCACCCCCCGGCGGCGACAGACTTCAAAAAGCTTGCGCGTCTGCGCTTCAATGCCCTTCGCGGCATCGAGCACCATAACGGCACTATCAACCGCCATCAGCGTACGGTAGGTATCCTCGCTGAAATCCTGGTGGCCGGGGGTATCAAGCAGATTGATCCGATAGCCGGCATAGTCAACCGCCAGCACCGTGGACGTGATCGAAATGCCACGCTCACGCTCCATCGCCATCCAGTCAGAGGTCGCATGGCGCTGGTGCTTGCGGGTTCGCACTGAACCGGCAAGATCGATGGCCCCCGCGTAGAGCAGCAACTTCTCGGTGAGCGTTGTCTTGCCTGCATCGGGATGCGAAATAATCGCAAACGTACGACGGCGGGCGGTCTCGGAAACCAACTGCTGATCGGCAAGCGTTTGCTCAGTTGGTGGGGTGATCATCATAGACATCAGGCAGGTATCTCCTGGGATAACGTGGACAGCATCAATGCAGTTCATCGCGCCGCGTATCGCTCTGGGTTTTCAAGGCAAGCACATCCTGAACAAGATCACTCCGCCCGCTGCCACCAACCAGAAGCACGGTGGCCGGGAGTTCGCTCTGGTTGGCCCAGGCAAACGCCATCCCAGAGGGCAGATAGGCACTATCACCAGCCGAAAGGATCTCAACTCCATCATTAGTAACAAGCGCAAGGCTGCCGCTCAGCACCAGCGCAAACGTATCGTGGCGATGCACTTCGGGATGCTGGCTACTCATCCCCGCAGGCGCAATGACCAACTCAACGGCGGCGAGACGCCGCTCAGGCGAAGCGTCGCTCAGCACGCTGATCGTCGTCTGGGAGCAGGCGCTCGTATGGCTCGCACGATCACCACGGCGAATTACCGTTCGCACCGCAGCATTCTGTTCAAGCGAGCTAAAGAGTTGGCCGAGGGTTACTCCGAGGGCACTGGCAATCTTCTCGAGTGACGCAAGCGAAGGCGAGGCGGCATCGGCCTCAATCTGCGAGATAAAAGAGGGCGAAAAGCCAACCTGGGCGGCCAACGTCCGCACCGAAAGCCCGCGCTGGGTACGCAACTCGCGCAGCATTACCCCAAGGCCCTGATGAGCCCGTTCTCCTGATGCCATCCAGATGCATCCCTGTTATACCGTGCGCAGCAATTGCGTCGTAACCTCAGGCCCATATTGTACACTAGTATTGTATATATGTGAAACAGGAGTGATCAAGTACGCAGGGCTGATTGCCGAGGCGAAGTTGACGGGGGTGGTGCAGACCCGCGTTGAAGTCGCAGCACCTGCCCGATGGGAACACCGCCTGGGTCGTGGCCGCCATCTGGGTGGATCTGGCCGCATGGCAAGCCATGGGTGCGCGGTTGGGCTGGCAGGTCTCTGTGACCAACACCACGCCTGCGCAGGATGACGTCGCGGCGCTGGTGACAAGCTCTCACCAGCAACCGGTGCATGAGCGCAGCTTCAGTCGGCTCAAGACGCGCAATCTGCACGCCCCAGCGGCGCTAAGCCCAAAGTCGGCGCTTTTTCAGGCCCGGTAGCCTTCAAAACGCTTTGAAAACGGTGAGCAACGCGATGGTCAAGCCGCTTATTGGCCCCCCCGGGACCATCTTCACAGTGATCGGCATTGGTTTCGCGCCGGGTGAGAAAGTCGGGGTCTACGTCACCGCACCGGATGGACAGGTCGATGGCGCACCTTTCCAGATCGGCGCGAACGGCGTTGGCTTCACAGATAAAGTCTCTTTTGAGACGGAGGCGGATATCCAGCTTGGTGTATGGGCAATGACCTTTGAGGGGGTGAGCAGCGGCCATAAGGCCATCGCCTACTTCCGCATTCAGTAGCACGCGCTGTTCAGGGAGGGCAAGCCCTCCCTGAGAACCCCTCCCTACCGCAACTTTTCCCTGGAAGTCTTTAGAGGCTGCCTGAAAAGGGTGTGAAGGCGATCCGGCGCCGTGGTTGCGGCGCATCACGATGAATGAGCAGGTAGGCCAGGAATGCCTGGAGGCGCGGCGCATGCAGGGTATGCAGCGGCGTTCCGCCTACGTACACCTGAAAGGTTCCGAGCATCTGGATCGACATGGGCTGATGATCCATTGCCGCTCTCCTGAACCGTACATAATATGCTGCAGCCATCATCAGAATCAGAACTGCGCATATTCGGATAGCCGCTGAATGAAGCACAAGCGACTGTTACGACAGGTAGCAAAACATCAGATAGTGAACAAACACCTGCTTATCGTAGCATAAATCAAGTGAAATGACTGGAGCGAAAAGGAGTTGCTAACTTATGGTATATTGCCTTAACGGATGCCTGCTTCTACGGTGAGGCGGGTAAGCTTGGTACAATAGCAACAGCATCTTCCCTGCCCTGCTGAGGATACGCTATGCGCGAGATTGACGTCATTCGTGAAACCCGTCGGTTGTTCCAGGCTCACGGGTTGCTTGGGCAACCGATCCTGGATCTCTATACCGATGCACATCCATCATTAATAGGCGATCCTTCTTTAGAGCCATTTCAGCGCTTCACCCTCCAATTTGATGCGTTTGCCACCCATCCAGATCTGGTTGGCCGCCTCGCTGATGGCGCAACCATGTTTGCAGTTGAAGCCAAAGGCGAAATGGATTGGCTCAAAGGCCTCGCCCAGGCCGAGACCTATCGCTATGGCTTTCACGCCGTGCTCATGGCGGTCGCGGGCACCCCCTCACCAGATCTCGTCACATTTGCCCGGCAACGAGGAGTGGGCATCCTCGCGATCACAACCGGTACGCTGCAACTCCTGGAGCCTCCGGTGCTCCACTTACCTCTGCTGAAACATGCCGAGCATATTCGGCGTCAGTTTGCCACGGGAAGTGCGCTGCGCACCCAGTTTAGCTACAATCTCCCGACCCACTACCTCGCCTGTGCCGCCTGTCTGTATGCCTGGGAACGTGAGGAGGGGGTTGCGCCGGTTGCGCTTGCGCAGCTCGAAGCGGTGGTACGCCAGCACTATCCCGTCATGCCCCGCCAGTTCAAGCCAGCTTTGCAGGGAGCCGAAAAACTGGGCCTACTCGTGATCCAGGGGCGAACGATCAGCCTCAGTCCGCTGGGGCGTACCTGTGCCAGCTTATTGCCTCCCGCGGTGGAACTCGCCACCTTGCATCGTGCCGCGATCAAGCGGCAGCCGCTCGTTGACCTTGATCCGCGTACGGCGGCGGTCTTGCGCATCCTGTTGCTTCGCGATCCCATTGCCGGATTCTTACACGAGATCCTCACGCAGATCGGCCCGCAGCAGCCGGTACCCATGCCCGTGCTCGTGGAAACCGCCGCCCGGTTCGACAAACTCCTTACGCCGCTGGTCTTCTTCTTTCCCCGTGATGTCGCAACGTTGCTTGACGACCAAGGCTTTCTGATCTGGCGCAAGATCCAGCCCCAACACTATCGTACATCCATTTATATGCAGTACAAGCAGATCATGACCCACGCTGGCATGCTGCACTACCACGGTGTCGGGGGAACATCGTCGCAGCACTATCAGCCCGAGCGCGATCTTTGGGAGGTACGGCTCTAAACGGAGGTACGGATGCCATCCGTATATTCCCCACAAAATGCAATCGCCGCTGATCCGTTGCAACAACCGGAGCAATCAGCGTGAACACCCGCTCTATCTCCCGATCTGGATAAAGATCAGGATACATCGGTATTGGATCTATTGATAAAGCATTTAATTGTTTAATCTGAGCAGCTGTAAACTGCGGAAGCAAGGTCGTCTGAAACGATTGCACACCCATCTTCCGCATCAAAAAAATCATATTGGCGGCGAGATGAGAGCGCCCATAGGTGACATGTGGGCTGACCATAGAGATAAAGGTGTCGTGATGCAGCTGCGAATTCCGCGCATGAGCAACCAGAAACTTGGCATGGTTGGCGACGGGATCCGCACGACTGACTTCAAATTCAACCCACACCGCGTGTCGTCCATCGTTATGGCGAAAAAGCACATCAACCCGCGATGAATAGCCCATACGTCGTTCAAATGTTTCTGAAAGAAGGCGTTGTTCGGTGTGACACGTCCAGCCGATTGGACATTGCTGCTTAAACATAGTCTGCAAATATTCAGCGAGGAAGCCCATCATCTGCACTTTCTAGTTGCTCGCAATGGTGCAAAGAATTGCCAGCGATCGCTGGAACCATTTTAGCGCTTGCGTTTGCAATAGGATGTGATTAACACACTCATCCCAATCTTGTCAGGCACTTAAGCGTGGCCTAGGGATTATTGCGATCTAGCCTGCACAGATCAGGCACCACCGTTAGCTTCCCAACGTTGCAAAGCATGAGCGGGAACAGTAATTACCCCTCGCGTCGTACCGTCTGCGTCAAAAAACTCCACACTATATCCCATCTCATAACCCGGGCGGTCATGACGATCAACGACGGTACCGACAGCGCCAGCAAACATACCCTCTTCCGGTATATCAATCAACAACAAAACATCTTCATAGAGTGAAAACTTTAGCATAACGCCTCTTTCTAAAAACAACATTTTACATCATTGCACAAAAAGGATCCCATAGAATGGGATCCTTTTTGACCTTGACCTTGTCCACCGGAACAGCGCTTCCTTGCTTATTCCGGGTCTGGTGCGCTTAAACGCTCGTCACGTATGGCGTCAAGACGCTCGCTTTTCCCCAGAAGGTAGGATGGCATCACCCCCGCACCAGCGTCACCACGCGCCCGCTCGTCGTGGTGGCGCTGGTCGCGCTGGTGCGTTCGGCAATGGGTGGCTGCCCTGGGCGCTGGTCGAAGACCACCAACCAGCCGGTGTCGAGGCCCAATCCGGCTAGGTAGCCATCGAGTTGGGCCAACCCTTCGGTCTGCGGGTCGGGGTTGCCTTCCCGCCAGACCTTCACCTCAATCGGCAGGACCACGTTACCAAACTCCAGGCGCAGATCGAGTCGCCCGCGCCCCACGGCGGCCTCGCGCTCGACACGCCCGCCACCATTGGCGACCCGATCGAGGAAGGCCATCAACACGAGGTGGGGCGCGATCTCATGGTAACTGGTCGTGCCCAACAGGGGCTGCCCGTGCTGCCGCCAGAACGACAGAAAGGCCTCCAGCAACCGGGTTGGCTCAAGCTGCCCATCTGGGCCGATCCATGTCGGCACCACCGGCGGAAAGAACGAGCGCGTCGTGAAGGTCAGCGTGCGCGGAATGACCGCCGCATAGATCGGGTTGGCCAGCACCAGACCCTGATGTGCATCGAGGCGTACCAGGCCAAGATCCAACACGAACTGAATATCATCATTCGGCATGTTGCTGGGCAACAGCCCCGCCAACAGCGGCTCGATCACCGCACGCACCCGCGGTTCGCGCAAGCGCTCGGCCAGACTATCGAGGTGGGTATCCTGCCGTTCGATCAGCACATCCCTCGCGGCGCTGATCAACTCCGGCGTAATTGGCGTTGCCGGGTCGGGCGCGAGTTCTTCGACCGCGACTTTGGCCAGCGCATTGACCAGCCACGGTTGGCCCTGGGTCAGCGTGAAGGCCAACGCGCTCGCCTCGGGGGCAAAGAGTTGGCCGGTGTCGGTGGTGTGCTGCGCGTAGAGGGCCGCAACATCATCCGCATTGAAGTTGTCCAGCGTCAGCGAACGCGTCTTGATGTTGAAAGGGCTGGCCGTGCCGAGGCGGGTAGTTCCGCCAGCGGCAACCTTATAATCACGCACATCGCGCATGCCGATCAGGGCCAGGGCATGGGGAAAGCCGTCGGGGCGATCCGGATAACCCGTCCGCAACTGGCGCAAGACCGCGATCAGCGCCGCGTCCTGCAAGGCGTCAATCTCATCAATCAGGATCACCAGCGGGCGGGGCGAGGCTTGAGCCCAAGCGCGCAGCGCGGCGCGGATCGCTGTCCCAGACTCAGCGGTGGGCCAAGGTGGCGGTTGCAGTTCCGGCGGCAAGCGTAGCAGCGCATCCTCGCGCCACGAATCCAAGATCGCCGCCTCGGCCTGTTCTGGCGTCGCCGAAAATGGTGCCCCCACCTCGACCGAGAGCATGATCGCCGTCCAGTCTCCGCTCGCCGTCAGCGCCTGGGCCAACGCCAACATCGCGGTGGTCTTACCGGTCTGGCGCGGGGCGTGCAGCACAAAGTAAGACTGCTGCACAATCAGGCGCTCAAGCTCAGGCAGCCGCGCCAACGGCGGGAGCATATAGTGAATAGTGGGGCGGCAAGGGCCAGCCACGTTAAACCAGCGCATAGATATCCTTAGGCTCATGCAGGCCAGTAGTGTCCATTGTACCATTAGACCATTAGACCAGACCTCACAGGTCTTCAAGAGCTGTAGGGGGGACTTTCATGATCACGAGCCAACGATCACCATCGCCCAGAGTGGCAGCAACGGCAGCATGCGCCGCGACTATCGGCTGGCGATTGCGACCACCGGCGAGTATGCTCAGTTCCACGGGGGCACCAAGGCCAGCGTCATGGCTGAAATCGTCAATGTAGTGAATGCGCTCAATGCGATCTACGAGCGCGACATGGCGGTGCGCTTTACGCTGGCCGCCAATACCGACCAACTCTTCTTTCTTGATCCAGCGACCGATCCCTATCCCAATGATCCTGATGGGGATGATCGACGCGATTTGCGCCTGATCAACAATCAGGTCATTCCCAATACCATTGGCATTGATAATTTTGATCTTGGACACGTATTTTCAACAGAAAATGGCGGCACCGCAGGTAGTCTTATCTGTGCAAACACCCAGGGGCGATCACTGCGGAAAGCTGAAGGAACCAGCGGTAATCCAACCCCAGCAACTGCAGCCATTGTGCGGATTACAACCCACGAAATTGGTCATCAGTTTGGGGCTGATCATAGTTTTAACAGTACGGCTGGACGCTGTGGTGGTGTAGGGCCAACCAGTGGCAATCCCTCACGAGCTGAAGGATCAGCCTATGAAGCCGCAAGCGGTACGACGATTATGAGTTATGCGGGCATCTGTGCGCCAGAGAATATCCAAAATCGTGCCGATGCTTATTTTCATAGCCACAGTTTAGGGCAGATGCAGAGTTGGATTCGAGGTTCGCTGGCCAGTTCGTGCGGTACCGATGTTCCCTCCGGCAATGGTTCGCCCGTGGTGGATGCGGGGCCGAGCTATACGATCCCAGCACGCACGCCGTTTGAACTGGTTGGTACGGCGAGCGATGTAGATGGCGATGCGCTCACGTTTACCTGGGAGCAGTACGATCTTGGGCCGCCCTCGCCGCCACTGACCGATGACGGGGCGCGCCCGATCTTCCGTTCGTTCCCGCCGAGCGCCAGCCCGAGCCGGCTCTTCCCGCGCTACCTCGACATTGTGACGGGGCAGGAAACCATTGGCGAGACGCTGCCAACGACCAATCGCACGCTCACCTTTCGCTTCACCGTGCGCGATAACCAACCCGGTGCGGGAGCCTTTGCCTTCGATAGTACGGCGCTCACGGTGGTGGCTGAGGCTGGCCCGTTCCAGATCACGAGCATTGCCGGCGGCGAACGCTTCGCCCAGGGGGCAAGCCTTGGCGTGACCTGGGATGTTGCCAATACCAACCTCGCGCCGATTAGCTGTGCAAACGTGCAGATCGATCTCACCGAAGATGCTGGCTCTACATACACCGCACTGCTCGCCAGCACGCCCAACGACGGCAGCGCTAGTGTCACCCTCCCCAACCGTGCCATGCTCGCCGCCAACCTGCGCGTCAAATGTGCCGACAACATCTTCCTCGACCTCTCGCCCACCTTCAGCACGGCAGGTTCAATCGTCACCAAAACCAGCGACGACAACGGCACCTGCACGCGTGAGGATTGTGCGCTGCGTGAAGCGGTCGCGTTGGTCAACGCCCTCCCTGGCGCGAACATCCTTGAACTGAACGCCGGGGTGTACCAACTCAGCCTGAACGCGGCAGGGCCACTGGTGCTCAGCGATACGCTGACGATCGAAGGCGCTGGGCCAGATCAGACGATCATTGATGGCGGGGGGCTGGATCAGATTATCCGCGTTACCCGCGAGACCAGCGTGACCCTGCGCAATCTGACTCTGCGCAATGGCACAACAACGGTTGACGGCGGGGGGCTCAGCAATCAGTTTGGCAACGTGACCCTGATTGATGTCATTGTAGAGAACAATCACGCCGACGGACGCGGTGGCGGGGTACATAACGATGGACAGATGCGGATCGAGCGCAGCATCATCCGCAATAATCGTGCGAAAACAGATGGCGGTGGGATAGGCAGCAGACTCTCGTTCCGCTTCTTCGATTACGATCCGCTCGGTTCGCTAGAGATTGTAGATAGTGTTATTCGTGATAATACTGCCGATAATCGCGGCGGCGGCGTCTACTTCTCCAGTTTCTCAGCTGATCCGGCGGCGCACTTGCGTATCGAGCGTAGTGCGCTAGTGCATAACACGAGTCTCAGCGGCGGGGGTGGTCTCTCATTCCTCACCAATAACTCCACCAGTCAGAGTGTGATCGAAAATGTTACCTTTAGTGGCAACAGTGCCGACTTTGGTGGCGCTATCGAGACCTTCGCCAGCACGCCCAACGAGGTCCGTTTCGCCTTTAATACCCTGACAAACAACCGTGCCCGCTTTGTTGGCGGCTTCTACTGGGGTGGCAGTGCAGTCACTGCGACGGGCAACATCATCGCCGCGAATGGCGACCGCGACTGCGGTTTTCCTAGTGATGCCGCCACGCGCCCAGGCAGCCTCACCTCTGGCAGCTCCAATCTCGTTGGCGATGGAACCTGCCTGTTTGACGCCACCTCAGACCAGAGCGGCACGCGCCAGGCTCCGCTTGAACCTCGCCTCGCCCCGCTCAGCGATTACGGCAGCACCACGCTCACCCACCCGCCCTACGATGAGAGCCCTGCACTCGACGCGGCGGGAGGCACCTGCCCCGCCACCGATCAACGGGGTATCGCCCGCCCGGTTGGGCCAGCCTGTGATATCGGTGCCGTCGAGCGCAGCGCCAGTGATCCCCTTGCGCCCACGCCTACGCCTACGAGTACACCCACGGCAAGCCCATCACCCACCACCACCACCTCACCCACCGCTGGGCCGTCAGCTACAACCACCGCGAGCCCGTCACCCACCGCTGACCCGTCAGCCACCCCGACCACCACACCCACCGCTGGCCCGTCGCCCACCCCGACGACCACACCCACCGCCGGCTCGTCACCCACCCCAACCACCACACCCACCGCTGGCCCGTCGCCCACCCCAACCACCACACCCACCGCTGGACCGCCAGGGACACCCACGGCGAGCCCGTCACCCACCGCTGACCCGTCAGCTACGCCCACCACCGCGCCCACCGCTGGCCCGTCGCCGACGCCATCACCCACCCCAACAACTGGCACGATCAACGCGAATCGGGTCTACCTGCCGCTGGTGCGGCGCTAGGGGTGGGTGCATCGTTACAGTTGTTACCGCTGCCACAGCGGGGGTGCGGGGCCTGCCCTGAGCTTGTCGAAGGGGCATGGCTCCCGCAAAACCCCCATTCCGATGGGGTGGATGCAGAGGGCAAGAGAAAGCTGAAAGCTGAAAGCTGAAAGCTGAAAGCTGAATCTTCACTGATCTTCATGGAAGACCCCTCGCATCCGCTCCTAAGAAACAACCCGTGTTGTCGGCTCCAGCGTGTCCTCGGTCATTCCGAACGGAGCGGAGCGCAGTGAGGAATCTGCACTGATCCGCACGGAAGACCCCTCACTCCGTTCGGGGTGACAGGGCGGGCGCAACGGGGTGAGAGGGCGGGCGCAGCGGGAGGCAACGCCAGCCATGTCATTCCGAACGCAGTGAGGAATCTGCACTGATCCGCACGGAAGACCCCTCACTCCGTTCGGGGTGACAGGGCGGGCTACGCACCGGCACTGTTTCTCTCCCCACCACTGGCCCGCGGGCCATAGGATACTCGGGGTGACATGGGGGGCAACGCATCCGCATTGGTTTCCCTCCGCACCAGTGGACTGCCGGCCTTTGAACACTCAGCATGGACCTTGCGGCATCATCAACAGTAATTGGTATAACTCACCGCAGCAGCAAGCGCACTGACATCAGGCGATAACAAGATTGTCATCCAAAACGCCCCTTCTCGCGCAAGCGCGGGAGGGGGCGTTTGGCTACTTATTGATGTCCACCGAAAGCACGCTGTTTGATGTGTCAAAACGTCAGCCTTCTGCACATGTAAGGAGACAACCATGCGTCGTATGCCCACCCTCTTGTTCGCCCTACTGTTCGCCCTGCTGCTCGTCAGCTTCATGCCCGCCCACGCTACCCACGCCCAGACCGCCCAGCGCTGTTTTGCCGAGACCAATCAGTGCATCAGTGGGCCGATCCGTCAGTATTGGGAGCGCAACGGCGGCCTGGCCGTCTTTGGCTTCCCGATCACCGCACAGAACGCTGAGACCGTCGAGGGCCAGACGCTGCAAGTGCAGTGGTTCGAACGCGACCGCCTCGAAATCCAGGCCAATGGTCAGGTAACCGCCGGACGACTCGGGGTCGAGTGGCTGGCACAGCAGGGGACCCCCTGGCAATTCGGCCCCGGCGAAGCTGCAAATGCGGACTGTCTCGCCTTCGCCGAAACGGGCCACCGTGTCTGTGGGGCGTTTGCCACCTACTGGCAGCGTAACGGCGGCCTAGAGCGCTTCGGTTTCCCGATCACCGGTGCGTACGAAGCGGAGATCGAGGGCAAGCGTCTGACCGTCCAGTACTTCGAGCGCCGCCGCTTCGAGTTGCACGATGTCAACACAGTGCTGCCCGGATTGCTCGTCAGCGAAGTGCTACAGGGGCGCGGTGGAGTGTCTGTGCCCGTTCCAGCAACCGAGCCAGCACCGGCAACCGAGCCAGCACCGGCAACCGAGCCTGCGCCGGCAACCGAGCCTGCACCCGCACCTGCGAATTGTGACGGGATTCCGGAATGGGTTGGCGATGGGGTTATCTTCTACGACTTCAATGAAGAGGAACTCCTGCTTACCGACTGCTTATATCCCTCCAATGATTTTTTTATTTGGATCTATGACTTCCGCGCCAATGAACAGATCCGCTGGCGTACAACCGGGCCAGATGGACGAGTCACTGAGCAAGTCGTTCAGGCCGATCGTGATGGCAGTTGGTTCGAATACTTTGTACCGCCCTCTTCTGGCTGGCCGCTGGGCGATTACAAAGTTGAGTTCACCGGCCAGAGCAGCGGTAAGGTTGTCATCCTCTACTACCGGGTGATTCCCTAAGAGAAGGCGCGAAGGCGCAAAGGTTTACATCCATACCTTTGCGCCTTCGCGCCTTTGCGTCAAATAAATACCCTCAGAACTTCACATGGAAGGCCGCTTTGCCGGCGTACTTCGCGGCACCACCAAGCTCCTCTTCGATGCGCAGCAACTGGTTGTACTTGGCGATCCGGTCGGTGCGGGCCGGCGCTCCGGTCTTGATCTGGCCGGCGTTGGTGGCGACCACCAGGTCGGCAATCGTGACATCCTCGCTCTCACCTGAGCGGTGCGAGACAACCGCCGTCATCGCGTGGCGCTGCGCCAGTTGGATCGCCGCCAGCGTCTCGGTCAGGCTCCCGATCTGATTGAGCTTGATCAGGATCGAGTTGGCCGCATTCTCGTCAATCGCCCGCTGCAAGCGACTCACGTTGGTCACCAGGAAATCGTCGCCAACGAGTTGCACTTTGTGGCCGATCTTCTGCCGCAAGAGCTTCCAACCCTCCCAGTCATCTTCGTGCAGGCCGTCTTCGAGTGAAATCAACGGGTAGCGATTGGCGATATCGGCCCAGTAATCAACCATCTCTTCGGTGGTCAGTACCTTGCCGTCACGCTTGAGGTGATACTTGCCATCCGCGTAGATCTCGGTACAGGCCGGATCCATCGCGAGCATGACCTGCTCGCCGGGGCGATAGCCCGCCTTTTCGATGGCCTCCATAATCACCTGCAGGGGCGCCTCGTTACTCGGCAGGCTTGGCGCAAAACCACCCTCATCACCGACCGTCGTGCTCAAGCCACGGTCGTGCAACACCTTCTTCAGGCTCTGATAAATCTCGGAGCCCCAGCGCAGCGCGTCGCTAAAGGTTTCGGCACCAACTGGCATGACCATAAATTCCTGGAAATCGGTGCTGTTCGAGGCGTGCTGCCCACCATTCATAATGTTGAGCATCGGCACCGGCAAGACATGCGCATAAGCACCACCAAGATACCGATAGAGTGGGAGGCCAAAGGCTGCCGCAGCGGCCTTGGCACAGGCAAGCGAAACCCCAAGGATCGCATTCGCCCCAAGCTTGCTCTTGTTCGGCGTGCCATCAAACGTGATCAACTCCTGATCAATCCCGATCTGATCAGCCGCATCAAAGCCCACCAGGGCCTCGGCAATATCTTCATTGACCGCACGGACAGCCTTCAACACACCCTTGCCGCCGTAACGCGCCTTATCGCCATCGCGCAACTCGAGCGCTTCGTGAGCGCCGGTTGAAGCCCCACTCGGCACAATCGCTCGCCCGACATCACCACTCTCCAGGCGAACATCAACCTCAACCGTCGGATTGCCGCGTGAGTCGAGAACTTCACGGGCGATGATCTCTTCGATCAGCGTGGACATACTTCCTCCGCTCTATCATGCGTCTTGTTTTGCAGCCCCAGGCCACATACGCCCGCCAGTATAGCATATCGTATTTTTGACTGCCAATCCTCAATGATGGAATCGCTTTACTGAGACGCACAAAAGCCAGCATTGCTGGCTTTTGTGCGTCACGGTAAGAATGGGCTGTGCCTATGGCATTTAGTTGGCAACAAAGGGCAAGTAGACCCGATTCGGCTCACGGAGACCAAGCACAACCGTGCCTACATCCTGATTAACCCCATCACCAACCGCAAAGACGGTGATGTCGTCGCCTGCGACCAGCGTAAACGGCGGCAGGTCGAGCAACGTGGTAGAGCCATCCGGCGTGGCAATGATCAGGTCATACGTCCCAGGAGGCAAGTCCAGGGTGCCCGTACCCTTGTACGGCACATTGCCCAACCCAGGCACGAGCGTGCCATCCTGAAGACGGATCGAGACATTTGCCCCTTCACCAGCGGCAAACGGCGCAGCGTGGTAGATCCGCACCCGCGCCGTATCAGTGATTGGGGGTGTGATGGGATCGTTCAAGAGCACCAACTCAGGCGCAAAGCCATTGGCCCCACCAATCGCCATCGCCGTGTAGCGCATCCCCGGCGCAAGCGTCACCGACCCCGAAATCGCCACGGTGTCGGCCAGCGCACGCGGCGCACTCGGAATGACCACATTGATCGGATAGGTGCCATCAGTCAATGGCACATAATCAGTCGTATCGCCAAACCCAAAATCACTGACCAGGGTCAACGGCGTGTCACCCGGCACAACCACATTCACCGCCGCACGGCCCCCCGCAAACGGGGCCAGGTGCGCCAGGCGAACCTGCGCAGGGACACGCTGCGTGCCGCCCAGGAAAAAGAACTCGGCAGGGTACGTTGCCGTGCCAGTCCCAATCGCAAAGACCGTCGTGATCGACTGGGACGGGACATTCAAGTTGGCCGGGCCAATAATGGGCGGATCGGCCATAGGATTGCTCGTAGGCACCACCTTGACCGGAATGTCGGTATCGCCAGGCACAGGGAGATAACCACTGAAGGCACCAAAGGCGACCCCGGTGAGCCCGCCAATCACTTCATTGGTCGTTGCATTGCGGAGATCAACCGCTGTGTCGGCCAGGGGCGCGAATGGTGCCGCATGAACCACGCGTACATTCGCATTCGGAGCCGCAGGCACGCTGTTATTGTCAACGAGAGGGAAGAGGCCGAGCGGAATGGTATTCGCACCCCCACCGGCAAAGACAGTGTAATCAGTACCGGCCTCAAGACTCAACGTTGCCGTAATCGCCGGGGCAACTTCGAGATCGGTTCCCGCAAAGACCTCTACCGTGTAATCACCAGGGGGCAGCGTCGCGGTCAGCGGGGCATCCTTGTACTTGAAGTCACTAGCTAGCGTTGCGCCATTGACCACCACCGTCACCGCCGTACCATCAACTGTTGCCGCAAAGGGGGCCAGATGCAGGATGTTCACCCGCGCATTCGCCTGGGCGCGACTCGGGGGCGAAACGACAAACAGACCAACCACCAGGGCAGTAATGACCGCAACAGCTACCGACAAGACACTCCGTCGCATGCATTGCTCCTTTTGAATGCAGAGAGAGGCTATGTACAGCCAAGCTTTGGCTGTACAAGCACCACTTTTCAGGCTTCACCAGATTGCGTTACGTAGGCTGCACTGTTCTGTACGTACACTGGTAAGATCTGGATGCATTGAAAGAGTATAATAGAGGTATAAGTGCTGAGAAGGATAGTGAAGGAGCAAAGTTTGTGAAGCGTCTTTCTCTCTGGATGATCTTTGTCTTCATCCTGACCGCGTGTGGCAGCTATGCCCCACCGGTAACTTCCGAGACAACCGAAGAACTTCGTCAGACAAATATAGCGATCAATCGGCCCCCAACCATCCCTCCCTTGCCACCTGGGCCAACGCCAACACCGCGCCCAGAACTGGCCGCGATCTTTGATCTTCGTGATGACGACCCCCGTGCGCTTGGCGATCCCAATGCGCCCGTGTTGATCGTAGAGTTTACCGACTTTGAATGCACTTTTTGCCAACGCTTTTTTCAAGAGACCCGACCGCAGATGTTGAGCGAACTGGTCGAAACGGGCAAAGTGCGCCTGGTTGTGCGCGATCTGCCGCTGACCACGATCCACCCCTCAGCGCTCGTCGCTGCGGTCGCGGCGAACTGTGCCGCTGATCAAGGCCAGTTTTTTCCGATGTACGAGCGGCTCTTTAGCAGTCATCAGCAAGAATGGGGCGGGGTTCCCCAGCGTGATCGCGTTGTGTTTGGCGAATTTGCCGATCAACTGGGCCTTGACGGTACCGCCTTCCGCGCGTGCCTCGATGACCCCGCAAGCGAAAAAGCGGTCTTGAATGAAATGCAGGCCGCGCTGGCACTTGGCATTAACTCAACACCAAATTTTGTTGTCAATGGGCAGCTGGTGCGCGGAGCCCAGCCGTTCCGTGTCTTTGAGGAACTGGTCAGCCAGCAATAAGTTCTGCTTGCGCCCACATCAGGCGCGTAAGGACGTTCAGATGGACCCACAACCTGAGCCACGGCAAAAGATCCTGCTGGTTGACGACACACCGGCGAATCTTGTCATTCTTGGTGAGGAATTACAACACGATTATGAGGTTTTTGTCGCTACCAATGGGTTCCAGGCGCTCAAAATAGTTGACTCTAATCCACCCGATCTGATCTTGCTTGATATCATGATGCCGATGATGGATGGCTACGAGGTGTGTCGTCGCCTCAAAGATACTTCCGAAACCAGTGGCATTCCGATCATCTTTATTACAGCCATGGACGCCGAAGAAGATGAAGCCCGCGGGCTTGAAGCGGGGGCAGTGGACTATATCACCAAGCCGTTTCATCTACCCATCGTCAGAGCCAGAGTGCGCACCCACATGGATTTGAAGCGCAAGACCGATATCTTGCAGCACCTCTCTAGCCATGATGGCCTGACGGGGATTTTCAACCGCCGTCGTTTTGACGAAGTCATCGATCGCGAATGGCGTCGCGCCGCACGAAAAAGACAGTCATTATCATTAATCCTGCTGGATATTGATGGATTCAAAGGCTACAACGATAACTACGGTCACCTGATCGGTGATCAGTGTTTGCAACAGGTAGCCACCATTTTGAACGCCTCGTTGCGCCGGGCCGGTGATTTCCTTGCCCGCTATGGTGGCGAGGAATTTGTCGTGGTGCTGCCCGATACCGACGTCGATCAGGCTATCTATATCGCCGAGCGCATGCGTCAGGCGGTCGCAGAAAAACGTATTGAACATGCGTTTTCACATGTAGCCCCCTACATTACGATCAGCGTAGGGGTTGTCTCGACGAAGCCAGGCAATATCATCAACCATCAGGCCCTGCTTGAACTAGCTGATCAAGCGATGTATTGCGCAAAAAACTCGGGACGCAATTGTGTTGTCCATCAGGTGCTGCCACACACCAATACGTGACTCAGTCAGATACCCAGCGCTAAAGCTACTGGGCTTGTGCTCGCTCCTCCACCCGAAGGTGGCGCAGCACCATAGGCCGTCTGACGTGCGGCCCGAAAGGCGATATTCACCGCAGCGTTTGTGTCAGCGTTTGCCGTATACCCGCACGAGAGGCACTTGAAATGGGCCTGATCTGCACGGTTCTTCTTGTCGCAATGTCCGCAGACCGAACAGGTGCGGCTGGTGTTGCGCGGATCTACCGCAATCACCAGAACGCCCGCCTGCTGCGCCTTGTAGGTGACAAAGCTCCGCAACTGCCGAAAAGCCCAACTTGTGCGAAGACGACGCTGCGAACGTCGACAACCATTGTCTGTGCGCGTGCGGATATGGCTCAACTCCTCAAGCGCCAGTGCCTTCCGTTCCGTCTTCGCTTTTGCCACCAGCTTCTTGCTGATGCAGTGATTCACATCCCGCTGAAAGCGTGTCTCACGACGGGCGTTCTTCCTCAACCGCCAGCGGGCGCGGCGCGTGTTGGCTTTTTGAAGTCGCTGACGGTGGCGGAAGCGCCGTTCACGAGTCTGCTTCACATCCTCGCCGCTCTACGTTTCACCATCACTATCGGCGGCAAGGTTGACAATGCCGAAATCAACACCCAGGAAGCCGGTCGGCTCGTCGGGCGCAGGGCTGGCCTTGGTCTGCGTGATGTGCAGGAAGAACTGCCCGTCCCGCTGCATCAGCTCGGCGCCGCCAATCTTCCAGCTCGTATCGTACAGATAGCGTCGCTGAAACTCGCCCAGCACCAGTTGGCCCATGACCCGCCCCGTCAGGGTGTTCAGGCTCACGCGGTCGAGGCTCATCAGGCGATAGGTGCGTGCGTCGTAGCGGATCGAGCTATCCGGCTTAAAGGTAGGACAGGTGTCCGAACCATTCGCCCGCGCCGCTCGAACCGCTTCAGCCGCCTTGTCCCTGGCGCAACAGGCCAGTTGCGCTCCCAGACCGTAATTGACGCGGGTGGGGCCGTAGACGACGTGATGGAGCTTGTTCTTATTGGTGATACGCTCCTCCCACGCAACCGAGGCGCAGTAGGTTGCCGCCGCGTTGAACGCTTCTGCCGTCGCAAGAATAGCGGCAACAGCGTCGGCATCAAGCGAGAGCTTGCAGCATACGGTTCGTGTGGAGAGCATTTGTATCATAAGACAAGTATACCACATATCGAACGCCCGTGCGAGCGCACGCTGAAGCGGGCTAAAGCAGAGCGCTCCTCCCAGCGCGAAAGCTGCTGGGTTTCCGCGCCTAAAGGCAAGCATTCTATGAACAAGACCAAGTGGACACGATTCAGATCAACGTTGATCTTGCTGTGCTTCTTGCTTGTTGCCGTACTAGGCTGGGGTTGTCAACTCACCAGTACGAGTTCGTCCGAGCCAATCAAGGTTGGCATTCTCCATTCCCTGACGGGGACGATGGCCATCAGTGAACAGAGCGTGAGCCAGGCTACGCTGCTTGCTATTGAAGCGATCAATGCCCAGGGGGGCGTGCTTGGCCGCAGGCTCGAGCCAGTCCTTCGCGACGGTGCCTCGCAGAGCGCTATCTTTGCGCGTGAGGCCGAGGCCTTGCTTGTCGAAGAAGACGTGGCCGTGATCTTCGGCTGTTGGACCTCGGCGGCGCGCAAAACGGTCAAGCCCATCGTCGAACAGTATCAGCGCCTCCTCTTCTATCCAGTGCAGTATGAGGGCCTCGAGGCGTCACCCAACATCATCTATACCGGGGCCGCCCCCAATCAGCAGATCATTCCCACCGTCAAATGGGCGATGGATAACCTCGGCCAACGCTTTTTCCTGATCGGCTCGGATTATATTTTCCCGCACGCCGCCAATGCGATCATGAAAGACCAGATTGGCTCGCTACGTGGCACTATCGTCGGTGAACAGTATGTGCTGCTGGGCAGTACCGACGTCGCCGGAGCCGTCGAGGCGATTGTGCAGAGTCGCCCGCAGGTCATTCTGAATACCCTCAACGGCGATAGCAATGTCGCCTTTTTCCAGGCCCTCCGCGCCCAAGGCATTACGCCACAGGATATCCCTACGATTTCGTTCAGCATTGCAGAAACTGAACTCGCGACGATGGGCAGCGCTGCATTCGCGGGTGACTATGCCGCATGGGGCTATTTCCAGAGTCTCGCTGGGCCAGTCAATGCCGCGTTTGTCCAGGCCTATCAGGCCCGGTATGGCGCTGATGCGGTGATCACCGACCCGATGGAGGCAGCCTATCTGGGGGTCAAGCTCTGGGCCGCTGCGGTTGAGCAAGCAGACAGCCTGGAATTCAACCGGGTACGCAATGCGCTGCACGGCCTCTCGCTTGAGGCACCCCAGGGTGCGATCAGCGTTGACCCTATAAGCCAGCACCTCTGGCGTACGGTGCGGATTGGGCAGATCCAGCCTGATGGTCAATTTGAGGTCGTCTGGAGCTCGACCAAGCCCGTGCGTCCGTTGCCCTATCCAGCCTATCGCTCGGTCGAACGCTGGGAAGTGTTGCTCAGCGAGCTTCATACCCGCTGGCAAGGCCAGTGGCAGAATCCGTTTGCCCTCCCAACCATTATCGAGGCCGAACCATGATCAAACTCAAATCTATTGCAACCGAACTCGGCCTGATCTTTTTGACTATTGCCCTTGTGCCAGTCCTGATTGGCTCGATCGTCATCAATCAAGCTTTCAGCAACGCGATGCAGCAAAAAGAGCGTGACGCCCTTGCTGAACGTGCTGATGCGGCCCATACCCGCATCGAGAGCTATGTGCTGAACATGATCCAGGATGCCACGACCCTCGCAAACTTGCCCGACCTGCCTCCTTTGTTCGATGCCCCCCCAGGTATCATCTCCCCATCTTATGAACTCATCGCCTACCTGAAAACGTTCATTGCCGAGAAGGGCTACTACGACCTGCTGCTCATTGATCAGGGCGGGACGATCCGCTATTCGCTCAAGGCCGAGGCCGATCTGGGCCAGAATATCTACGATGAAATGCTTGGGCAGACCGAATTGGCCCGTACGATTGATGCCGCCAATACCCTCTTGCAGACCGAGGTCTCTGATTTTGGTTTCTATGCGCCCAGCAATGCTCCGGCCGCGTTCCTCGCTGCCCCGATCTTCCAAGATGGCGTCATCGTCGGCAATATCGTCTTGCAAATCGAGCCGCAGGAACTCTACGCGATCGTCAATCGCTTCGCCGGGCTCGGAACAACGGGCGAAATCCTGATGGGGGCCTATGATCATGAACGCCTGATGATCACGGTACCACCCCGGCATAACCCCGACCTGCCGCATCAAGCGCTTGACGAGGCCGCCTTTCTCCCCCTTCGCGAGGCCTTGCGGGGTGCGCAGGGTAGCGGGATCTATCCAGACTATCGCAACGAGGAGACGCTGGCCGTTTGGCGGTATCTTCCCTCGCTCAACTGGGGCATGGTCGTCAAAATTGACACCGCCGAACTCTATGCCCCGATTCGACGCAACGAGATGATCGGACACTGGATTTTGGGCGGGTCGCTCATTCTGGTCATTGGGGCAATGTTGCTCGCCAATCGGTTGATTTCCCAACCAATCATTCAGTTCTCACAGGCCGTACGGGCCCTGCGCCATGAGCCCATGCCATCGCAGGTGCAGATCAAGGCTCGTCACGAGATCAAAGAGTTAGTGGATGATTTCAACCTCTTGATTGTTGATGTCCGCTCAGAATTCGAGCATCTCGTGGCAGATCGCACGGGTACCATCCAAGAGAGCATGGAACGTTTTGATCAACTGGCCCGCCAGAGTCGCACCGTTACCTGGGAAGTTGATCCCACCGGATGCTTCCGCTTCCTCAGCCCGGTCGCCGAAGAGGTCTTTGGCTATCATCCTGAGGAGATTATCGGGAAGAAGTATTTCTACGACCTGCACCCTCCCGAGGAACGTGAACGCTTTAAAACCGAGGTATTCGCGGCCTTTGAACGTCGTGAGGCTTTTGTCGATCTCGTCAATCCCATCGTTGCCAAAGATGGACACCAGATCTGGGTCGCCTCCAACGCCTTGCCAATGCTCGGCCCGGATGGTGAACTGCTTGGCTATCGTGGGACTGACACCGATATTTCGGCTCGCAAAGCGCAAGAACAACATCTGCTTGAAACGAGTCGCTTTCATGCCACAGCCGCGAAACTCGCCACCGCCAATGCCAATCTGCGCATTGATGCGATTGATGAGGGCATCCATGCATGCCTCGCGATTCTCGGCGAGTTTATGTCAGCCCAACGCGCTTATGTCTTCAGCAATGATTTCGCCAATGAAACCTGGTCAAACACCTACGAATGGTGCGCCGAAGGCGTGGCGTCACAGATCGCCGATCTGCAAGACGTCCCGTTTGACACGTTTCCCGGGTTGATCGAACGGTTCCAGCGTGGCGAGCTGCTCGCGCTCGGTAGCCTTGACCAGATCCCTGCCGAGATGCAGGATGCCGCTGCGCTCCTGGAGATGCAAGAGATCAAGGCAATGATTATGCAACCAATGATCGTTGACGGTGCCTTGATCGGGTTTCTTGGGTTTGATGATACGACCCGGGAACGGGTTTTTACCAATACCGAATATGCCCTGCTCGCGCTTGCCGCCGATAATTTTGCCGCCACGCTGGCCCGTCACGGCCAGTTTATGCGCGAGAAAGCAACCAATGAGCAACTCAAGCAAACCATCGCCCGGGCCAACGAATTGGCCATCCGTGCCGAGGCCGCCAGTGTCGCCAAGTCCGAGTTTCTCGCCAATATGAGCCACGAAATTCGCACCCCCCTCAATGCGATCATTGGCTTCCTGGAACTGGCCCTCAAGACCGACCTTATGCCCAAACAGTCTGATTACCTCGTGAAGAGCCGTTTTGCGTCGCAGACACTGCTCAGAACGATTAACGATATTCTCGATTTTTCGAAGATCGAGGCAGGCAAGCTAGAACTGGATCATGCCCCGTTTGTGCTGGCCGAAACGCTCAACAATGTCTCGAATATGCTCGCCGAACGAGCCGCCCTCAAGGGCATCGAATTGTGCCTTCACCTTGACCGTACAATGCCCAGGATGTTTGTGGGCGATGCCTTCCGCCTCGAACAGGTGCTGATCAATCTGGTCGGCAATGCGATCAAGTTTACCGAGACCGGTGAAGTCAATGTGCGTGCGGAACTGGCCGAACACCACGACGATCAAGTCTTGCTGCGCTTCACGGTGCAGGATACCGGTATCGGGATGGCTGCCGAGGAACGTGCCCGCCTCTTTGTTCCCTTTGTCCAGGCCGATGGCTCAATGACCCGCCGCTTTGGTGGCACCGGGCTGGGCCTCGCGATCTCACGTTCGCTTGTAACGATGATGAGTGGAACCATTGAGGTCACAAGCACGCCAGGCGAGGGCAGTACGTTTGCTTTTACCATAGCCTGCAGGCTCGCCGATGAACAGATGCAGCCTCACCCCGATTTTGCCTTGCCCGCCACGTTGCACGGACGCAAAGCACTGGTGGTTGACGACAACGCGCATGCCCGTGAACTCTTGCAAGAGATGCTCCAAACGTTTCAATTTCGTGTAACGACGGCTGCATCGGGTGAAGAAGCCCTCGCCCACCTCGAAGCAACGCCCGCCGATGACCCCTTTGCGCTCGTGCTGATGGACTGGCGTATGCCAGGGCTCGATGGCATTGAAGCAACAACCCAGATCCAGCGCAAGCTTGCCGATCGCGCGCTGCCGCTCATCATTATGGTCACTGCCTATGGCCGCGAAACAATTATGCGCCGCTCGGCAGAGGTCGGCATCGGTGCCTTCCTCACCAAGCCGATCAACGAAGCGTCGCTCTACCATGCCATCCTCGATCTCTTTGATCAGCCTGACAACCTGAACCTTCACCACGACCAAACAGCCGGGGCTACCACGATCGAAAGCTATCGCAACAACCTCATGGGCCGTCGCATCCTCCTGGCCGAAGACAGTCCCTTCAATCAACAAGTCGCGGTTGAATTACTCGCCGAAGTGGGCATCGAGGTTGCCGTGGCTTGGCATGGCCGCCAGGCGGTCGAGATGTTGCTGGGCGACGATCCAAAGCGCTACGATGCCGTCTTGATGGATGTGCAGATGCCCGTTATGGATGGCTTCGAGGCAACCCGTACGATTCGCGAAGACGCAGCGTTGCGCGATCTCCCGATTATCGCCCTGACCGCCCACGCCATCAGCGGCGACCGCGACCGCTGTCTGGCCGCTGGCATGAACGATTACATCAGCAAGCCGATCGCAAGCCAGCAACTCTTTCAAACCCTGCTACGCTGGGTATCACCTGGTGAAGAACCGGGTACACTACCGCCGATCATCACAGGAAGAGCGATGTCGCCCCAAACAGACCCCGCGGAAACCGACCCGCCTGAAGCAAACCAGGCCCTCCCAGAAACACTTGAAGGCCTCGCCATCAAGCGGGCGATCCAGCGTCTGGGGGGCAAAACCAAACTCTATCGGCAACTCATCCAGAGTTTTCTGGTTGAGCATGGCAATGATGCCGAACGCATCAAAGAGGCCCTCACGACCAATCAACCCAACGAGGCGCTGCGCATTGCACACACCCTGAAAGGCGTTGCAGGAACTATCGGGGCAACCGAATTGCACACCGAGGCCGATCGCATTGAACAGGCCCTCAAAACCGCCCCCAACGAACCACTGGATCTGAAGGCTCTGCAGCAGACCTGCACGCGTCTCAAAAACCTCTTGCCAACCCTCTTCCACCAAGAACAAGAGGAGGTGGAAACAAGGACACAACCTTTGCCGCTCCTCGATGATCAGACACGTCTCCTTGCCCAACCACAATTTGAACAATTAGCGGCTCTACTCAGCACCGGCAACTTTGCCGTCCGCAAATACCTCACCTCGCTCGAGCAAAGCATCCCTAGCCTCAGCAGCCTCCCCGAATTTCAAACCCTCGCGCGCCACGTCAACAACTTTGCCCTCGACGAAGCCCGCACCGCCCTCCCCCACCTCACCGCCCGCCTTGGCTTCACGCCTATGAACGATCCACCTGAGACATAAGAAACGTTGGATTGCGCACCCCAGGCATCTCTTCGAACGCTTCCGGGAAGCTCTCATGCTTCCCGGAGGCGTTCGAAGAGATGGTACAATACCCGGTATAATCCCTAAAGCCCCGGTGCAACCATGGGCCTCGGGGTCCAACGTGTACCTCACATCATGGAGGAGCGCTTGTGTATGTTCCGGCATCGCCGTATCTGCTTGGCCTGGAAAACCGCATTCGGCTTCAAAAGATCCCTTTTAGCGATCGAGGCTCACGGTTACTGATCTATCAAGAACGCCGCATTCCCGATACGCTCTATCTGAAACTGGCCGAACGCCTGACCGCCCTTACCCCCGGCCTCTCTTCATATCGCGCACGACCACCGTTTATCTCCAATCTGCGCCTGGTTGATGCCGAGGGACGCCCGGTGCGCTTCGAGGTGACAACCTATCCCCACGCGCTTGTCTTTCAAACCCCGATCGGTGAGTTCCGGCTTGTGTTTCAAGATCATCAGACGGTCAGTTTTGGGCTCCCCAATGGGATCGCTAGTGGAATTCGCTTTACCGTCTCACCCGATCTCGCCCGGCCAGATGCCTACGGCGGTGAGTTCAAAACGGTACGCAACTGCGCCTATTCAACCAATGGCGAATTGGTGCTCAATCAGGTGGAACATAATGGCAGTGGCTACGATGTTATTTTAACGGCTCAGGGCGACGCCGATACGGCCATTACGCTGCATATTCAACCCGGGATGGAACTCGACCGTACCATCGTCCCGTTTCGGGCAGCGCTCGCCGCCGCCGAGGTTCGCTGGCACCGCTGGTTTGATGCCGTGCCCTCGGTTGACGAACCCTATCGTTCACAGTACTACTACGCATGGTGGGTGCTTGGTAACAATATCCTCGCGCCGTATGGCTATTTTCGCCGTGAGAGTGTCGCCCCTAGCAAGGCTCACTATGTCGGTGCGTGGCAGTGGGATAACTATTTTCACGCCCTGGCCTTTCGCTATACCGATCCCCGCCTCGCCAGCGATCAGATCCAGTTTATGCTCGACCATCAGTTGCCCGATGGCATGATCCCCGATGCAGTCTACGATGAAGGGACGATTACCCAACTCGAGGTGCCCGTCGCCGCAGCGGTGACTAAACCCCCTATTGCCGCCTGGGTCGCCATGCTGGTCTATGCCCAGACCGGGGATATGGCGATGCTCCGTGAGATCTATGATCCACTGGTGCGCTGGAATTCATGGTGGTTTGGCCTTAATGACGATGATGCCGATGGCATTGTGCAGTATTCCCATCCCTTCTCTTCTGGCCTCGATGATAGTCCACTCTGGGATTATGGCATGCCCGTTGAAGCTGTCGATCTCAATACATATCTTTGTTTACAGATGGAAGCTTTAGGAAAAATGGCCCGTCTGCTCGGGCGCAACCGTGAGGCCGAGCTGTGGAAACATCGTTCCGCCGCCCTGGCCCATCGGATGATCGAGCATTTTTATGATGCCCAGCGCGGCCTCTTCTGGTCACACCATCACCATCAGCCTCTCCAGGTGATGACCCCTTTTAGCCTCTACCCGCTCTGGACAGGGCAGATGAGTCCGGCCATCAATGATCGGTTGGTCGCCCATCTCCACGATGCGGGGACTTTCTGGACGCCGCATCCATTGCCGACGGTGGCGATCAGCGATCCCCACTTCGACCCCAACCAGATGTGGCGCGGCCCCGTCTGGATCAATATTAACTATATCTTTGTCGAGGCCCTGCAACGCACTGGCTACCGCGATCTGGCCCAAACGCTCGCCGAACGCACGCTGCGTCTAGTGATGGGGCAAAGCGATATTTATGAGTATTATCATCCACTGACTGGTGAACCGCCGCCCAAAGCAGCCCCGATGTTTGGCTGGTCGGCGGCATGTTATATTGATCTGGCGATCCGTATGAGTCGAGGGGAGATCTAGTGGAGACGGTGGCTATCTTGCACTACGCTGGTCCGCCCTATGTTGGTGGGGTCGAAATGACCATGGCCGCCCATGCACGGGTGCTGGCTGCCAACGGGTATGCGGTGCGTATGATGACAGGCAAAGGTGAGGCGACTGGTTCCAGCCTTACCCAGGTGACCATCCCTGAGCTTGACTCACGTGGGGCGTTGCTTGAAACAATTGCCCGTGAGTTGGCGCAGGGCCAGGTCAGCGCGACCTTTGAGGCTCTGGTTGATCAGTTGAGTATCTGCCTCGCCGAAGCGCTCGTCGGGGTCAAGGCCCTGATTGTCCATAATGTGCTCAGTTTGCACAAAAATCTCGCTTTTACCGCTGCGCTGCACCGTCTGCACCGCAGCGGGCAGCTGCCCCCCTTGCTTGCCTGGTGTCACGATTTTGCCTGGCTCGATCCTCTGTATCTTCCCGAACTTCATGCCGGCTATCCATGGGATCTCTTGCGTCAACCATGGCCCGGGGTGCGTTATGTTGTGGTCTCGGAAGATCGACGAGGGATGCTGGCAGGTTTGCTTGGTCTTGATCCCGCCGAGGTGACGGTCGTTACCCCCGGGGTCGACCTGGCAACGCTCCTTCATCTGGGGCCTGCCACCCTGGAACTGGTCAACCGCCTCGGCCTCCTCAACGCCAATCCGCTCTTGCTCTTGCCCGCACGGATCACCAGGCGCAAAAATATTGAACTGGCGATCACGCTTACCGGAAGTTTACAAGCCTACGGGTATGCGCCCCAACTGGTCATCACCGGGCCACCAGGACCACATAACCCAGCCAATGCCGCCTACCTCGCTGAATTATTCGCCGTTCGCGAAGCCTCTGGGGCCAAGGTTGCCTTTCTCTATGAAGCCTATACCGATGCGGCAGGGCAGCCGCTGCCCGTTTCCGACGCGATGGTCGCAGATCTCTTTCGTCTGGCCGATGGGCTGCTCTTTCCGAGTCGCTACGAGGGTTTCGGCATCCCCATGCTCGAAGCTGGTCTGGTCAATCTGCCCATCTTCTGTAGCGATCTTCCGCCTCTGCGGGCGACTGCTGGCAATGCCGCCACCTATTTCCAGCTTGACGAGCCACCAGACCAGATCGCCAGGCGGATGGCGTCCGTGTTTGCCGCCGATCCACGCACCGCCCTCAAACAGCGTGTGCGCACACACTATACATGGGAGGCGATCTTTCACCGTGAGATTGCGCCCTTGCTTGCTGATGGGTAAGCCTATCACCAAGCAACTGTCGTCACAACCCTAACTACGGCGAGAGGAAAGTATGACTCAGATACACAATGGAAATGGTGATTTTGTGGTGCTCATGCCAGCCCGTGACCCTGATAAGGTTCAGGTGCTGCTCCCTACCGCTACGGCCCTCGCCCATCACCACAATGGGCGTGTGATTATCCTCGGCATTGCCCAGGTGCCCGAAGGTCAGCCGTTGAGCGATGGCATGCTCGAAACTCGTCGCATCCGCGCTGGCTATGATACCCTCAGAGACCTGAATGCCTCGGGGGTTCCCGTCAGTACGATGATTATGGTGGCCCACGATCTGACCGAGGGCATTCGTACCGCCGTCAAAGAACAGGCCGCTGGGATGATTTTGCTCGGCTGGCAGGCCGATCAGTCTTCGTCAGAACGGCTCTTTGGGCCACCAATTGATACGTTGTTGCGTGAACCCCCTTGCGATGTGGTGGTGATCCGTTTGCAAGATGGCGAGCGCTGGCGCCGCGTGCTCTTGCCTGTCCGCGGTGGCCCGCATACGCCGCTGGCCTGCGAAGTCGCGCTGGCCCTGGCGGAACAGCACGAGGCCGCGATCAGTGTGCTCTATGCCGCGAATCCGCGCATGCCCGATAATGTCGCCGTGCGCGAAAGCCTCCAGGCGCTCCGGACGATGCCTCGGGTCACACGCTGGCTCGAACGCACGATTCCTGCCGAACAAGCGATCCTTTCTGAGGCCCCTGACCATCAGGCGATTGTGCTCGGCGTCACTGGGCGTCAGGGCGATCCCGAAGCCCCCCTTGGCCCCCTTGCCGACCGGATTTTGCGCCACGCTGACACAACCGTTGTCCTCGTTCGCCACCGGATGGCCCAGGACGAAGAGCGCGCCCAACAGATCTGGCAGCAGAATCGCGATCTCTCGGCGACCGTCGATCGCTGGTTCGCCGAAAATACCTTTAGCTCCTCTGAGTTTGAAGATCTGCAACGCTTGCTCGCACTCAAGCAACAGCAGGGGGTGACGATTAGTCTGGCCCTGCCAACGCTCAATGAAGAAGAGACGATTGGGCCGATTATCGAGCAGTTGCAAGCACAACTCGTTGCCGGAACACCAATCCTTGATGAACTGGTCTTGATTGATAGTGGCTCCGATGATCGTACCCGCGAGATCGCCGCGAGCCTCGGCGTTCCTGTCTATGCCCATCAAGAGATCTTGCCCCAGTATGGCTCCTTTGTCGGCAAGGGCGAGGCGCTCTGGAAGAGTCTCTATGTGCTCAACGGTGATCTGATTGCCTGGTGCGATACCGATATCAGGAATTTCCATCCCCGCTTTGTCTTCGGCGTGCTTGGCCCGCTGCTCCACGATCGCCGCATCGTCTATACCAAGGGCTTTTATCGTCGCCCGCTTCAGTTTGGCGATCAGTTGACCGCCAGCGGCGGCGGACGCGTGACCGAACTGACCGCACGCCCGCTCCTCAATCTCTTCTACCCCGAGCTCTCGGGCATGCTGCAACCCCTTTCGGGTGAGTATGCCGGGCGACGCACGGCCCTCGAGCAGATCCCCTTCTTTACCGGCTATGGCGTGGAAACCGGGATGCTGATCGATCTGCTCGAACGGTATGGCCTCGGTGCGCTGGGCCAGGTTGACCTGCTCGAACGGGTGCATCGCAATCAGACGCTGGTGTCACTCTCCAAGATGGCCTTTGCCATTACGCAGGTGGTCATTCAACGCATGGAACAGCGCCAGCGTGTCAGCCTGCTTGAGCCAGTGAACCAGACGATGAAGCTGATTACGCAACGTGACGACGGCGGCTTCCACCTCGAACTCCGTGAAATTCGTGACCACGAGCGCCCAGCAATGGTGGATATCCCCGAGTACCGCCGTCTCCGCGGCCTCGAGAGTGACGCTGAACCGCGTCAGGAAGGCTAACGCAACGATGCACGCGACCTCTCAAGACCGGATCGAGGCGCTGCTCGCCTCACTCTACGGGGCAGACGTGGGCCAGCAAACCAGTCAGCGCTTGCTGACCATGCTTCAGGCCTATGCTATCCGCTGCCCCCAACCCGGCCCGGCCCGCCCTCTCGATGAACGCCTGGCCGCCGACGATATCATCCTGATTACCTACGGCGATCAGTTCCGCGAGCCAGAACGCACGCCGTTGCAGAGCCTGGCCTCGGCGCTGGACGGTCCTTTTGCCAATATTGTCAGTGGCGTTCACATCCTGCCCTTCTATCCCTCCACCTCTGACGATGGCTTCTCGGTGGTTGACTATACGGCCGTTGACCCTGCGCTCGGCACCTGGCACGACATTGAGGCGTTACGGGCCAGGTATCGCCTGATGTTCGATGCTGTGGTCAATCATATTTCGGCCAGTAGCACCTGGTTTCGCGATCTGCTCGCTGGCGTGCCCGGTGCCGAGGCACGTTTTATCAGCCTCGACCCCAACACTGATCTCCGCCAGGTCACCCGCCCCCGCGTCACGCCACTCCTGACGCCCTTCAAGACGCCGATGGGGGTGCGGCATATTTGGACAACCTTCAGTGCCGACCAGATCGATCTCAATTTTGCCAATCCCGACCTCTTGCTCGAGATGACCGCCGTGCTGCTGGAGTATGTCGCCAAGGGTGCCAGTTTGATCCGGCTTGATGCCATCGGCTATTTGTGGAAGGAGGTCGGCACACGCTGCATCCATCTCCCCCAGACCCATCAGGTCGTCCAACTCTGGCGGGCGGTACTCGATCACGTCGCCCCCGATGTGCTACTCATCACCGAGACCAACGTGCCCCATGCCGATAATGTCAGCTATTTCGGCGACGGTAGCAACGAAGCCCAACTTGTCTACCAGTTCCCGCTGGCCCCCCTGGTGCTGCATAGCATCGCAACCGGCGACGCCCGTCAACTCAGCGGCTGGGCCGCCGGGTTAAGCCTGCCATCGTCAACGACAACCTTCTTCAACTTCCTCGCCTCGCACGACGGCATCGGCGTCGTGCCGGCAACAGGCATCTTGAGTCAGGCGGAGATCGGGGCGCTCTGTGGCCAGATCGAGCGCCATGGGGGGCGCGTCTCGTACAAGTCCAACCCCGACGGCTCGCAGAGTCCCTACGAGATCAATAGCACCTGGTTCGATGCGCTCTCTGACCCAGCGAGCGACGAACCGATGACCCGCAAAATCGACCGCTTCATCGCCTCACAAGCGATCATGCTGGCCCTCCAAGGCGTCCCCGGGGTCTACATCCACAGCCTGGTCGGCTCAGGCAACGATCACGCCGGCCTACAAGCGAGTGGCATCCACCGACGACTCAACCGCGAAAAATGGGGTCTCGCCGAACTAACGGCGCGGCTCGCCGATTCTACCCGACGTGAAGGAACGGTGCTCGCACGCATGGCGCACCTCATCCGCACCCGCCGCGCTGCACCCGCCTTTCACCCCAACGGCAGCCAACAGATCCACAATCTCGACCCCGCCATCTTCGCCGTCGAACGCCACGCACCCGACGGCAGCCAGCGGATCCTCTGTCTCCACAATGTCAGCGCCACAACCCGGCAAGTCAACCTACCAACGGATCCAACCTGTACCCTGCTCGATCTGATCAGCGGCAGACCCGTCACCCTCACCGGCTCAACGTGTACCCTAGAACCATACCAGGTACGCTGGCTCACCGTGAGCTAGCAAAGTGGTTGTCACTTCAGCAAAACGCACAATGCACCAGGCAGGGCAGCGCGTACGCGCTGCCCTGCCTGGTGCAACATTTCCCGCACAATGTTCGTTGTATAACTAGGTCGCCTTGTACGTAAGCCAAGGTTTCAAGCTATGGTACAGTTCGAAGGCGTGCATCGCATGCTGATGCGGTCGGCTCTACTTCCTATTTTCTACTTCCTAACTGCTTGTCGAAGGAGAATCTCATCATGGGCGGATCTCTCATCTTTATCCTCTTGATCGTCATCGTCCTGGCCGGTGCTGTCACGTTCCTGGTGCTCTACAACAGCCTGATTGGCAAACGCAACCAGGTTGATCAGGCCTTCGCCAGCATTGACGTGATGCTCAAAAAACGCTACGACCTGATCCCGAACTTGATCGCGACCGTGCAAACCTATATGGGCCACGAACGCGCCTTGCTGACTGAATTGACCGAACTGCGCACGCGGGCAATGGCCGGGGATATTACCCCCGAACAACGCGTCGCGACCGAGAATCAGATCAGTGGCGCCATTGGGCGTTTGATGGTGTCAGTCGAGAATTATCCCGATCTGAAATCCAGTCAGAACTTCTTGCAACTTCAGGCCAGCCTAAACGAGACCGAAGAGCAGATCTCGGCCTCACGGCGCGCCTACAATGCGGCAGTCACCGACTACAATAATGCCGTGCAGATGGTGCCGACCAATATCATTGCCGGCATGATCGGGATGCAGCCCCGCACCCTCTTTGTGGCCGCCGAAGCCGAGCGCCGCAACGTTGATGTGCAGAGCATGTTTCAGAGGTAACGGCTATGACTGATCATACGACAACGCTTGCATCACTCTACGAGCGCGAGTTGCGACCTATTGCAACCGAACTTGAGCAGCATCGGCGTAGTGTGCGTCAACGTGCGATGGTCGTAGGGCTAGGCCTGTTTGGCGGCACAGCCCTCCTGCTCCTCCTTAGTCTGATCATCGTGCCCACAAGCTTCTTCTTCTTCGTTGCCTTTGGCCTCATTGCCCTTGCCGTTGTTGCCTGGAATGCCCTTATGAATGGAGCGTTTCAGAACTATCGCCGCTCCTTCAAAGACAATGTGATCACCCGCCTCGTCAAACTGGTTGACGATTCATTGCAGTACGCCCCGGGTCAGGGCATCTCCCGGGAAGAGTTCCGCACTAGCCAGTTGTATACCCACGGCATCGACCGCTACAAGTGCGAAGATCTCTTTTATGGGCTGGTCGGCGCAACGGATATCCGCTTTTCCGAGATCCACGCCGAATACAAGCAGACGTCAACCGACTCAAAGGGCAATACGACCACAACCTACCACACCATTTTCAAAGGCGTCTTCTTCATTGGCGATTTTCACAAGGATTTTCTCGGCCAGACGATCGTTATGCCAAGTGGAGGCAGTGGTCTCCTGGCCGACTTCGGGCGCACGCTGCAAAACTTTGGCACAACGCTGATCGGTCAGGGTGACCGCATCGTCCAGCTTGAAGACCCTGAGTTTATGGAACTCTTCTCGGTGCGTTCCACCGATCAGGTCGAAGCACGGTATATTCTTTCCACAAGCCTAATGCGCCGCCTGATCGAGTTCCGCACCCGCCTCAACACACCAATTGCGGTCTCATTTATCAATTCCAACATCTACATCGCGATCCCGACCACCAAAGACCACTTCGAACCACCCGGGCTCTGGTCGGGCAATGCGCAACTCTCGATGCAACAATTCGAGGCCTACCTCGAAGATATTCGCCTCGCCGCAGCGATTGTCGAGGATCTCAACCTCAACACCCGCATCTGGAGCAAGCAATAGTGATCTGTTGCCACCAATGGTCGTGAGCCGATCATGCTCGGGTTGGTCGCGAGCATGATCGATCGGCTGAAGCTCAAAACGACTCCTTTATCCGCAAATTGTTTTTGTCCGCAGATTACGCAGATTTCTTTAGGTGTTTTCTTGTAGATTTAGAACTATGCGTTTGTGTTGTAGACTTTTATTGCCAAAGTTGAGAAGTAGCCCTTTGTGTTTTTTGCTGGCCTTCAGGTAGTTCAGTAATGGTACACGGCCTCAAGAAAGCCGTGGCCTAGCTCACGATGTACGGCCATAGCTGCGCCAATAAGGGCGTAGGTTTGGGGATCGCGTTGCGCGTTGTGATCCATGATCGTAAAATCCGTCTACTCTACAAATAAGAAAATCTGCGTAATCTGCGTAATCTGCGGACAAAATTTGCGGATAAATGAGGCGTTTGACGGTAAAACTCCCATGGGCGCTGCGCCGGATCAGACATGAATAGCTTCCTTCTCGATCGTCGGTCGCAACTCCGACCGGAGGGCCTTTTCCGTGACCAGATCGACTGGGCAGCCAAACAGGTCTTCCAGGTAGAACTGCACCCCAAAGTACCGCGCCGAGGTAGCAGGCCCATCGAAGGCCACCAGAATATCAATGTCGCTATTGGGGCGCGCTGCATTGCGTGCGGTAGAGCCGAAGAGAGCCAGACGCACGACACCATAGCGCTCCATAAGCATAGGCTTGACCCGTGTCAGTAACTCAAGAACCTGTGCTGCATTCATAAGTGGTTTCCTTTAGGAAGGGAAGCCTCCGGTGGGTAAAACGTTCAAGAATCGCTCTGTTCTATTATATATACATTGCAGCCAATTGCTGTTGCAGCTTCCCCGCCGCCGTCACGCTGATCAAGCGCTCCTTAACCAAACGCTCAACGATACCAGAGAGCAGAAGATAACGTAGCTCTTTTAACGCCCTAGCGTAAGGCGGTACCGTTCACCCCTTGTCCTCAGCATGGTGCGCGTCGGCTTGATGCACGCGAAGCCGCGAAGCCGCGAAGGCGTGGGGGATTTATGCGAAGCTGGTATACTTCATTCCTTGTCTTCAGCATGGTGCGCGTCGGCTTGATGCACGCGAAGCCGCGAAGCCGCGAAGGCGGTGTGGTTGTTCACAATGCGTTTGATGCCGGCTTTAAAGGTTGGAGCACCGAAGTTGATCAACAACCCAAGCGGTAGCCGGAGCAGGCGCAGGTAGGTAAGCACCTGTTTGCTGTGAACCGGCGCGAGTTATTCGACGGACTTCAATTCAACCAGCAGACGACCTTCAATCAGCAAATCAGCGCGAAACCCTTCCGCAAAGGTGATACCCTCAAACTCAATAGGCACCGGGAACTGTCGTTGCACATGCAATCCACGCTGTGCGATGGTATGCGCCAGCACAACTTCATACACCGATTCGAGCAATCCTGGCCCAAGACCGGTATGAACCTTATAACCACAATCGACAACCACCTCGGCAAGCGCTTCAATCTCCATCGCCCCAATCCTCCTCCTCTTGCGCCTTCACCCCTTCACCCCTTCGCGTGAGTCCCTCTTCACCCCTTCACCCCTTCGCGTGAGCCCCCTTCGCGCCTTCGCGTGAGCCTGAGGGCGCAGCAGCAATGAGACCTGCCTCTGCACCCCGGGCCGGCCAGGGGCTGCTGCGCCCCTACGTGCACGATCAAACCCTTCGCGTCCCTCTTCGCGCCTTCGCGGCTTCGCGTGAGCCCCCTTCGCGCCTTCGCGCCTTCGCGTGAGCCCCCTTCGCGCCTTCGCGCCTTCGCGTGAGCCCCCTTCACAACACCATCAACTCCCGCGCAAACGTCGTCAGGCTGCGCGCCCCATCAGCGGTGAGCACCATATCGTCTTCGATCCGCACACCAAACCGCCCAGGCAGATAAATCCCCGGCTCGACCGTAAAAGTCGTGCCCGCCACCAGCGGCTGATCACTCCCAGCCACAATCTGCGGCAGCTCGTGGGTCTCAAGCCCAAAGCCATGGCCCGTGCGATGAATGAAATACTCCCCATACCCCGCTTGCGCAATAACGTCGCGGGTGGCCGCATCAATGGTCGTACCAGTGACCCCAGGGCGACAGGCGGCGCGGCCAGCAGCATTCGCCCTCAGCACCAACTCATACACCTCACGCGCCTCGGGTGCGGGTTCGCCAAGCGCCACAGTACGGGTGATGTCAGACACATAGCCACGATACCGTGCCCCACAATCAAGAATGATCAGCTCACCCTGTTGCAACGGGCGGTCACTGTTCAGATGATGCGGACTCGCCCCATTAGGACCTGAGGCAATCAGATTCGCAAAACTCTCTTCGTCGGCACCTGCGGCGATGATCGCATCGGTGCAGATCCGCGACAGCGCACGCTCGGTCAGGCCCGGCTTGATCTGCGCCAACACACGCTGCAGCGCCGTCTCGACGATCTGCACGGCTCGTTCGATCAAGGCCAATTCGTCGGCATCCTTCACCATCCGCAATCCGGCAAAAAGGTGCGTCGCATCATACGTCGCCACCCCCGGCATCACCGCTTCGAGCGCACGCAGGTGCATCACGGTCATCGCGCTGGGCTCAATCGCCAGACGCAGCTCACGGGCGTCACGGCCAAACGCTGCCGTCACTGCCGCCGCAAGCGCCGCCAACGGCCCATCCTGATCCGCCCACGGAAACAGACGCACAGGCACCTGCGCGTTTGCCTCGGCCTGCATCTGTTCAAGCGCAGGCACGACCAGACAGGGCAGCGCACCACTGGCCGGAATGAGCGTCAGGTTCAAACGTTTGCCATGATGAAAATTCAGCCCGGTAAAATAGTGCAGATTCGCATCAGGGGTCAACACCAGTCCAGCGAGACCGAGCGCCTCAACCTCGGCCATCATCCGTTCGATTCGTTGCTTATGCATCGTCGCGCCATCCTTCCCGCTCCATGCTTCCCTACTTCAGCACCAACTCACCCCGTGCATGCAGTTCCTGAACTCTCGGCAACATTTCGGGCGTGGCTAGCACCAGCAGATGATCATCAGGCAGCAGCACCGTTCCGCCATTGGGAATCAACAACTCTTCACCGCGTTGGATCTGCACCACCAGCAAGCCCCGCGGCAGATCGAGCTGAATCAAGGATTTGTTGACCACCGACGAGTCCGCAGGCACCACAATATCAAGCATACGACTACGCAGGCTCACATCAGGCACATAGGTCTGCGTCTCAGGTGGGCGTGGACGATCCGCATTGAGCTTGAGCCACCGTGCAACATGGCTGATCGTCATCCCCTGGAGCAAGACCGAGACAAGCACGATAAAAAAGACGAGGTTAAAGATCATCCCTGCGTGAGGCACCCCAGCAATCAAGGGAAAGGTCGCCATCACAATCGGCACAGCCCCGCGCAAGCCCGCCCACGAAACCATCAAGATCTCGGCGGGGCCACGACGAAACCAGATCAGCGAGGCAAAAACACTCAGTGGCCGCGCCACAAAGGCGAGAAAGAGCGCCAGCAACAACCCGCTTCCCGCCACCGGAATGAGTTGCGAAGGAAAGACAAGCAATCCGAGCGTCAAGAACATCGCAATCTGCATCAGCCAGGCAATGCCATCATGAAAGCGCAGGATCGAACGCTTATGCACCAGATTATAGTTGCCAATGACAATGCCAGCCAGATAAACCGCCAGAAAGCCATTGCCCCCAATCAGTGACACGAGCGCGTAGATCAGCAGGATCAGACCGAGCGTCAAGACAACATACAAACCCTCTTGCTGGAGGCGAATGCGGTTAATGATCACCACCGCTAACCGGCCAAGTCCATAGCCACCCAGGGCACCGAGACTCATTTGCAGCAGAAAACTGGGCACCAGATCAAGCAGCGAGCCATTGGGGTTGAGCAGCAAACCGGTCAAGCCGAGCGTCAAAAAGACGGCAATCGGATCATTCGAGCCCGACTCAAGCTCAATCAGCGGCTCCAGATTATGCTGAAGATTGACGCCGCGCTCGCGCATCACGGCAAAGACTGCGGCAGCGTCGGTCGAAGAGACAATCGCTCCGATCAAAAGCGCTTCGAGCAAACCAAACCCGAGCAACCACATGGCAAAAAGGCCCACAATGGCCGCGCTCAACAAGACCCCAAGGTTCGCCAGCACCAGACCCTGCCCAAGCACAGGCCGGATGGCCTTCCAATCAGTATCGAGGCCCCCCGAAAAGAGGATGTAGATCAGCGCGATCACGCCAACCGTCTGGGCAAGTTGATAATCGGCAAAGGCAATGCCCCCGGGACCCTGGCTACCGGCCAGAATGCCAATCGTTAAAAAGAGGATCAACCCCGGCACACCAAACCGATTCGAGGCACGCGTGGCAATAATGCTCAAGATGAGCAGGCCCGCCGCGATGAGCAACGTCCATTCTATGCTCATACCGTCACCCCATCAGCATTGTCGTCTACCCTTTGCGCCACAGGTTGCCCCTGCAGCACCAGCGTAAGCGCGCTCAGTTGCTCGGCATCACCAATCACCCCCACCAGATCCCCGACCTGAAAGGTTGTGCTTGATTTGGGATTCGCGATCAGGTGCTTGGCGCGAATCAAAGCAATCACCGAAGCCCCCGTGCGCGCCCGCAGGTTTGCTTCAGCCAGACTCAAGCCCACAATCAAACTCGTATGCTCCACCGTCAACCAGGCAATCTCCATCCCTCGCACCGTACGCAGCAACTGCTCAAGCACCTGCTGTTCTTCCGGCGTCGAAATCGACGTATCATAGCGATCGCGACGCACCGCATCGGCATAACGTTGCACCTCACCCGCCGGATACCCCAGGCTCAACAGCGTATGGCGCATCACTTCTAGCCCGCCTTCAAGCTCGGGATGAATGACATCCCGAGCCCCAAGGTGGGTCAACCGTTCAATCCCCGAGGTTGTCGCCGCCCTGGCGATCACCGGCAAATGCGGGGCCAGATCGTGAGCAGCCGCCACAACAATCTCCGAAGCCGCCTCATCGGGCAGCGTCACCACAAGCGCACGAGCCTGTTCAAGGCGCGCATGCGTTAACACCTCAGAATTTGCCGCATCACCATAGAGCGTCGGCACCCCACGTGCCTCGAACTCAGCGGCCCGTCGCGCATCAATTTCAACCACAAGATGAGGCACACCGAGGTGTTTCAACACATTAATGATATGCTCGCCCACCCGCCCATAACCAACGACCACCACATGCTCAGTTACCGATTTGGCCAGTGGATCAGGCGGAGGAGGATGGCGGTCAAGCAAAGCCCAGAACGCAGGGATACGCTGCAAAAACCGCTCGGCGTGAGGAATTGCACGAAACATCAATGGGTTGACCATAATGGACAATAGAGCACCGGCAAGCACCAGTGCATACTGATCAGAACTGAGCACCCCCAGCATCACCCCGGCCTGACCCACAATGAACGCAAACTCACCAATCTGGCTCAACCCGGCTGCCACCACCAGCGCAATCCGCCCACTGACCGGCAAGATCAACCCGAGGCTCAAGGCAATGATGGCCCGACCAACGACAATCAAGGTCGTCACAAGCAAGACATCCCCGGCATGATTGAGCAAATAGAGCGGATTGACCAGCATCCCAACCGACACAAAAAAAATGACCGCGAAGGTCTCGCGGAAGGGTAACACTTCATTGCCAACCTGAAGGCCAACCTCCGACTCGCCGAGCACCACCCCGGCGAGAAAGGCCCCCAGGGCCAGCGAGACCCCAAACAGCGTGGCCGCGCCAAACGCAATGCCGAGTGACACCGCTACTGCCGCAAGGATAAAGAGCTCACGCGAGCGCGTCCGCGCAATGCGAATCATCAACCAGGGCATCACCCGCGCCCCCACAAAGAGCATCAAACCAATAAAGGCAGCCGCTTTCAGCAGCGCGGTTGTTATCGCTACCCACGAGGAACCATCAGTTGAACCACTGATCACGAGCGCGGGCAACAACACCAGGATAAGCACCGTCGCCAGATCTTCGAGCACCGTCCAACCAACAACCACACGCCCAGCATCCGTTTTCAGCAAGCCGTTGTCCATCAAGCCACGCATCAAGACAACCGTACTCGAAATCGACAGCGAGAGCCCAAAGACAAGGCTGGCCCCAAAAGACCACCCCCACGCTTGCGTCAGCCCAAAGCCCAGCGCAACGACAGTGATCATTTGCAGGATCGCACCAGGGATCGCAACCCGACGTACAGCCCAAAGATCTTTGAGCGAAAATTGCAACCCCACGCCGAACATCAAAAAAATAACCCCGAGTTCAGCGAGTTGGCTAATTTCGCCCACATCACCCACAAACCCAGGCGTAAACGGGCCAATCGCCATACCCGCAAATAGATAGCCCACAATCGTCGGCATCCCAAAACGACGTGCAAGCAAACCGCCGACAAAAGCCGCTACAATCGCAATGGCAATATTAGCAATGAGCGAGATGTCGTGTTCCATATGCAGCAAACGGTAACATAGCGGATCGCGCTTGTCAATCATCGTAGGGCCGAAGCATAGGGCAATTGCATCATACGAAACCGGAAACAAAAAGCCAGGGCACCCGCAAGGGGTGCCCCTGGCGGGTGCCCTGGCGGGTGCCCTGGCGGGTGCCCTGGCGGGTGCCCTGGCGGGTGCTGGCGGGGTGCCGGCCCCCATGTAGGGGCACCCCTGGCGGGTGCCCTGGCGGGTGCCCTGGCGGGTGCCCTGGCGGGCACCCCTGGCGGGTGCCCTGGCGGGTGCCCTGGCGGGTGCCCTGGCGGGGTGCCGGTTCCCATGTAGGGACACGTGCTGCGGCCCCCCCAGGCGCATAGATTTACGCTACAATACGAAGGGGAAACCGATCTGACAGTACGGAACGCGCCGCAAGCCGCCGCCCTTGAGGGCGTGCGGAGTGTCACAGGTGAGGATCCACGCATGCCCTATTACGAGACGCCCCTGGTTGAACGTCGCGAGCTTGGTCACCATACGCTCTTGTCTTTGCACGCCCCCGAGCTTGCCAATGCGCTTCGGCCAGGTCAGGTCGTCATGGTGCGCTGCGCCCCGCACGCAAGCGATGATCCGTTGTTGCGCCGGGCGCTCTTTGTCGCCGGTGCAGCGAGTGCCACTGGTCAAATCGATCTGCTGGTTGAACCAGCAGATCGAGGCCTGCACTGGTTGGCAAGCCAACCCCTCGGCACCAAGCTCGATCTCTATGGGCCAGTCGGCCAGGGCTTTCGCCTCAACGCAGACACGCGCAATCTCTTGCTGGCCGGCACAGGCCCGGCGTTCCCTGCCTTGCTCTTTGCCGCCAGAGATGCCGTCGCACGCGGCCTCGCCGTCATGCTCCTTGCCAGCGCCGCGTCTGATCAGGCCTTACCGCCACCCTTCCTGCTCCCTCCAGAGGTAGAGTATCAGACCAGCAACACGGATAGCGCGAGTCTCTTCCATCTGATCGCGGGCAGCACCGAGGCCCCACCATCCAGAACCTCAGGCAAACGCAAAGCCACCCGCAAACCACCCGAGCCGCTCCCCACGCTCGGCCATAGCCCGCTCGCCTGGGCCGACCAGATCTTTCTGGCCCTCACCGACCCCCTCACAACCGAAGCCGCCCAGACCATCAAGACAGGCCGCCTCCGCTGGCCGCACGAATTCGCCCAGGTCGCCCTCGCTGGCCCCATCCCCTGCGGCCTCGGCACATGTTACGCCTGCCCCGTCACCACCCACGACGGCCAGCGCCTCCGCTGCAAAGATGGGCCTGTGTTTGATCTACGTCTCTTAGGCTAACGACGTCGTCTGTCAACGAAGTTTTCTGATCCACCTTTGGCACGGCCATGCGTCGCACATGTGGCGTCTCAATGCACGCTGAACACCCTTGGCGCCTTTGCGTCTTTGCGTCAAATCATCAGCACATGGAATGCACCAACTACTGAGCAAACAGGTCTTCGGCGTCTTGCTTCATATAACCGGTCAGAATCTCGCGCAAACGCCCCCGCGCTCGGTGCAAGCGCACTTTGACCGTGCCCGGCGCAATACCAAGCTGCTGCGCCGCCTCTTCCGTGCTCAGTTCAAGAATGTCGCGGAGCATCACGACGTTCCGCAATGACTCGGGGAGTTCGGCGATCGCCTGTTCGATCCGTGTGCGCAATTCACCATGCACAGCCAGGTGAAAGGGATCATCGGTAGCAAGATGCGGATGTTCGTCTGACGAGATGCCCTCGGTAACTGCGTCGAGACCGACGGTGGGGCGTCGCTTGCGCAGCAGCATCAACGCCTCGTTGGTGGCAATCCGGTACAGCCATGTGCCCAGGCGACTCGTGCCATCAAAACGCGGCATCGCCTCGCACGCGTTGATAAAGGTCGTCTGTAAGACATTTTCCGCCTCGTCATGATCCCCGGTCATCCGCAACGCACGTGCATAGACGAGTGACGAGAACTGCTTCATCAAACAGGTGCAGGCATCGGGATCACCCCGCCGCAACCCCTGCAACAACATCTCTTCACCATCATAAACCTGAAGCGAAATCTGAGGACCAGCCATAGATCATCTCTCTTTAATGCGGATGGGCGACTGCTCTCATGTCATTTTACCATGAAGCGGCTCAGCCGTACCGGGTTGCTCGACCGGCCCAAGCGCACGCCAGAGCGCCAGGCCAATTCCCACCACGCCATGCACAACCAGTACCAGCACAAAATAGAGTTGATGCCCACTCGCCCGTGCCTCAGCCTCGCTCAGAATGACTGTCTCGATCCGTTGCGCCACAAAGACAGTAAAAAAGTAGAGGCAAAAGCTACAAAAGATGGCAAGCCGCCACTCCCAGCGACGGGCGATCAGCCAGCCCACCAGCAACGCAAACGGTGTCCCAAAAACCGTCCAAACCAGGGCGCGCACCGTGGTATCATTGCGTACCCCACCTGTTGCACCAAGATTGTACCCTGCCCATACCAAGCCTAGCCCAACCGCAGCAAGCAAGATCGCCAATGTCCGGAGATCGACACGTTCTTTCATAGATGCTCTCCTCTCTCTTTCCCTGCCTTCTCTCCGCCTCTGCGCCTCTGCGCCTCTGCGTTAAATCCTCCGCACCTCAGTGCGTCAACGGATTCACCGAGGGTTTCACCCCCAAGGCGATAGCCGCAAACCAGAGCCAGAGCCCGGCCCCACTTACCAGGATGAGCATCGCCCAGATGACGAGGCGTCCCGGCCACGAACGAGAGAGCGGTGTCAACAAGGCGGCGATGCCAATACAGACCAGCGCAACGCTAAAATAACCATACCGAACCTGCTGCCACGTGATGAGGTCAACCAGCAAAAAGATGATCGCACTCCCCACCCACGCCCCGACGATGCGCTGCGCGCGCGCCTGCGTCCGCCAGAGCAAGAAACCAAAGCCCGCCCCCACCAGCAGCAGCGGCAATGGCACAAATGCGGCGTTGAGCCCAACCCAGATTTGCCGGTAAATACCGGCAGGATCGGGCGGCGAGCCGCCGGTTGCCTCCGACGTGCCCTGCATCACGCCAGCAAGCATCAGCCGTGCGGTGTCGGCATATTGTACCGCCAGGGCGGCCAGACCCGCGCCAACAAGGATCACCAGCCATCCTCGCCACCACGCCAGCGCCTCGTTCCGCCACCTCTGCAGCCAGGGCAGGCCGCTATGACGCTGCCAGACAACAAACTCTGCCACCATGACCAGCGCAAGACAGGTTCCCAGCAACAGCAAAACCCCGGGGTGAATCAAAAAGATAATCGTCGCCAGCAATCCGATCCACCACCGCTCAACTCGCCCTGTGGGTAAGGCCCCCGCCAGAACCAGCAGCAGCACCAGCGCAAGCCACTGGCCCACAATCTGGCTCACAAAACCCCAGTAGAGGGCCGTAAATTGGATGGGCAGCATGGCAATCAGGGCTGCCGCAACCACGGCAGTGCGCTCGCTCTGGCCGAAGCGTAGGGCAAGCAGGCCCACGACAAGGGGTGTCGTGCCTTCGAGCAGGGTCGGCACGTATTGCAACGCCAGTCGGTTGCCCCCCAACAAGGTCGTTGGCATCATGAGCGTGTAGATTGTCGGCGAAACCCGCACCAAGCGCCCACCAAATTCCGAGGGGCTATCGTAGATGATCAGATTGCCCAATTGTACCAGCGTCATCCAGCGGTTGTGCAGATAAAAGTCGTGCCCAGCAAAAAGCGGATAGAGCACCCCCAGCAGACGGACAATCAGCGCGGCGAAGGTAATGAGCAACAGGATGCGCACCGTATCGGACGAAAGATCAGGCTGAAGGCGGGGAACCAGTTGACCAACACCCCACACCATCAGCGTGGCGACGATACTCCCCCCAAGGAGACGCAGTTGCCACGGTGCGGCGACCCATGGTTCAAGGGCGGTGTGGGTAAAAAGCCCGAGCGCGATCAGCACGGCGACGACCGGGCCGACCATATGCTGCCACGATGCACCTCGCCCAACCCGAGTCGTCTCACGTGGTGCGAACCAGGTGCGGTGGACACCAAGCCACTGTGCCACCACCAGCCAGAGCATGATCAGGCCCGTCTGGGTCACGAGCAAGATAGGGGCCGGGAGCAGCCATTGCTGGGCGGGCCAGGCGAGACGAACGCGATCAACGCGCACCCCAAGTGGGCGCGGATCAGGCGGCACCACCGTCGTCGTGCTACTGAAACCGAGGCGAAATGTTCCTCGTGCCAAGGTACCCGCAGGCACAAGCAGGTGATGCTGACGCGGTATTTCGACCGCACTGATTGTCGTCCAGGGCACTTCATCAAGGCTGAGCAACGCCACACGCGGCACCTCAGCCCCCGGCGGCAGCCCCCCAAGCTGCACCGTGAGGCGCACTGGCGCACGCGTCATCGGGCCGCGCAACGTCAAAAGCGCCTCATCAGCCGTCCAGCGATAGGTCACCCCGAGGTCGCTCTGTTCAGCCTCGTAAAAACCAGGCCCGGCAGCCGCGCCCCCATTCCGCTCACCGAGGGCCAGTTCGTAGCCAACTGGCCCAAACCGCAGGGCCAGCAGGTTGCCGCCCACGACAACCAGTCCGACCAGGATCAACGTGCGCCACCAGCCAGCAGAGGCCATGCTTCACCCTATGCATTCATCTGCTTGAGTTGCGCCAGGGCCTGCCCTTCCAGACGTTTGATCTCGGCCTGCAACCGCTCGCTCTCGCTTGCAATCGCAACCAGCCGATCTTCCTGCTGGTTCAGGGTCGCCACATACCGCTGTCGCAGCGCACCTTCGTCGCCCTCGCGCCCAAGCGGTTGCAGGTTGCCCTGGATCTGGCGCTGATGTTGCCCAATCTTTTCACGCTCTTGCTCAAGTTGGCGGATCTGCGCCTGGGCCTGATCGGCCTGTTGATAAAGCGTCAAGACCGCCCCGAGCGCCTGCACCACCTCGGCAGTAAGCAGGCGATCCCGTAGAAAGGACCGCAACTGTGCCCCGGTAAGGCCGCGTACCCGCTCTTGTCGTCGCACCAAGCGCCGTTCCGTCACCTCAAAGCTCGTCAAAGTGTGCGGCGCACAGGCCACCCGCCAGCGTCCATAGCCCGCACTCGTCTCATCGGGTTGACGCGGCCCGGCAACCTCATAGTCTTGCATCAAGCCATGGTCAAGCGTTACGTCGGTCTCTTGGTCGCCATTATTTGTGATTTGATACGTGGTCATCGCGAGATCATGCTCTTCAAAGACCGCATATTCATCTTTGATGCTGATTCCAATCAACTGACGGTTACTCCGCCGCCGTTCTTCCACCGCAATGCCCAATTCCACGGCATAGGCCACAATCAACTCGCCACCAACGCGGGTAAAGGGCAGCACCGCCTCGCCAGCATAATCACCATCTTCGAGAATGGTCGCCGGGCCACGCTCAAGCGTCAGACCCGTCGCATTGGTCAGCCGCAACGAGGCCACCGGATGGCGCGGTTGCTTGGCTCCATTGTAGAGCAATTCGCGCCGGGCGGGCAGGCGCTGACTCACAATCGGCACCATCGCCGACTGCCCCCGCCCCACACTCACCGGATGCGCGACGTGATACGCAAAAAGCGCCCCTCGCTCGTCACCAGTCGCCGCACTCTGCACCGACGCTTCCAGCCGATCAGCCTGCAACTTCGGACTGCTGCGCATCGCCGCCATCGGCATCGGCTCACGACCTGTCGCCATGCCATCGTCCATGTAACTGACCATGCCCATCGCCGGCATCGGTGGCTCAAACATGATCGGGGCCGCCACGGTACGCTCTTCATCTTCCACCAGGGGGCGCTCGGGGGTGTGAGGTTCATAGAGCCGGTAGCGGAAAGAGACCGGCATCCCCGCCATCAAGGTCAACTCCACCCCTTCGAGGTCTTCTTCGAGCTGGTTATCAAAGAGCCCCCAGCCCTGCAGCAGTACAAATGCATCGCTAGCGCCGGCCCCACCCTGGTAATCAGCAGGCGTCCCTTCATAAAGCAGCCGATAGCTAACGCGCCACGCCGGGGCCGGGGCAATATAGCCAACCAGCAGATCATGGTCACCAGGGCTCAACCGCACCGTCGCCACCCGGCGCTGTTCGTCACTCTGCGCCGCCCGCAAAAAATAGCTCAGATCGGACGCAGCGGCATCATCAAGCAATTCAAGCTGCACCAGGCGCTTGAGCGACAGCGTCACAACCTGGCGCGTCTCGGGGACATACAGCGAAACCTGCGCCCGTTGTAACGGCTCCTCGCTCTCATAATCCACGCCAACCACCAAGCCCTCATAGCTCGTCTCGGCCGTCTTCTTTTCACCGGTCGTCACACGCAAACGCACCTGCCGCCCGCGCAGATCCCGCAACAGATCCAGCAGGCTCAACTGATCCGAAAGCTTGATACTGCCCCGCGCCAGCCGGGCCGCCTGATCTTCCGGCGTCTCAAAGGCCACGCCAAGTACCTGCCCGGCCCCAAGATCAAGCGCAACCAGACTCTTGAGCAGATCATCCATCGCCTCGTGGGGCACACTCAGCGCCAGTTGCTCACCAGTATAGGCCCCACGGCGCTCAAAATAGCCCACGCCATGCTTGAACATGATCAACCGGGTTAATGGCAGGTTCATTACTCCTCCTCAGTTATGTCAAGCCTAATGGGATTGTACGCCGTATAGGCGAGACGGGAAAATGACGCCACGAGGGGGGCCATCACTTCATCGGCCCACAAATACTGACCAGGCAGCAACGGCCGATAAAGATAGATCGCCAACACATAGTCACCCCCGGGTGAACGCACGATGCCCACATCACTCTGCATTGTCTCGATCCAGCCACTCTTATGCTCAACCCTGACACCCTCGGGCACCCCGGCCACCATCCGTGTCGTATCTTCATTCTTCGCAAGCCAATCGAGCATCTCGGTACATCGTGACGGCGTCAGTTTGTCAAACAGTTCAAGCAACTCGCCCTCACCCTGGGCACACTGATCGATCAACTGATACAAGCGCGCCATGCTCTCGGGTTCAGCGCGCAGACATGATCCCGTCTCAGTAAAGGGCGCTTCGCCGACCCGACCTTCCGGGCCACAGCGAAAGCTTGGTTTGTAGACCCGAATATAATCACTAGCCTCAAAAGGCACAAAGAGGTAGGTATGCCGCAAACCAAGTTGCTCTTCGAGCATCACGCTCATCGCATCGGCACCAAGAAACGCATATTCAGTGCCACGAGCACCGGCGGCTGCCGCAAGCACATCATTTGAAGCTAGATTATCACTCTCGGTGATCATCGCCTCGATCGCCGCCTCGGTGTCTTCATCAAACTCGTCAAGCTGGGTATATGCATAGAGCAGAATGGCCGCCTTGATCGTACTCGCCCCCGCAAACACGGTGCGATCATTGAGGCCGATGCTTTCACCCGTGGCAAGATCGATCAGATGCACCCCAACAATGCCAGGCCAGGCTTCATCCATTGCGACCAACTCGTCCCGCACCTGCTCAAGCGAGATCACCGGCACCTCAGGATCTTCTACCAGTTCCAACTCAATCACACCCGGCTCGGCCTCTTCCAGGGCGGCCCGAATCTGCCTCATCGCTGCATCAAGATCGAGCGTCAGCCCTGGCGTATAGGCAAAACTTCGCGAGATCGTCGCTGTGTCGGTCAGCACGCTCACTGTCGGCGCACGGTCAACCTCACCAGCCAGCGCCGCCAGCCGTTCACCGAGCGCCTCTTCGTCAAACACGACCCGCAGCGGGAGCGTAACCGGACGCGCATCACCCAGCCCATCCAGGGCCTCTTCCAGCAAGGCCTCGGCTGAATGTTGTAACCCGATATCATCAGGCTGAATCGTCAACCGGGCCGAACCCGCCCGTAGCTTGAGTGGTGACGGCACCGGCAACTGCTCACGCAAAAGGGTCAGCGCAGCCGCTTGATCAAGCCCGCCCACGTCAACCCCACCGAGTGACGAACCAACGGCAAAAACCGGTAACGGGGTCGCAGTAGGCACCGGGGTTGCCGCAGCAGCAGCAGACGTGGGTACCGTCGTGGAAGTGACGGCGAGCGAAGGGGCAGCCGAGGTACAACCCGTCAGCAGGATCAACAGACACAGTCCGATGGCGGCAAAACGTGGCCGATACATCGTTCCTCCCTAAGACAGCTAGTGAAGTGACGAGCCAGAACAAGCCCTATCCATGCTCTACACATCAGGCTCAAGATAAAATGTGAGGGGGTAACCTTCTTCGCGGGCAGTGTGATGGGCATTGTAGATGCGCTCTTGCGCCTCGGCAAAGGGCAAAATCGTCACCAGCGCACGGCCTTCGTGGTGCGCAGTCAACATGATACTCATTGATCGATCAAATTCCAGATCAAAAAAGATGCGCAGTATCACCACAACAAAATCCATTGGCGTGACATCATCATTTTCGATAATAACCCGATAGGGCTTCTCGAGATCGTCACGTTCAGCAACAACAAAAGTAACGGTTGGCGTTACTGTTACTTCTGGATCATGCGTGGTCACGCTGCGTCCCTCCGCCTGAGCAATCCGCTTCCTTCCACCTGCCGCTAGCAGTATAGCATACCTGTACCAGCACCGTTACTTGCACTGATGCGAGGCTCAGAGTATTATTACCCTCACCACCCTGGTGTTCGCAACAAGGAGTTGATGTGGAGATCCTCGATCTGGTACGCCTCAATTTGCTCTCGCCGATGGTGCTTGCCTTTGTGCTCGGGGTCATTGCAACCCTGGTACGGAGTGATTTGAAATTCCCTGAAGAGCTGTATACCGGTTTGTCGATCTACCTGTTGCTGTCGATCGGCCTCAAGGGAGGGGCTGAGCTATCCGAGACCCCCCTTGGCTCTTTCTGGGGTCCAGCGCTCGCAACCCTGGCCCTGGGTATCCTGATTCCTATTGTGGCCTACGTCGTCTTACGCCGCCTCGGCAAGTTCGAGATCGCTGATGCCGCCGCCCTCGCGGCTCACTATGGCTCGGTCTCAGCCGTGACCTTTGCCGCCGTCCAGACGTTTCTCCAGGTGCTTGAGGTCCCCTACGAGGGGTTTATGCCCACGTTGGTGGCCATCCTCGAGGTGCCTGCCATCATCGTCGCCCTTTTGATTGCTCGGGTTGCCCTGGGCCAGCGCGGTGAATGGGGCGAGGTCTTTCGTGAATTGCTTGCCGGCAAAAGCATTCTGCTCTTGCTCGGCGGCATGGTGATCGGGACACTGGCGGGCAAGGACGGCCTCGCCCAGGTTGCACCCCTCTTTGTTGATCCCTTCCGTGGTGTCCTGACTCTCTTCTTGCTCGAGATGGGCATGGTGGCAGCGCGTCGTTTCCGCGATCTCCGCAAGGTGGGGGCTTTTTTGATCGTCTTTGGCATCGTGATGCCGATTATCAATGGCACCCTGGGCATCTGGTTTGGCAGCATCGTCGGGCTCTCGGCTGGCGGGGCCGTCGTCCTTGGCACCCTGGCAGCCAGTGCGTCGTATATCGCGGCCCCCGCTGCCGTTCGGATCGCGTTGCCCCAGGCCAATCCGAGCTACTACCTGACGGCTTCGCTCGCGATTACGTTCCCTTTTAATCTCGCCATCGGCATTCCGCTTTACTATGGGCTTTCAGGGTTGTTTTATTGAACCGGCGTACCCACTTGCTGGGGCCGGTGCTCGCCCTGGCGCTCTTGCCCTCAAGTTTTACTGCCGCCGCGCTGCCCCTGCTCCGTGACGAGTGGGCAACCAGTGCCGCCGGGATTGGCTGGGTCTTTGCCGCCTATCAGGCTGGCTATGTCTTGAGTGTGTTGATCATCTTGCCCCTGACCGACCGCCTTCCGTCTGGGGTGGTGATCGGGGGTTGCACCATCGCCACCAGCCTCGCCTTTGTCCTCTTCCCATTTGGCGCAAACGATATCTGGAGTGCCTCGGCGATTCGGTTCGTCGCGGGTTTGGGCCTCGCCGGGATCTATATGCCCGGAACCCGCGTCGTAGCCGCCAGTGCCCCGCCTGAACGTCGTGGCCTCTTTGTCGGCTCGTACGTGTCGTCGTTTTACCTCGGGGGGGCGATCTCGCTCTGGGCGAGTGGCATGTTGCTCGGCTGGATGCCCTGGCGCCAGGCCGCCCTGCTGCTCGGCTTGCTCTCGCTCATCGCGCTGCCCCTCGCCCTCGTTGCCACCCGTGGGGTGGCCGCCCCGACAGGCCAAAGCGGGCGCCTTGATCCGCGGGTCTTACGCGAGGGGCCCGTTACCCGCACCATCCTTGGCTATACCGGGCACGCCTGGGAACTCTATATTTCACGTGGTTGGATGGCGGCGTTTCTCGCAGCAGCCCTGGTTGCCCAGGGGCTCGAACCAACCGAAGCAACCGCCCAAGGCAGTCAATGGGCCGCCTTGATGGCCGGGCTTGGCATGCCCGGGGTCTTCTTTGGCGGCTGGTTCTCGGATCGCATCGGGCGTCCCCAGGCCGCCCTGAGCATCGCGCTCGCCAGTGGGGTCATCTCGCTCGGCTTTGGCTTTCTCGGTGGCGCATCGTGGGGGTTCCTGGTCGCTATCGGGTGTCTCTACGGCTTTCTCATCTCGGCCGACTCGGCCATCTATTCGACCGCGATCACCGAACTCGCCCCCCGTGAACGCCTCGGCTCAGCCCAGGCACTTCAAGCCTTCATTGGCTTTGGCGCAACGATCCTTGCCCCGGTTGTCGCTGGCTGGATGCTCGACCTGAACCTCGGCTGGGGCTCCGTCTTTGCCCTCGGCGGCCTCATGAGCATTGGCCTTGGCCTGCCGCTGATCCGACTAATCCGCCGGAAATAGGTGCAGAGCATCAAGCGCAAACGAAAAAAAGCCAGCATAGCTGGCTTTTTTTCGTTTGCTCATAAACTCACTGCGTCTCGGGCAAACTCACCAGTTGATCCGCAGGGACAATGATCCTGATCAACTGATTTGCCTCGGCGTTCGCCTGCAATTCCTCAATCCAGGGAATAAAGCTCTCGGCAAAGGCCTGTTGCCCCCCCGTCGACTGAAGGAAATCAGCACTCTCAAACGGACGCACCTGAGCCTCGTCGAGCAACTGGATGATATGCCAGCCGAAGTCACTCTCGACTAGGCGAATTTCGCCAGCCTGCATGCTAAAAATGGCCTCTTCAAACTCGGGCACAAAAACCCCACGCGGGGCCCAACCTAATTCGCCGCCAGCATCTTTCGAGCCAGGATCATCCGAACGCTCGGCAGCCAGCGCAACAAAGTCGGCACCCTCATTCAACTGCACAAGCAGAGCCTCAGCCTCGGCCTTGAGCTCGGTGGTCTCAGTCACACCATTGCTGGCAAGCAAAATATGGCGTGCCCGCGCCTGCTCGGCGACCGTATGCTCGAGGATCATCTGTTCAACAATATAATCACGCGCCAACAGACGACGCAGATTCGCCTCGTCACCAACCTCTACCGCCACGAGAAACTCCTGAAAGAGGGCATCGTCCCCACCAGCCTGCGATTGCTTGATCTCTTCCACCTGCTGATCAATCGCAGCCTCATCAACCACAACCCCCTCTTGGCTCGCCTGTTGCACCACCAGTTCGATCTGGATCAACTGCTCAAGCAGCGGCGCAGGCTCGGAACCAGGTTGGTAGAGCCGAACAAAATCGCCTCGCGTGATCACCCCTTCGCCTACCTCAACAATCACTTCAGTGCTATCGGCACTGCCAATCGCGGTCAGCAAGGGCATCTGTTCAGGCAACGCCCCTTCGGGCAAACCTTCCGGGGCAAGCTCTTCAACCGTTGGTGTCACCTGTGCCGTTTCCGTCGGTGTCTGGGGTGACATCAGAAAAGCGATGCCCACACCAACTGCAATCAGCACTACAAGCGCAACCAAGATGATTGCCACAGGTGGACGCGACGAGCCACCTGTTTCTGGCTCAGGCGCATCATCTGTCTCGTCCTCATACGAGGTCGAACGCCCACTTCCATCATACGCAAACCCTCGCCGTGACGTGCCCTGATCTGCCCCAGGTGCATCATGCTCCGGCGTCCCATCCGGCTCCAAGCCGGGTTCTTTTGATTGATCGTCAGTCAAGATCTACTCCCTCATAAACCTGTTCTCGCAGAGACTATACCACAAGTTGATGAGAGAAAGATTGGAAAAGCTCAGGGAGCCGTCAGACCTGCCAGGTGTGCGCCGCAGCACTCCATTGGATGCCGGAAAGGTTGCCCGGCGCACACCTGGCAGGTCTCCCGCGGGGGGGCCTAACCAACTTACCTGGCTTGGGCGTACATCACCAGGCGCGCCGCCACCGCATCACCGACAGCAGCCGTCGTCTGAGGCTGTTGACCAGGACGAACAAGATCACCCGTCACCAATCCCTCTTCAAGCACCGCACTCACCGCTGCCTCAACCGCACGGGCTTCGTCTTCCAGGCCTAATGAGTGGCGCAACAAGAGCGCGACACTCAAAATCATTGCCAGCGGATTCGCCTTGCCCTGACCAGCAATATCCGGGGCCGAACCATGGATCGGTTCATAGAGACCCTTGTTGCCCTCGCCAAGCGAGGCCGACGGCAGCATCCCCATCGAGCCGGCCAGCATGCTCGCCTCGTCGGTCAGGATATCGCCAAACATATTCTCGGTGACAATCACATCAAAATCTGACGGACGCCGCAGCAGATGCATGGCACAGGCATCAACCAGCATCCAATCAAACTGAAGATCGGCAAACTCGGTCTGCATCAAGTGGGTCGTCACACTCCGCCAGAGCCGACTCGTCTCCAGGACATTGGCTTTATCCACCAGCGTCAGATGGCCGCGACGCTTGCGCGCCAGTTCAGCCGCGACCCGCACCACACGCACAATCTCGGCTTCGCTATAGATACAGAGATCGCTTGCCCACTCACCAGCGGCATCGCGCTCACGCCGTTTCTCACCAAAATAGATCCCGCCAGTCAGTTCACGCACCACCAGCAGATCAACCCCCTCCAGGCGTTCGCGACGCAACGGCGACGCATCAACCAGCAACGGATGCACCGTCACCGGACGCAGATTCGCAAAGAGGCCCAGCGCTTTGCGAATGCCCAGCAAGCCCTGTTCAGGGCGCACCTTCGCCGTCGGATCGTCCCACTTTGGGCCGCCCACCGCCCCGAGCAGCACCGCATCAGCCGCCACACACGTCTCGACCGTCGCAGGCGGCAAGGCAACCCCAGTCTCATCAATGGCAATGCCGCCAATCAACGCCTCGGGCAACGCAAATGTATGCCCAAAGCCCTGACCAACGCCATGCAGCACCTTCACACCCTCGGCCACGACCTCAGGCCCAATCCCATCACCCGCCAGAACTGCAATTGTTGCCTTCACAAAAACCTCTCACTCTGCTTTGTGGGAAACAGCAGCGTTCCCACACCTTCATCCTGGTAATACCACCGTTACAGGTAGATTGTATCCTAAGAGCAAGGATTCCTGCGCAGCGCGGATCTTCCCAGAGGGTCGGGAAAGGCAAGGCATCTAAACACCCGATGCGCAAGGCACCAGCAATTAGGATACAAACGCCAGCACGATATATGATTTAGTTACCAGAGGCAGTCACCACAGGGGAAGTTCTATGAGTACACGTAGGGTCGAGTCATTTCTGCTACGCATCGTCGTCCCATCTGACGAAGCCCAGCTACCCGAACGATGGCGTGGGCGCATTCAGCACGTTGCCAGTGGCGAAGAACAGCAGATCAACGAAATAGCCCAGGCGATTACCTTTATGAGTGAACACCTCTGCCCCATGCGCGAATTTCTGCTCGAGATTGAGCATCCACCGCAAAACCAATCCTTGCCGTAACCCTCCAACGAGGGTTCGCATGCCACCACATCAGGGCACCATCCGCTCGTCACCCTGAGCAGCGACATAGCCAGTGCAAAGGAGCACGCTCATGCACCACTGCGGATCATTTCATAGAACTCAACCGTTTCGGGGAGTGGCTCAACACCAAGTTCATCAGCCAGAACAGCCACACAACGTGCATAGAGTCGTAACGCCGTTGTCCGTTCACCGAGACCACTGTAGGCACGCATCAGCAACTGATACGCTTCTTCCTGGGCTTTATCATGCTCAAGCACCCGCCATGCCAGGCCGATGGCCTCATGCGCACGCCCGTCGGCAATCAATAATTTGCCAAGGTTGAGCGAAGCTTCGGTAAAGAGTAACCCCAAGCGCTCGCGCTCGACAACAGACCAATCCTCGTAGAGACAATCCGGCAAGAAGGTGCCCCCATAGAGCGAAAGCGCTGTCCGGAAGGCCTGCATAGCCTCTTCGGGTTGCTGATAATAGAGGGCACGCCGACCTTCTTCCACTGCCACCGTAAATTCAGCTGCATCGTAGGTGTGATCGCTGTCACTATTGAAGCCATAGGTGTCACCCTGTTGCAGAATATAGTAGGTAGGTGCACCATCTGGTCGTTGTGGTTCAATCGCTTTGATCAAACGACTAAACGTAACCCGCAGATTATTCGCCGCCGACTCAACCTCCAACCCGGGCCAGAGCATATCCATAATGCGTTCGCGGGGCAACATCCGCCCACGCTCCACCAGCAAAAGTTGGAGCAACTGGCGGGCCTTGATGCTTCGCCAATCCCGATCACGGATCTCTATCTCGCCTCGCCACACGCCAAAAGCCCCCATCGTCCGAATATGCAGGCGATACGTGGGACGATAGACAAGGCGTTCGAGGGCGCGCTCGGCGGCACGACGCACGAGGGGTTGACGGTCGCGGGCCATCGAACGCAACGCGGCATAGGCCGTAGCAGCCCCAAGATCCCCAAGCAACCCGGCAATCCGGGCACGCATCGCCGGTGGCTGCTGCCGATCCAGGATGCTCAGCAGCAACGCCGGAGCTTCGTCGTGCAACTGGTTCGCAAGCACCGCACGCACCGCATTCGGGGCAAGATCAAGGCGAATCGCGCCAATAACGGCTTCAACCACAACATGGTTGGGCAAAGCCGGCAAAAAGCAGAAGCCGTGCAACTCACACAACTCCCACCCACTCTGGAGCGCATTCAAGCGTACCGCCTCCACCCCGCGACGGGCCGCAAGTGACGAACGATAGATCTGGGCTGCCGCCAGAAAGAGCCCGTCCCCACGCCGGATCATCTCGGAAGTCAGGTCATTGGCAAGCAACGCCGCACGTTCAGGTTCGCCACCTTCGCCAAGCGTCACCAACAGGTAGAGTTGCAACCAGAGATCGTGCGTACCAAAGGACGAGAGAGCGAGTGGGCCTGCATTTGGCAGATTACCCGTACGCATGGCAGCGAGACTCTCGACCTGATCCTCGCCAACAACCCGAGCGAGGCGCACCAGATCCAGCGCGGCGGCGGCAGCGCTAGCCTCCTGACCAGTCTGCAAACAGGTATACGTATCAATCACCTGCGTACGGGCCAACAACGACGCCGTGCCGCTCGTATGCGCAGCACTCCGGGCACGCGCCGTGTACGTGGCCGCCTCATCGAGACGCCCCTGCTCAACCAGCAACAACGCCAGATAGGCCCCACTCACCCCGATCACACTCTCTTGGGCATAGGCACTCAGGCGACGATGGGCATCAAGAGCCATGTTGACGGCCTCGCTGATGCGGCCCTGCTGATAGAGCGCCAGCGCTTTGAGCAAGACCAGACTCTGGTGCAGGCGATCGTCTCGATCAACCTGGGGCATTTCAAGCGCCTGCGTAATCGCCACAATCGCCGCATCGGGATAGCCCTGCTGCGTATGGATCGAGGCAACAATCATCGCCAGCAGCCACTGCCAGAAGACACTCCGCGGATGATGCGACGCATGTTCGGCCACCCGCAACGCCGCCGCATAGCGCCCCCGACTATAGAGCAAGGCTGCCGTCGAAGCCAGAGCCGCCCCTCGGGCCCAGGCATCACGCACATGATTCGCTGAGTGTACCGCACGAATGCAGACCCCGGCAAAGTCGCCGGGGCGATCTTCCCAGAAGATCAACGAAGCCATGTCACTCAGGGCGCGCAGTTCACGCTGATAATTGCCCTCTTGCCGATAGAGTTCAGCTGCCTGGCTGATCGCCTGCAGGGCCTGGTCGCGCGCACTAGACGCCATACTCCAGCCCCACATGTGCAACAATTCAGGATCATGCTCACGTTGCGCGGCAGGTAAGCGCTCAAGCCAGGCACGAATACTATCACGACGCGGCGTATCAATCAACGGCCACGCTCGCCGACGCAAGGCACCCACCAGCGCCTCATCATTGCCAGCCGCCGCATAATGGCTCATCGCGGCTTCAAGCATGCCTAGACGCTCAAAGGCCGCGCCATACCGTTGATGCAGGGCCGCAAGGGTCTCGGCATCAAAAAGTTGCTCGGCCCGCTCACGCAACAGCATGCGCCACAAGGGATGGAACCGATAGGTATGCGTCGGCATCGCATGTGGCTCTACCTCAGCCAGCGGCAAGCCCATCTGCACACTTCGCTCAAGCAGATCCTGCGCATCAGTCCGCGCTAAAACTTCATCCAGCAGATGCACATCAAACTGTTCGGTCAACGCGGCGCGCGCAAGAAAATCGATCACCTCCGCCGGCAGACTCCCAAGCACCTCAGACGCCAGGTAATCAAAGAGGCTGCGCTGATTGCTATCAAGGTTGGTGAGGTAGATCAGGCGTTGGGCGGGAGCATGGCGTACAAGGGTACGCACAGCCATCTGGACACTCAACACCCAGCCTGCCGTCCGTTCAAGCAAGAGATCCAGTTCTTCATCGCTCAACGTCACCCCAACCCGCACCGCCAGCTCAGCCGTCTCGTCCTTGGTCAACAAAAGATCACTCTGTTCAACCTCAACCAGCGACCCCTCGGCACGCATCCGTAATAACGGGGGAATTTCAATCCGACGGCGCGAGGCAATCACCACATGCAGTGACGGAGGTGCCGCACGGAGCAGATAGGCAAGCAGGACATTTGTAATCGGGCCAGACGCAATCTGATGATAATCATCGATCACCAAAAAGCTCGGCATCGTCAGGTGATTCTGGAGATCACTCAACAACGCCCCGGCCACCAGCGGCCAGTCGCGTTCCAGATCAACTGCCGAGTGCAGAATACGCCATGACTCTTCACCAACATTGGGCAAGAGTCGTTGAAACGCCCGTACAAGATAGGCCAGCAACATCGCCGGAGCCTGATCATCGGTCTCAAGCCCCAGCCATGCGACAGCAGCTCCGGTTCGCCTAAGATCAGCAATCCACTGGGCCAGCAGCGTCGTTTTGCCATAGCCCGCCGGGGCCACGACCAGCGTCACCGGGCGCAAACGCACCTCGGCAAGCAGCGCCTGAAGATCAGGCCGTAACAACGCGTGACTCCGTGGGGTAGGGGCGGTCAATTTCAGCGGGAGCAAAGCCATTCCAGCCGCAACAGCTTGTTGGGTATAGGCTACCTGGATCATATCTGTGTCACTCCACGCATCAGCACACCACCACTATCCAAAGCCCGAGCAATTCTTGTCTCACCCTAGCCCCAATATCTTCCAAATAAGACCTCACAGCTCTGCTCATCTGCATTGGGACGCCAGCATCAAGACCTGTGAGGTCTCTTCTCGTCCTTCTTTGAAAAGTATTGACCCTAGCCGACAAAGCTATCATGGAAACGCTCAAAGCGACCGGTATCGTACAGAACGAAAATACTACTCCCCCCGGTTGGCCGGTAATCAGGGGTCCAGATCATCAAGCCACGGTCAAAGAATTGGATCACCCCCAACTGACTACCTTTTAACTCCAACTCGGGGGTCGTTGGCAGACCAAGTTGCTCGCGCACACCGCTCTTATGGAAATAGACCCGCCCAAAGCCGCGCACCGGCTGATTCGGGTCAGTTCCAGGGGTTGGTTCTGGCCCAAGATCAGCGACTTCCTGGGCCGACAACTGGGTATAGTTGCCCCCATTGGTACCATAAAAGACAAAAATATGATCCCGCTTCATATCACGATTCGTGAGATCCCAATAATACATGGTACCAGACTCGAAGAATTGTTGGGCAGCAATCCCGGCACTTTCAGGGGCAACTGGACAACCAAGCCCGGTGCGCACCCCGACATTGTCGGCATACAGTTTACCAAAACCCCGCACCGGCAAACCATTCGGGCAATCCGCCAGCGGTGTTGGCTCAACCTCAGTTGGCGTTACGGGAACCTCGGTTGGTGTTGCCGGTACCTCCGTCGGCACTGGCGGGGTCGTCGGCACCGGCGTTGGGAGTGGCGCCTCAGTCGGTACCGGGGCAGGCGTTGGCTCGGGCGCACCGGTAGCCACCGGCACGCCAGTCGGCTCAGGCATGTCCGTGGGAGGAGGCACGTCAGTCGGCTCAGGCATACCCGTGGGAGCGGGCACGCCTGTTGGCTCAAGAGCCTCGGTGGGAACCTCGGGCGATGGTTCAGCGGTTGAGGCAGGTTCCGTCGCCGTTGCGAACGCCTCTCCTGTCGCCACAGGAAGGGACGTTGCGTCACCAACGATTGGTGGCAACGGGGGAGGAGTTCCCTGATTGGTCTGGGCCAAGACCGACCAGAAGGCAAAGAGACCCCCTCCGGCGAGCAAGGTCATCATCACGACCAGGAACACCAGCAGCATCGTAACAAACGAGCCACGCGCCGGTGTCCCTGGTGGGCGCACAACCCGCCGCTGCGCCGAGGGTCGCGTCAAGGCAATGCCTTGATCATCGTCGCCTGGCCCAGACATATGCCGCGCATCCTGGTTCGGTACCTGCGGTACGCCTGGGGCAACGAGGGTAGCCGCTTCACGGTCAGACGAAGCAAGCGGGGGCAGCCCTCCAACTGGCGAGCCTACCCCGCCCAGTGGTGAAGCGCCAATGAACGCCGGTTGAGCAGACGACAGCAAAGACGTAGCCAGAGCCTGTTTCAGCGCAGCCAAGAGCAATTTGACCGAAGCAAAGCGTTGCGCCGGGTCAGTTGCAGTTGCCTGGGCAACCACAGCATCAACCGCAGGCGACAACGCGGGATTCACGCGCGAAGGGGCCGGCACCTGACCATAGAGATGGCCCATTAACACATCCTGAGTCGTCCCTTCAAAAGCCCGACGCCCCGTCAAGGCCCGAAAGATCACGATGCCAAGGGCATAGACATCAACCCGCGCATCAACAGCACGCCCAGCGATCTGCTCGGGGGCCATATAATCGGGCGTACCAAGCAACATCCCGGTCGTGGTCAGGCCAGGGGTGTCAAGTTGTCGCGCAATGCCAAAGTCAGTCAAGACCGCTCGCTGGCCTTCGGGTGTCGTACTGAGAAAAATATTGCCTGGTTTGATATCCCGATGGATCACACCACGCCGATGGGCATAGTCGAGCGCCTCAACAAGCGGTTCCAGCAGTTGAACCAGCGCAGGCAAATCGACCGTACCAACTTCCTGCAGATACTCTTGCAGCGTACGCCCGGTCAACAACTGCATCGCAATATAGGTCAACCCATTGTGCTCACCGACATCATACACCGCCACAATGCCAGGATGTTCCAGGCTCGCCGCGGTAATCGCCTCACGCGTAAAACGTGCCACCAGCGCCTGATCGTCGCCATACTGTGGATAGAGTAGCTTGAGCGCAACATCACGCTGCAACAGCGTATCAGTTGCACGATAGACCGCCGCCATACCCCCGCGGCCAAGCAACGCTTTTGTCTCATAACGCCCAATGCGCTGATGAAGCAGTGATCCTATCATCGCTATGCCTGCCACTGCCGGGCTATCGCCCTAAAACCCGTTCTTATCCTGTTGTCCGTTCGCCAGGATAAGCAAGATTCTTGGGGCCTGCGGCCTCATACACGTATCTGTTCACACTTGGGGTAAAGGTAAAGCACCACCCTGGGAGCGCGGGCGGCTCGCCCGCTCGGGTCAGGATGCGGGCGAGCCGCCCGCGCTCCCAGGAGCAGGCTGAACACGTACTCATACACATTCAGTTGAGCGCTGCCACCCTAAACATCCGATGTTTTGCTGGTCGCAAGCCCCAACCTCCCCCACATACGCGGGGATAGCAGCGTACTCTATGTTACAATGAGAATTGTAACATAGAGCTTTCTACCCTATAATGAACGGTCTGATATAGAAATATTCGACAGACCTGTTCATCAGACAATCCTCATTGACAAGGTTCCCTCGCTCCACGTATAGTGCGTAAGAGGGGATATGTGTGCCCTGACTATGGCTCAGGAGGTTTCGGTGTCGGTTGATTTTCCTTCATCGTCGCATTCAACAACTGGTGATGGCCAGGATCAGTTGTATCGTATGACCGCCATCCCTGAGGGGGCCGACTGGTCGGCTGACCCTCAGGTGACCGCGCCGGAAGCCAGAACCCGGCCAAAAGCCCGACCACCCCGTCGCCGCGGTCGGATGCTCATCGTCGCCCTGGTCGGCCTCTTATTGCTTACCATTATTGGGACGAGCACCGGGCTTTATTTCTTGAATCAGAGCTACGACGGGCGCATCTATCCGAATGTCAGCATTCGCGGGGTGCAGGTCGGTGAATTGACCGTCGCCGAGGCTGAAGAGGCGATCCAAGCACGGTTTGCCTCGTTCCTGGCTCAGCCTGTGGTGCTTACCTATGGCGATAAGACGTGGATGCCTACGATGGCCGAACTAGGTGTTCGCCTCGAGACAGAACGAGCCGTTGCCGAGGCGATGGCACTTGGCCGCGATCAAGGGGTTTTCACCAACGTGCGCTCTTTCCTGGCGATCTATGAGCAAGGTGTTGAACTGCCACTCCACGTGACGGTGAATCAGACCAGGATGCAGGAATACCTGCTTGCGCGGGTCGCCGAGGTTGAGCAACCTGCCATTGATGCAACCCTGACCCTCAATGGAACGACCCTTGCGACCGCACCGTCAGCGACCGGCCAACAGGTACTGGTAGGCGATACCCTGCAAGAGATTACCGCAGCCATCCAGGCCCTTGATCCCCAGATGATCGCCCTGCGTACACGCACGCTCCAGCCAAGTTTGAGCGACGTAGCGGTGCAAGAGGCTCAGGCAACCATTGATGCACTGCTCGCTGCCCCTCTGACCTTGACGGTTGAAGGATGGACAACACCATTTGTCTGGTCACGCGAAGATATTGCGCGCCTGGTTCGCATTGAACGGGTGAATGGGGCTGAAGGTGATACGCTAGCCGTCTCCCTCGATCAGGATCTCATCAAGGCTGCCCTCGAGCAGATTGGCGCGACGACCGAAAAGGTTGGCCGCTATCCGCGGGTAGCCTGGAATGGTGGCGATCTGCGCATCACTCGCGAAGGGACGAATGGAGAGCGCCTTGATGCGGTGGTAGCACAAGAAATGGTCACGAGTGCCTTGTTCAAGGCCGATGGGCAACGCAATGTAAACTTGCCGATGCGCGAAACAGCCGCTCCAGTGACCGCCGCTAATCTCGGACAACTGGGCCTTCGTGAGTTGCTGTCAGTTGGCCGCAGTGATTTCAGTGGCTCGGCGGCCTACCGCATTACCAATATCCAGGCCGGGATGCGTCTGCTCGATGGGGTTCTGGTCGCCCCTGATGAAGAGTTCTCGTTCAATAATACGATCGGGCGCATTGATGCCTCGAATGGTTTTGTTGAAGGCTACGCGATTGTCCGTAATCGTACCCAGCTTGAATGGGGCGGTGGCATCTGCCAAGACTCGACGACGATGTTCCGGGCCGCCTTCTGGGCTGGCTTGCCCATCACCGAACGCTGGGGCCATTCGTTCTATATCAGCTGGTATGACAAATATGGCTTCGGTGAGTATGGCAATGGTCCAGGGATGGATGCCGCGATTTTCACCGGTGCCCTCGATTTCAAATTCATTAACGATACAGGGAATTGGATCTTGATCCAGACCAATGTTGATACCAACCGTGCGCTGGCCGAGGTGCGTATCTACGGCACAGACGACGGGCGCACGGTTCGCCTCGCTGGCCCCGAAATTACAGATCGCCTGCCAGCCCCAAGCCAGCCTGTCTATGTTGCGGTGCCTGAACAGCCACGGGGCCGCATGCGCCAGAGCGATACCGCACGCGGTGGCATGACGATCAACTTTACCCGCATTATTGAGCGCGATGGCGAAACCACTGAGCGCCGTACGTTTGAAACAAAGTTCCGGCCCTGGCCCAATATTTTTGAAGCCAATCCTGCCGATCTTGGCCCTGATGGTCGTCCGCTCCCACGCGAGACACCAACGCCTGAGCCCGAGGAGGTTCCACCACCACCACCGCCGGGTGAGGAGGTACCGCCCGCACCGGAACCGGCTCCAGAACCGGCTCCAGAACTTCCGCCACCACCGGAACCTCCGCCAGCGCCGGAACCAACTCCCTTGCCCGAAGGATAAAAAAACAATGCTGCCGAGACTATAATCTCGGCAGCATTGTTTTTTATCCTTCGATTGCTGTCTTAGCCTTCACACAACTTCAATACCAGACGATAGACATCGGTTTCAGTGATAATGCCAACAAGCACGTCGTTCTCAACCACTGGTAAACCACTCAGGTGTCGCTGAAGCAGGATTGACACCGCTTCTTTCATCGAGGCATCAGCAAGAACACTGATTGGTTGCTTTGTCATCACTTCCTCAACCACTGTGCCCGCCAAGGCAAAGCGAGCTTCGTGCCAACCCGCCTCACTGCGTTGAAATGAAACAACACCTTCGATATCGCTCCGTGTGATCATCCCAACAAGACGACCATCGGACTCAACCACTGGCAAGCGGTGGACGTTACGATCGCGCATGCGTTCGTATGCCTCGACAGCTGAGGTATCTGGCGCAACAACGATCGGTTGCTTTGTCATCCAATCGCGCACATATGACTTGTGGGCTTCCACTGACCACTCCTTTCAGTCTGTTGACACCATCATAAGTGTAGCACAAGGTGCGCTAGCTTCAGGCTTACACCGTCGTAAACTCATTTTTTTGGGTGAAGGTCGAAGTTGGGACGTCCACCGGGTCGCATCTGGAAACTGCCCCGGCCTCGCCTGGTAACAGGACTGGCGCTACGTACAGGTTTCTTGGTCTCACGCCGACTATCCTGTTGCGACGCTTGATCCTGCTGCTGCGCTGGAGCCTCAGGTGTATCTTGCCGAGGTTGTTGAGGCGCACGTTGTTCACCTGGCGAGACGGTTGCTCGTTCAAGATTCTCTGTACGCTCACTATACCCCTGCTTACGCTCGTTACCACGCAACTCGGGACGAGACTCCTTCTGCGCAGAAGCACCGCGCTCATCACGTCCGGAGCCACCGTAGCTGCGCTCACTCCGCTCGTACCCACGTCCGCCGCGCTCATCACGTCCAGCACCGTACCCACGTCCGCCGCGCTCATCGCCGCGTCCACCACGCTCATCGCTGCGCCCAGGGCCACCGTAGCTCCGCTCGCTCCGCTCGTACCCACGTCCGCCGCGCTCATCACGCCCAGCGCCGTAGCCACGCTCATCGCTGCGTCCGCCACGCTCGTCACGTCCGGGGCCACCGTAGCTCCGCTCGCTCCGCTCGTACCCACGTCCGCCGCGCTCATCACGCCCAGCGCCGTAGCCACGCTCATCGCTGCGTCCGCCACGCTCGTCACGTCCGGGGCCACCGTAGCTCCGCTCGCTCCGCTCGTACCCGCG
>NZ_RYFF01000108.1 GCF_004138165.1 Candidatus Chloroploca sp. Khr17
TCGTGAGGCAACGAACCCCGACAAAGTAAGATTCTCTCGTGAGGCAGAACGCCGGCAATTCTAATTATCGTTGATCAACAAGCGTGAGCTGCACGCCCACGACGGCCGGCACGCTCACCGTGCGGGCCAGTGTGGCCGACGACGATGGCGGGGCGAACACCTACAGCGCCACTGTGACCGTGAGCGCCGCGCCACCGACCGAACAGCCCACCCCGGCCCTCTGCTACGCCGAGGGTGCCCAGAGCTGGCAGGACTTCGCCCAGGGCAGGCAAAAGAACGGCAAGCCGGTGCAGGCCAGTCGCTCGAATCCGGCCCTGGCCCTGGGGCTGCCGCAGCGCAACGACACGGTGAACTTCGTCTCGCTGGGCTTCGGTGGCAGCCTGACCCTACGCTTCGCCAACCCGATCGTCAATGACGGCACCGGCAAGGCCGACATCAGGGTCTGGGAGACCAGCTTCGGCGATGCGCGGCGGTCCTGGAGCCGCTACCCCGAGGCGGTCAAGCTCTACGCCTCGGCCGACGGGGTGAACTGGACGCTGCTCGGCCAGACGACGGACAAGGATCAGGCTTACGACCTGGTGCTGCCGCAGGCCCAGTATCTCAAGCTGGTGGACGTGAGCAACTGGGCGAAGTTCGGCCCGATCGGCGACGGCTTCGACCTCGACGCGGTCGAAGTGCTCAGTGGCTGCATCCGCCCGTAACCCTGGAACCGAACTGAATAAGTGAGACCGAAGCTGCCACGCCGCTCGCTCACGCGTGCGGCGTGGCGCCAAACAGCGGAGCGAAGGTCGCAGGATGATCGCCAGCCCGTGCGGCAGCCAGGGCTTCGGCCTCGGACACAAGGGCGGGGTCGCTGGCCGCAGCCAGCGTTGCCAGCAACCGGGCGGCATGAACGCTGGTCGCCGGGCGGGAAAGCTGGTGATCTCTCAGGTAGGCAAAGGCGGCCAATGCGCTTGCCGAGCCCTGCTCGCCGGCGTACTCGGCCAGGTCAGCCAGCAGATCCAGGCTAACGGCGGTTGGCGCGGCGAGGGAAGTTGCAAGGGCCTGGGCCAGCAGCGCCGTAGCCTGGTGGCGGTCGCCGCCTGCTGCGGCTAGGCGGCCCTGGGCACCGAGCACCTGGGCCTCAAGCCAGCGGTCGCTGATCTCGACAGCTATGACCAGAGCCTCCTGAAACATCCAAGCGGCCGCCGGATGGTCGGCGCGGGCCTGGGCGATCTGGCCGAGGTGCAGCAGGCCGAGCCCACTCTGGTAGCGGTCGCGCTGGGCCATTGCCGTAGTGAGCGCCTCGCGGCACAAGCGTTCGGCGGTCTCGGCATCGCCCAGGCTAAGGGCGATCCGTCCGCTGTAGTTGAGCGCGAGGGTGACGAGGCGCGGGTCGCCACACGCCCGAGCGGCCTGAAGGCTCTCCGCCAGCCGCTGCTGCGCGATGGCGGCCTCGCCATGCAGCACTTCCAGCAGGCCGAAGATCACGAGGACAGTGGACACGCCCCAGGCAAAATCGGCCCGCCTGGCGGCCGCGAGGGCCTCGTCGAGCAGCACCCGTGCCCTGGCATGATCGCCGGCGAAAATCGCCACATAGGCCGGGGTGATCAGCGCCTGGAACAAGGCTCGGTCATCGCCGAGGCGGCGCAGCGGCTCGAGGGCCGCGTGCATGAGGGGCATGGCCGTAGCCGGAGCGAAGCGAGAGGTGGCCCAGCCCTCGAGCGAAGTGAGGAGCCAATAGGCGACCTGGTCGTCGCGGCTGGCACTGGGGCCGGTGGCCCGGGGCACCAGGGCCGCCGCACCGCGCGAGCAAAGATCGGCAAACTCCAGATTCCGGCCCTGCAACTCGGCGAACCAGCCGAGGGTGTAGCACATCTGCCGGAACACGCCGGCCTCCTGCTGCTCGATCGCCCATTCCCAGGCCGAGCGTAGATTATCGAGCGCCTGCCCCAGCGCCGCGACAGTCACTTGCTGGTCGGCGCTTTTCAAGCGTGGCTCCTGCTGATCGGCCCAGGCAGCGTAGCATGCTGCGTGCAGCCGTCTGGCCAGCGCGTGCTCGATCGCGTCCTGCCGAAGGCGCGCCTCAGCGTACTGGCGGATCTGCTCGTGCAGCTCGTAGCTGGTCTGCGGCTCGCCAGGTGAGCGGCTGCGCAGCAGCGACTTGTCGATCAGCGAGGCCAGCAGGGCCAGGTGGGTCAGGGACGGCAAAGCGTGGCCCGGCTCGTCGGCCAGCACCGCCATTGCCGCCTGGCGGCTGAACGGTCCACGGAAGACCGCGAGGCGTCGCAGGGTGCGGCGCTCGTCGGCATTGAGCAAGCCCCACGAGTAGTCAAAGACCGCCTGGAGCGAGCGGTGGCGCGACGGGATGTCGCGGGCGCTACTGGTCAAGAGCTCCTGGTTGTGGGCAAGCTCGCGCACGATCTCGTCGCACGAGAGCACATTCACCCACGCGGCGGCCAACTCGATCGCGAGTGGCATGCCACTGAGCGTACGGCAGAGCTGCGCGACCACCTTGCGGTTTTCGGTGGTCAGAGTCAGCTGCGCGCCGGCCTGCTGCGCACGCTCGATGAACAGCGTAACGGCGTCGGACTGTGCGATCGCCAGGTGGCTGGACGAGCTAGGCAAGGTCAGGCTGTCCAGTTCGACGATCCACTCGTCGCGGATGCGCAACCGCTCGCGCGAGGTAACCAGCAGCCGGAGCAGGGGGGCCTGAGCCAGAAGCGTGGTCAGCAGGTTGATCAGCCGAACGCCTTGCTCAATGCCAAGCAGGTGTTCGAGGTTATCCAGCAGCAGCAGCAGCTCGCGCTCGCGCAGGAAGGTCAGCAGGTCGACCTCGGGCGGCGCAACGCCGCTGAGCGTGAGCCCGAGCACCTCGGCGATCGCGCCAGGCACGTGGGCGGGCGAAGCGACCGATCCCAGCGGCACCAGGGCGGCACCGTAGGCAAACGTGTCGGCGACTTCGGCGGCCGCTTGCAGGGCTAGGCGCGTCTTGCCGATCCCGCCGGGGCCGACAAGGGTGACCAGCCGTACCTCTGGATTGGTGAGGTGTTGTCTCACCTGAGCCAGCTCGCGGTGCCGCCCGATTAGCCTGTTGACGGGGAGGGTTACACGGTAGCGCCGCTGCTCGTCGCCCAGTATCTGCGCCTGGATCGTGGCGAACGGTACCGTGGCCTGCGAAAGCGAGCCCGCGCTGTCGCCCAACCGGGCCAGGCGGACAAAGTCGTCTTGCTCGCCGTCGGGCACGGCGAGCACCTTTGCCAGACGCTCAGCCAGCTCACGTGAGGGGCGGCGGCGCCCGGTCTCAAGCGAGCGGAGCGTCGTGACTGCGCAGCCGACCAACTCGGCCAGCTGCTCCTGGGTCAGATCGGCGGCCCGTCTGCGGCGCCGAAGCACGGCATAAAACGATTCCATAGCGATCGTAGCTGTCGTATCGGTAACGAGCCATATGGTGATGGTTGTAGTATAGCATGGGTTCTGAGTATGCACCTATGATCGTACGCGATAGTAGGGCTTCGGTACCGTCACTCCTAACGATGGACGACATACCGCCCACACGCGGCGTGCCTCCATAACGCCCCATCTGTCCCGGTTTTTGTCACACCTGGTCGCTGGTATGCGCCGTGCGACTGTGGTTCACTAGGAGCATCGCTACCAACACTATCAGGAGCCACAGCCATGGAGCAGATCGATCACACGTGGCAAATCCTCGCCACGGGCGCAGAGACCGGCGGAGCCTTCGGGCTTGTCGCCTGTACCCTACCGCCGTTCAGCCCGGGCACGGGGCGGCACCGGCACGCAGACCAGTTGGTCGGCTACTACGTCATCGCCGGGATCGTGGCGCTGACCAGGAGTGAGGCAACGATTACGCTCTCGGCGGGCGGCTTCACCCTCATCCGCCCCGGCGAGCCCCACCGTTACTGGAACCCCAGCCCAAGCCCCGCCCAGTTGCTGCTGCTCTTTGCCCCCGGCAGCAACGCCGACGAGCTACAACGACTGGCCGGAGACGCCCCCGGCGCTGGTACGGGGGCGTGGCATACGAGCTAAGGGCTTCGCCGCGTGCTTGCGCTACGCCTCGCCCAGGGCCAGGTGTACCGCCTCGGCCTGGCTGAGTTGTCGCCCAGCCGCCAGGGCTGCTTCCCATACCACGTCGTCGAGGGGGCCGCGGGCGATGGCAGCGAGGCGCCGGTACATCGGCTGGATGCCGGGTGTCACGACGAGTTGGTGGGTGGCGCGCAGCTGCTCAGCCGCCCCGTAGAGCCGACCGGCCCGCTCGTGGTCGTCGAGCAGTCCCGCATGGGCGGCCAGGGTTTCCAGGCAGTAGGCAATCAGGATCTTGTAGTCGTAGCGTTGAAAGATCGTCAGCGCCTCGCGAACCTGCGCCGCCCCGGACGAGTCACCCTCCAGTACGGCCAAGGCACCAAAGCCGTAGGTGGTGTAGGCGACAATGAAGACCAGGTTGTCCTGCTCGGCAAGCGCCAGCGCCTGCCGGTAGTGGGCGCGCGCCTCGTCGGGCAAGCCCTCGAAATAATAGGTCAAGCCGGTGATCGCAAGCACCGCAGCACTGGTGGCTCGCTGTGCGCTGTCGTGAGCGTAGGCCAGGCTGGCGGCCAGGTAGCGTCGTGCACTGCTGAAGTCGCCCTGGTCGAGTGCCGCCAGGCCAGCACCGTAGGTCGCCATCGGCCGTGCAGCGTCGTCGTCCGCCGGCAGCAGGGCAAGCGCCTGCTCGGCGCTGCGCAGCGCCCGATCCCACTCGCCGAGCAGTTGCTGCATCAGGGCGGCGATCGTCAGCAACCGCCCTGATGCAGCGTCCGACAGCGGCGCTAGGGCCAGGAACTGCTCGACCCACTGGAGGCCCTCGCGGGTCATGCCGCGTACCGCCCAGAGCGCGCACAGGCTCATGCATAAGCTCGCGCCAGCGTCGCCCTGGCGCAGCGTGAGCGCCGCACGCAGGGCTGCGCGCAGATTGTCGGCTTCGTCGGCGATCTCGCCGATCCAGGTCAACTCGCCCTCGGTGGAGAGCCCCGCCGCGATCTGGGCCGCCAGCGAGCGATAGTAGTCCACAAAGCGCTGCGCCGTCGCCTCAGCCTCGCCCGCGGCCCGCAGATGTTCACCCGCAAACTGGCGGATCAGTTCGTGGAGCGTGTAGCGCTCGCCCTCACGCCGCACAAGGGACTTCTGCATCAGCGTGGCCAACTGTGGTAGCCGGGCACCGGCAACGAACTCGGCCCCCTCGCGGGTGAAGCCGCTGCGGAACAGGGCCAGCCGGGCCAGCAGGCGCTGCTCGTCGGCGTTGAGCAAGCGCCACGAGCCCTCGAATACCGCACGCACGCTGCGGTGGCGCGCCGGCAGGTCGCGGGCGTCGCTGTCGAGCAACTCCAGGCTGCGCTCGAGCTCGGCGGCGATCTCGGCCGGACTCAGCGTGGGCAGCCAACTCGCCGCGAGCTCAATCGCTAGCGGTGTGCCGCCTACCAGTCGGCAAATCTGGTTCACCGCAGCGGCGTTGGCCGGGGTCAATGCGAAAATACTTTGCACCCGCCGCGCCCGCTCGACAAACAGCAGCACTGCATCCGAAGCCGCAGCCTCATCGGCAGTTGCCAGCCCGCCTACTTCGTAGACCCACTCGTCACGCAGGCGCAGCCGCTCACGCGAGGTAACCAGCAGCCGCACGCCCGGAGCGCCGCCAAGCAATGCGGCAATCAGCTCCACAAGCTCAGGGTCGTTGAGCAAATGCTCAAGATTGTCCAGCACCAGCAACTGTCGGCGCGGGGCCAGGATGCTGACCACCTGTGCCGTTGCCGCCTGATAGTGTTCGGGGCGCAGCCCCAGGGCTGCGGCCACAGCGCTCACCGCTTCAGGTGGACGCTGGACGCCAGCAAGAGCCAGCGTGAGCATGCCGTCGGGGAAACTCCCGCCGACGCGGGCGGCCAGGGCGATCGCCAGGCTGGTCTTGCCGATACCGCCGGGGCCGGTGAGCGTGAGCAGGCGGCATGCCGGGTCGGTGAGGCGCTGGGCAAGCGTCTCGAGCTCGCTGGCGCGACCGATCAGCGGCGGCGCTGGTTGGGGCTGTGGCACTGCCGGCGCAGGGGCAGGGGCAGGCTCAGCGCCGGTGGCGCGGGCGAGACTGAGGAACGCCGGGCGCTCGGCGGGCGGCACCTCAAGACGCTCGGCGAGGATAGCCGCCAGCTCACGCGAGGGGCGGCGTCGCCCATTCTCGATTGTTGAATGTCAACTAGATTTGCCGCCTGGTGTCAACTAGATTTGCCGGTTCCCGCTCCCTTCCCTCGTGACCTGCG
>NZ_RYFF01000024.1 GCF_004138165.1 Candidatus Chloroploca sp. Khr17
ACGAAGCGCACGGCCGAGCGGCGCTACGCACGGGTGCTGGCGCTGCGAGAGGCGTACGTCGCGGCGCAGCCGGAGGTGGCGCCGGTGTTTACCAGTCTGGAGCACCACTGGCCGAAGCTAGTCAACGCCATCGAGAGCGAGCGCATCCCGCTGACCAACAACACGACGGAGTTGGTGATCCGGCGTTTCGCGCAACACTATCAGAACTTCTGCGGCTTCCACAGTATCGAGACGGCTGAGCGTTATCTGGTCGTCTTCGAGTGGTGCTACCGCCTGACGCCGTTTACCCAAGACGCGCAGGAGCGCATCCGGGGCAAGTGCCCGCTCGAACTGGCCGGCTACGACGTGAGTACACTGCCGATGGCCCAGCTCTGTCGGGGGCAGTTGCTCGGCTGGCCCCCAGAGGGGCTGGCAGAAGTAGTCCCCAAGTCGTAACGGTCGCTTGACTTGGGTTCTCATTATGCTATCCGTATGCTATACTCACCAGGCATGCGCTGCCTTACGATGCGCAGCTTTGCGCCGTTGCGCCGTTGCGCCGTTGCGTCTACACGGGTCAACCTCAGGAGTGCGCATATGGAAAAACGAGAGCCGCGGTTCAAGCGCATAGGGGTTGCTCCGCAACGCTTGTTCCTGTTCGTGCTGGTTCTGCTTGGGTTGGTGCTAGGCTTGGGTACATTCAGGCTGATGCAGCCTGGACACGCTTTTTCGGCTGATAGCAATGCCGCCCCTCAATCCTCTATGCGTGGTGGCACGTACCAACTCCAGGGCCATCTGCGGTCACGTCCGGTAAGCTTTGCGCCATCATTGCGCCTCGGGTGGTCGAGGATTTCAACCGGTTCGCTGCCGATGCTTGCCCAAGCCCACGTGCTTACGCGCAGTGTCAGCATCAGCCCGGCGGCTTTCATTCGTGATCTCGACTCGGCTAATCTGGTGATGGACAACGATCTGGCGCTGCGCTGGGCCGCCAATGTGAATGACGAAGCCGGCTTTTATCTGGCGCGTCCAGCGGATTGGGACGGCACGTCGCCGGTGACGGTGCGCGTCTTCTTTGCGCTGGGCGGCAACGGGGCCGGGGCCGTCAACTGGCGGCTCAAGCTCAATACGTATACGCCTGGTTCGGGTGAATGGCTGACCAATCCAGGAACGCGCGATGCCGATAGCTTGTTGACCTTCCCGAGTGGCCCGTCGTGGTACCGTATCTACAGCCAGAGTTTCACCCTGACCGACAGTAACCTCGCCAACAATCCCCTCTGGTCATTCTTCCTGCTGCGGGGCAATGCGGCCAATAGTGAAACCTTTGCCGGGCAACTCTACCTGCTCAATGCAGAAGTTGCATATCTGCGCAATCCGCCGTCGTATGTTGTCTATCTGCCGATCATTCGGCGTTAACGCTTCTGGAGGAAAGGTTTCAAGCAACTTTACTGTTCAGAGGTGTGCATCGCATTGCTGATGCACTCGGCTATTTGCTCTTTGCTATCTTCTAAATCCTTCGCTTAGAAGGGAGTTGTTGCTATGGTACGCCGTCTAGCGCTGCTTTTGTTCACCGGCCTTGCGATCGTTGTTGCGTGGTTCGGGTGGCTGCAAAAGCCAGTCACCGTCGAATCGGCCACGGCTCACGCGAGCGTTACCTACGAGGGCTATCTTGAGGATGGTGGCGCTCCTGCGCAGGGCCAGTACGATCTCGTGTTCCAGCTTTTTGATGCGCTCACTGATGGGCAGCCGATTGGTGAAGCGCTGGCTCTGCCTGATGTGACGGTGGTTGAGGGACGCTTTGCCGCCCCGCTGAGCCTGCCCGCACGCGATCAAGCGGTCTATGTTGAAGTTGCGGTACGCCCGCAGGGCAGCACTACCTTCACCGTGCTGACGCCTCGTCAGGTCGTGACTCCGGCAGCCACGGGAGCGGGAACGACGGCCGCTAGCCAGACCCGTACAGTGAATATCAGCCCGGCCGCATTGATCCGCGATCTCGACTCGGCGAATCTGCTGATGGACAACGATCTGGCGCTGCGCTGGGCCGCCAATGTCAATGACGAAGCCGGCTTTTATCTGGCGCGTCCGGCGGATTGGGACGGCACCTCGCCGGTGACGGTGCGCGTCTTTTTTGCGCTGGGCGGCAACGGGGCCGGGGCGGTCAACTGGCGGCTCAAGCTCAATACGTACACGCCCGGTTCGGGTGAGTGGCTGACCAATCCAGGAACGCGCGATGCCGACAGCTTGTTGACCTTCCCGAGTGGCCCGTCGTGGTACCGTATCTACAGCCAGAGTTTCACCCTGACCGACAGTAACCTCGCCGCGACATCACTCTGGTCATTCTTCCTGCTGCGGGGCAATGCGGCCAATAGTGAAACCTTTGCCGGGCAGCTCTATCTGCTCAATGTCGAGGTTGAGTATGGCGTTGCGCCATAGCGCCATGCTTGCATGCTACGCTTGCTGTCTTGCGGATGAGCTAAGGGCAATACCTTGCAAAGAAGGCGGCTCTTTTGACGCAAAGGCGCAAAGGCGCAAAGGTTTTTGCGTAGGTGAGCGTAACCCTTCGCGTCTTCGCGTGAGCTTATTTGAAAAGTATTGGAGCTAAGGGGGGTGTTCAGGGAGAGCTTGCCCTCCCTTAGCGGAGACTCGCCTCTTGGGCGAGGCGACGCCCCTGCTCGGTGAGCATCAGGCGCATGCCATCGCACTGGATCAGGCCACCCTGTTCGGCCAGGCGAATCACGGTCGCGGCGAAGCGTGGTTGCCAGCGGAGATGGTGGCTCAGGTGGTTGCGACTGCACTCGTCGTCGGCCTCGGCGGTACCTTCGTGGTTGAGCAGGTGGAGCGTCAGCATCTGCTGGGCAAATTCCCAGCGCTGGCGCGAACGCCGTACCCCAAGCGCCACCAGGCCGCGGGCCGGCGCAAAGAGGAAGGCCACGAGGAAGGCAACCCCGGTCATCATTGCCATCGAACCGGCAATCGAGACATTGAACCAGCGGGCAAACCAGTAGCCAAGCACGGCACTGAGCACGGCAATGGCGACACTCAGGCCGAGCATGCGTGACAAGCGATCGGTCAAGAGATAGGCTGCCGCAGGCGGGGCAACCATCAGCGCAACGACAAGGATCGAGCCAACCGCATCAAAAGCGCCGACGGCCGTAATGGAGACGACGGTCATCAGGCCGTAATGCACCAGCACCGGGCTGAACCCGAGCGTTGCGGCGAGGCCAACATCAAACGTTGCAAGCTTGAGCTCTTTGTACAAGAGCACAATCAGCCCTAGGTTGAGCACGAGCGTGATGCTGCCGATCAGCAAGGCCCGGGGAAGATCGAGCCAGCCCCAGGTAATGCGATCAAATGGCGCAAATGCTAGTTCACCAAGCAGCACCGCATCGGTATCGAGATGGACATTGCCCGCGTAGCGTGAAATCAGGATCACCGCAATGCTAAAGAGCACCGGAAAGACGAGGCCAATAGCGGCGTCTTCTTTGATCAGATTGGTACGGGTCAACATTTCAACGAGGCTGACCGTCAAGACCCCGGTTGCAACCGCACCCGCAAAGAGCAACGGCGAAGCGAGATCGCGAGTCACAAAATAGCCAAGCACAATGCCAAGCAAAACCGTATGGCTAATCGCATCGCTCATCATTGCCATCCGGCGCAAGACGAGGAAGACCCCCGGCAAGGCACAGGCTGCGGCGACCACGATCGCAATGAGTTGCACTTCCATTGTTGACGACATCGTGGCACCCCTCTCTCTATACCATTTCAGATTTCAGATTTCAGATTTCAGATTTCAGATTTCAGTGCTTCGTGCCTCTGCGGCTTTGCGTTAAATCCTGAAGCCTTGCGCCTACACCTGGAGCTGCATCTTGCGCGTGGCGCGCCAGATCAGCCCCCGGTTGGGTGCAAAAAGAAACGAGACCAGGGTGAGCGCCCCGAGACAGAGCACAATGGTTGGCCCGGTGGCGAGCCCACGTGCGGTGGCACTGATAAGTGCCCCAACGACGCCTGCGCTTGCGCCAAAGCATCCCGCTAGCACAATCATCACGCCGAGGCGGTCGGTCCACTGGCGGGCGGCGGCGGCTGGGGCGACGAGCATCGCACTCATCAGCACAACCCCGACGGTCTGGAGACCGAGCACAATGGCGACAATGATCAACGAGGTCAGCAGCACACTCAAGCCACGCACCGGCAAGCCAAGGCTCGCGGCATATTCAGGGTCAAAGGTGAGCACCTTGAACTGCTTCCAGAAGAGCGCAACGACCAACAGGGTTGGCACACCGAGGGCGACCATCACCTGGACATCACGGGCCACCATCGCGGCGGCCTGCCCAAAGAGGAAACTGCGCAACCCAGCTTGCGCCGCATCGGGGCGCTGCTGCAACCACGAGAGTAACACGAGACCAGTCCCAAAAAAGACGGCCAGGATCAGGGCGAGGCTACTATCTTCTTTGACGCGGGTGGTACGGGTCACACTCATCAACAAGAGGGCGGCAAGCCAGGCGGAGCCTGCGGCCCCGAGCATCAAAATAAGTGGATCGCGTTGCCCGGTCAGCATAAAAGCCACCACAATGCCGGGGAGGGCCGCATGGGACATTGCATCGCCGAGCAGCGCCTGACGGCGTAGCACGGCAAAGCAGCCAAGCACCCCGCTGACGATGCCAAGCATAGCCGACCCGAGGGCCACCATGCGCAGCGTATAATCAGCAAAGAGTTCCATCAGTCGGCCACTCCTTTCAGCATACCCTCGGTGCGGCTCGGTGTGGCTTCGTCATCTTCGGCATGCCCAAGGAAGGCAATGCGTCCACCATAGGTGGCGCGCAGATTTGCTTCGGTAAAGACCTCGGCGACCGGGCCACTGGCGATGCGGCGCACATTGATCAGACAGACCTGATCAAAATACTCGGGCACCGTTTGGAGATCGTGGTGGACAACGATGACCGTCTTGCCGCTGGCGCGCAGATCGCGCAGCAGATCGATGATGGCACGCTCGGTGATGGCATCAACCCCCTGAAAGGGCTCGTCCATAAAATAGATCTGCGCATCCTGAACGAGGGCACGCGCCAGAAAGACCCGTTGCTGTTGCCCGCCCGAGAGTTGGCTGATCTGACGGGTGGCAAAATCGGCCATGCGCACCTTCGCGAGGGCGGCCAGAGCCTGCTGGCGTTCAGCTTTGCCGGGACGACGGAACCACCCCAAGCTCCCGTAGCGGCCCATCATCACCACATCGAGCACACTCGTCGGGAAATCCCAATCAACGCTCCCGCGCTGAGGCACATACCCCACCAGGCGACGTTGCTCGCGATACGGACGGCCATAAAAGAGCGTCTGACCGGCAGCGGGGCGCACCAGACCGAGCGCAGCCTTGATCAGCGTCGTCTTGCCGGCCCCATTCGGCCCAACAATCGCCATCAGCGTACTGGCAGGCACCTCGAGATCAACATCCCAGAGCACAGGCTTCTCGTGATATGCAACAGTCAAATCAGTAATGGTCAACGCAGGCTGCATCACACTCCTCCAAATTTGCCATGCCAGAAATTTATTTTAGTTATACCTAAAATATCATAGACGAGGGTTTTTGTCAATGGCCCACATGGCACGTTGCTTGAAAGTTGCTCACCGATGGGCGTTCATCCTGCGGCATATCACGTTCTTTCAGCCAAACGATGAGCTTTTGTTCGTTCTGCCACCAGGTCGGCCATCGGCTTGCTGGTTTCTCCTTGAGCACGGAGTCCTTAATCCGTTATACGCGCCATGGGCGAAACCTCACAGGTTTGCGAGGCCTGTGAGGTCTGGTCGAACGGATTCATTTCTGGAAGCCCATCAGTCGGCACGCTCTGATGTCATGCGTGCAACCCCCAGCGGGAAGGGCTGGGGAGGGGTTGAAAAGGGCTTACTTGGAAGGTAGTGCTCTGCCACCAAGGCTGACATGCTGGGCGAGAAGCAGCCAACTACTCATCCGTGACGGTGATTGTCCCGATGGTCGTCCAGGGGCTACTATTCCCGGCATGATCGAGGCTCTGCACGCGCACGAGGTACTCACCAGGATTGAGCGGCTCGGTCTTGACGACCGGGTCAGGCGTAAACCAGCGTGACGTACCTTCAGGATCGGCCCCGATATAAACGAGGTAGCCGTTTACGCCCGAGAGGGCATCTTCAGCGGGTTGCCAGGGCACGACCACGACCCCCGGTTTTACCGTCATGGCCGGGATCGCTATGGGTGTCGAGGGTGGTGTCTGGTCGAAACCAACCGGCCCATAACTGGCGAGGGTCTGCTTGCGATCGGGTCCCCAGGCGCGCACATAGAGCATGTGCTTGCCTTCGCCCTTATCGGACAGTTGGGCATAGCCATCAACCACTGACGGGAACATCGGACGATCCTCCGCAGGTTCCTGGTTCCAGGCCTGGCTGAGGCCACCGCCGCCCCAGTTGATCGTAAAATTGATCCGCAGATCCTGATTTGTCCAGGTGTCGGGTTGGAGCTCAGAACTGAAGACGACCTCGGGTGGCTGGAGCGCCATGGCGGTCATTACTTTACCGCCGTGCTGGCTGCATCCACCAATCTCGGGGAGGTCATAGCCTTCAGCGAACTTCAGCGGGATCGACTGCTTGCCACTCCAGCCATCACGATTTGCCGTAAACGCGGTGAAATGGAGATGGGGGGTACCGCGTGAACCGCGGTCGCCGGCGTAGCCAAGGGTCTGACCGGCTTCAAAGAAGACACCGCGGGAGGTTGCCACCGCACTTTGGAGATGAGTATACATCGTGAAAAACTGATTCCCGTGATGGAGAATGAGCGTTCCACTGCCGGCTTCCCAATGCCAGACGGTGCCATTGGCGGCGGCGCGGATCGGTGCGCCATAGGTAGGTCCGTTGACCTGAATAAGATCAAGTGAATAGCGATCCCAGCTATTGTGGGTACCGCAAGCATAACCTTGAATAATGCGCCAGGATTCGCCAGCCGGGGTTGGCAGAACCAGACTTTGAGCAGCCTGAGCGGGTGACGGGCTCAGGGTGGAAGCTGCGAGCAGAACCAGCAGCAGGAAGCAAGCGAGTATGCGTTGACGTGAGCCGAGGACAAACTTGCCGGGCAGAGTCGCACGTAGACTCAACAAACGAGAACCTCCTGGGTCAGTAATGGTGGGGCGAACCCCGCGATCGTTCCTGGATCAGGCCGGTGCAGACAGGGCATACGGCCTTGGGTAGAGCCTTTCGGAAGCTCTGGGAAGCACGAGCAGACATGGCTCGACGCTTCGCTATGAAGACATGCACCGTGACGTTCATGGTCAGGCAGCCTGATAAACATATCACAAACTGACAAAATGATCAAATTTTGGTTGCGACAGGCACACCGTGCCCGTCGCAACCAGGGTGGGGTTGAGGCAACGTGCTCGCACATCTTCTGGGAGCGAGGGGGTAGTTGTGGTATGATACATGGCATGGCAAAGCCAGATATTCTCATTGTGGGTGCGGCAGATACCGGTCGTGCGCCGATGGCGGCGGCGATGTTGCGGCGTTTGCTTGGCGAGCAGGGCTTGCCGTGGGACGTGGCCTCGACGGGGATTGTGGGGCACGATGGTTATTCGGCTGAGCCAGAGGCGCGCTCGGCGATGATGATCCTCGGGTTTGATCTAGAGGCTCATCGTGCGCGTTCACTCACGCCTGAACTGGTGGTGCAGGCACAGGTGTTACTGGCGATTGATAGCGGCATTGCCCGTGTGGTGCGGATGCGCTTTCCTGATGCGGTGACGGTTAGTCTGGGTGAACTGGCCGGTCGGGCGCGCGATATCCCTGACCCTTTTCGCATGCAGGTCGGGGCCTGGGTGCAATATGGTAATGAAATTGTAATGTTGTTACGGGCTGGCATGATGCGTCTGTGCCAACTTGTTGACCCTGCCTTGTCGTCGGACACCGGGGCGGGCTCTTCGCTTGAACCTGCGGCTGCGCCGTCTGGAGAAGCAAGCGAGCCCGATCCGTCTCGCCTTGACCTGGAAGTGCGCGGCGTTGCGTTGCCTGCGACCGCTCTCTCAATGGCACTGCCGCACGAACGGCGTGAGCCTTTGCCGCCGATGGAACAAGCGACGCTTTTGGTGCAACGAGCCGAGCGCATCTTGCTGCTCATCGCCGAAGTGCCTGATGTGATCATCTGGGCGGCGGCGCGTCACCATCTGCTGGCCGATCTGGGCGAGCTCGAGCAAACTGCACCTCTTGACGGCTTTGGGCGCGCTTACCTGGCGTTGGTACGGGCAATGCTGGTGCTGGCAAACGCTCTCCCGACGCCTGATCAGGCGCACCTGTTGCTCAAGGCGTTTGCCCGGCTCGCTGCGCCGCTTACGGCAACAGATGTGACCGCTGCTTCGGCGATGTTGGGGCACTTTCAGTAATTTGTGCTCAAAAAAACGATCATCAAAGCTGATCGTTTTTTTGAGCACAAATTACTGACGAATGAACATCAGGTTCCCTGCGGGGCGAGACCCTGGCGAAAGACGGCGACAACTGTATCGGCGAGGCGCTTGGGGTCTGGTTCGCCGCTGACGCTGATCCAGCCGATACTTGGTGAGATATTGAGCGCATTGAAGATGCGGACGACGCTAGCAACATCAATCGAGGAGGCAATTTCGCCGACAGCAATGGCCTCTTCGATCGTGGCGACCAGGTGGGCATCAATGCGTGCCAGATAGTCTTGCGAGCGTGGATGGCGTTCCAGCAGATCAATAATCTCGGGCAGCCAGAGTTGCATCGCGCAGGTACGATGCTCGATTTGCAGGCGCACACTTGTATGGAGAAAGGTGAGGAGACGCTGCAACGGCGACGCCTCGCTCGCCGCCTCGACCTGGGCAAAGGTACGCTCCATCAGCTGCATTGCCATCGTTGCCACCAGATCCTCTTTGGTGGGGAACTGATTGTAGAGCGTCGGCTTGGAGACGCCGACGCGTGCCGCGAGTTCCTCCATCGAGAAGGCTGCATAGCCACGCTCGGCCATCAACTGGTGTGTCGCGGCGAGAATTTCATCACGGAGCAATGCTTTACGGCGTTCGCGTAGGGTTTGACTCATAGATTTTCTCAATAATGAGGGCTGTCGCCCTCAAACCCCAGGCTTGTGCTGGCGCAAACGGCCAACGGAGTTGGCCGTTTGCGCCAGCACAAGCGAGATTCTTGGGGGCCGTAGGCCCCCAAAACCCAGCCGGAGGCACTTCTTAGCCATCAAGTTGGATGGTGACACGGGCGCTCATGCCGGCGCGCAGCCCTGTCTGTTCATCGAGGGTGATCCGCACGGCGAAGGTACGGACATTGCCAACGACCGTCGCGGTCGGGGCGATGAAACTGACGTTGCCGGTAAAGGTTTGCCCTGGGATCGCGTCGAGCGTGACGGTGGCGGGCATGCCCTCGCGGACGCGGGCGACATCGGTATCGCTGACACTAACTTCGACGCGCAATTCGCTGACATCAACGATCTGCACCACGGGCAAGCCCGCGCCACCGACGCTGTCACCGATTTCGACGTTGACAATGGCAATGGTGCCGTCGAAGGGGGCGCGGAGCACGGTTTTGCCGAGGTTGAGTTGGGCTGATTCGACGGCAGCGCGGGCCTGCTCAACCTGGGCGAGCGAGCCAGCCAGGGTGGCCGCGGTCGGATCGCTCGTGGCACGGGCGAGATTGGCCTGGGCAGCCGCAACACCGGCGCGGGCGGCGTCGAGCGAGCCAGCGCGCTGATCGCCGCGCAAGCGGTCGAGTGACGCACGGGCCTGGGCAACCTGGGCATCAACGGCGGCGCGTTGCTCGGCGGTGGCCCCATCGAGCAGGCGCTGCAGGCTTGCTTCGGCGTTGGCAACGCTCGCTTCGGCGGCACGGATGCCTTCGACCTCATTCTGGGTCGTCTGGTCGTAGGCGAGTTGGGCCTGGGCAAAACGCGTCTCGGCATTTTGCACCGCCCGTAGCGTCTGCTGCTCGGCGTCCAGCGCCTCTTGCGGGATCTCCAGCCCAAACTTGCTCAACTGCAACTCGGTTTCGCGATTGCGCCAGTAGATATCTGAATAGGCTTGTTGGGCGTCACGCAGACCATTGGCGGCAATATCGAGTTGGAGTTGCGCGTTGGTCTTGGCCGCCGAGAGATTTGTCCGTTGCACTTCAAGATTCGCACGGGCCTGGGCGACGCCTGCTTCGGCCTGCTGGAGATCGGGGGTGCGTGGGCCGGCGGCTACTTCGGCCTGGCGGGCGAGCGCACTGGCAAGCGCAGCCTCGGCAGCGGCGATATCTTCGGACGTAACGCTCCCAGTAGTCTGGCGCAGCCCTGCCTGGGCCTGCGCAACCTGGGCGCGGGCAGCGGCGACCTCTTCAGGGGTAGCCCCTTCAACGAGGCGCTCGTAGCCGGCCTGGGCCTGGGCCAGCCCAGCTTCGGCCTGGCGCAAGGCTAGTTCAAGCTCGGAGACATCAAGCCGGATCAGTTCTTGGCCTTCACGGACGCTCATACCCTCTTCGACCATCACCTCGGCGACGGTACCTGGCACCCGGAAGAGGAGCGACGCGCTTCGTTTCGGGGCGATTTCGCCCGACGCAGTCACGCCGAGCGCGAGCAGCGGTGCGGCGGTCGGGGCGGCGAGCACCCCCTCGGCATCTGGTTGGGCAGGGCTACTGCCTGTCGAAGACGCGGGCAGAGCTATCGTCGGCACAGGCGTAGCTGCGCTTTCGGGCTGTGCCGTAGTGGCACAGCCAGCGAGCAGCGCGGCTGCCATCCCACTCAAGACAAGTTTGCGTAACACGAAAGACACTCCTTAATATATGTACGTTGTTAGCGCTGATATCGTGTGCTAGCGACGGGCGAAGCCCTCGCCCGTGACCATGGTGCCGCTTTGGGATGGCGCAGGGGCGGGTGCTTCGCCCCTACGTGCTCATTAATCGGCTGATGATTCCGTCTGTGTTGGCATCGTTGCGGATGCCGGTGGTGTCGGAGTGATTGCGGTTGCCCCCGTGGCGACCGTTGGTTCAGGCTGGGCTTCGGGTTCACCTGCGCTGGGAAACTTGCGGATAAACCAGTTGTTGAAGCGCGAGGTCATCCCTTCGATCAGACTGTACACCGTCGGCACGACCAGCAGGGTCAGGATCGTTGAGGTGGTCATCCCGCCGATGATGACCCAGGCGAGGCCACTGCGGAACTCAGTGCCTTGCCCGGTACCAAAGACGTGAATGCCCATCGCGGTCGGCAGTGCGCCAGCGATTAGCGAGATAGCGGTCATCAGGATTGGGCGGAGACGGATCGCCCCGGCGAGCCGCAGCGAATCGTGTTTATTAAGGCCAAGTGCGCGGAGCTGGTTGGTAAAATCGACCAGCAGGATCGAATTCTTGACCACAAGACCAAGCAGCAAAATCAGGCCGATCATCCCGGTGATGTCGAGGTCAATGCCGATGATGCGGAGCGCCAGGAAGGCCCCGATGAAACTGAAGGGCATGGCCATCATAATCACCAGGGGCTGGGTAAAGGAACCAAATTGCGATGCGAGCACCATATAGACAAAGAGCACCGAGAGCGCCATCGCGAGCAAGAGCGAGTCAAATCCTTCGGTGGTTTGCTGCAGCAAGCCGACGTAGCTAACCACAACGTCATCGGGAATGCCGAGCGCATCCAGGCGCTCATTCATCTCGTTCTGGACATCGGTGAGATTGCGGCCTTCGAGATTGGCCCCGATCAGCACCTGGTTGAGTCGATTGAAACGACGGATCGTCACCGGACTACTCGAGACCTCGATCGTGCCGAGTGAACTGAGGGGGACGGTGCCGCTACGGGTAGGCAGACTGATCGCCCCGAGCGACTCGACCCCTGTCCGGTCTTCTTCTCGCAGCCGCACCACCACATCATAGTCCTGCCCGCCCTGACGGAGCACCGTCGCACGCTCACCATTGATCAGGGCACGTACCGAAGTGGCAATATCATCGTTGGTAACCCCAAGCTCGCCAATGCGGCCAGGATCGGCAATGAACTGCAACTCGGGCTTGCCCGTCTGGAAATTGGTATCAAGATCGACCAGGCCATCTATCTGGCGGAACTCGTTCTCGACGGCGGCGACAACCGGTGCAATCTCGCTAATTGGACGAGGTGATTGGAGGCTGACCAGGAACTCGCGGCCGGCGACGCCGGTACTGGTGGGTTGGAAACTGGGCAGGGCAAACGAGAGACGCGGCAAAAAGGCGAGTTGCTCACGCAGGCGTTCCTGCACCGGAATTGTCGGCGTGCGATCGACCAACTTCACAAAAAACTCGGTACGTTCGGGATTGCCCGAAAAACCGACATTTGAGATGACCGTTTCAACCGCGGGATCGGCGAGCAAGATCTGCTCGGCTTGTTGCGCGAGGCGATTTGTCTCGGCCAGGGTCGTACCGGGCCGGGCCTCGAAGCCCATCAGAAACTCGTGGGGATCCTGTTCGGGGAAGAAGGTAAACTTGAGGCCACCGGCCACCACCACACTGATCAGCAACACACCGATCGATGTGGCAACAACGATCATCCGGTTACGGGTGCTTGCCAGGGTCCAGCCGAGCAATTTGCCATAGGCTGCGCCCATGCGCCCCGGATCTTCTTTTGCCTCCTGGAGCAGGCTGCTATCGCGATCATCGTTCTCCTGTTGAAGGCGATCAATATCGAGCCCCGGCAATGCCTCGCGGCGGGAACCGTGGGTATCGTGAGGCTTCATTTTGGTATTGGGGAAGACATTCGATGACATCATCGGGGCGAGGGTAAACGCCTCGACGAGCGAGAGCAGAATCGCCACCGCAATAACGACGCCAAAGGACTGGAACACAATGCCAGCGGTACCTTCGGCGAAGGTCACCGGCACAAAGACCGCGACGATCGTCAGCGTCATCGCCAGCACCGAGAGGCTCACTTCAGATGTGCCTTTGGATGAAGCGATGCGGGCCGTCTCACCGCGTTCCATCCGGCGGAAGATATTTTCACGGACGACAATCGCATCGTCGATCACGAGGCCCACACATAACGAGAGGGCAAGCAGCGTGATGAGGTTAATTGTCAGCCCGAAAAAGGGCATAAAGATGAAGGTACCGATGAGAATCACCGGCAGACCAATCATCGTAATGATCGTACTGCGGAGATTGCGAAAGAAGAACCAGACCACAAGGAAGGCGGCAATCGAGGCGAAGATTAATTCTTCGAGGGACGAAATAACCGACGCCGTCACCGCCTCGGAATCATCTTGTGGAATTGTATAGATAAGATCCGAGCGCGTACGAAAAAGATCCTCAACGGCTGCACGAACATTTTCAGCAACGGTTACGGTATTGCTCCCCGACTGCTTGCGGACACTGAGGATGATCGCATCATCGCCATCGAGGCGCGAAAAGCGCGTCACCTGAGCGACGCCATCTTCCACCGAAGCGACATCGCCAATGCGGAAATTGGTACCGGTAATCTGGATCCGCGCAATATCTTCGGGGGTTTGCAGCAATGACGGCGCACGGAGACTAATCGACTGATCGCCCTGCTCGATGGTACCGAGGCCAAGATTGGCATTGGCTTGTTGGAGTGAGCGGGTGATTTGCGAAGGCAGAATGCCAAACGCCTGGAGGCGGGCAAGATCCATCAGCACATTGATCTGGCGCACCTCACCGCCGCTTACCTCCACATTGCCCACACCGGGAACCCGCTGCAGGAGCGGCACAATCTCATTTTCGAGTTGAGAGCGCAAGGCAAGCGGCGACTGACCGGCGGTAGCAGCGACCGCGATTGACATAATCGGCGCTTGATTCGGATCAAAGCGTTCAAAGACCGGTTGGCGCACATCGCGTGGCAACGACGGCAAAATCGCATTGACCTTTTCACGGACATTCTGATCAATCTCATTAATATCCGTCCCGGCTTCAAACTCCAGCACAACAAAACCGAAACCTTCACTCGAGTTCGAGGTCAGGTCACGAAGACCGGCCAGCGTATTGACGGCATCTTCAATTGGGCGAATCACCTGATCGGCGACACTCTCGGGGCCGGCGCCGGGGTAGTTTACCGACACCACAAAGACAGGCACATCAATATCGGGCAGCAGATTGACCGGAGTCGTACGGAACGAGAGAATGCCAAACGTCATAATCGCCAGCATCACCATCGTGATAAAGACTGGCTGGCGGATTGAGACATCCGAGACCCAGAGGCCGTTCAACTTTTCTTTTTGGCGTTGGGGCGTAGCCATCAAGCCTCCTCAATTGAGGGTTATAAGCACACAGCGCATTGCACTGCACATGGCTCATGCACACAACTTGCACGAGCTTTGTCTTTACTGTACCGTAAAGTCTTTGAACGCGCAAGTAGGAAATGTCGAACAATTATGGGTAGGTTGAGGCCCCCAGACAGCAAAGTTGTCTGGGGGCCTCAGCCTACCCATAATCTTAGCCGTGGCAGGGCGACCGCCCCTACGGGGTGGTTGGCACGAGAACGGCAGCTTCGTCAGCGCCAAAAATCCGATCGGTAAACTTGACATACCAGGCGGCCGACTGCACCTGAATGACATAGGCCAGGGCGATGATCAAGGCAATCTCGGAGCCTGCAGGGCCAAAAGCAGTCATTGCTACGGCGAGGGCAATTGACAGGTTGCGCATCACACTGCCGTAGACCAGGGCGATTGCATCTTTGCGAGTAAAAAAGAAGCGCCCAATCAGCGTACTGATGAGGAAATTCAGCCCATAGAGCAAAAGTAGGGGCAGGAAGAGGCGCAACAGCAAGAGAGGATTTTCGAGGATCGTGCTTGCTTTCAATGCAATGGCGGTAAAGACAATGCCAAGCACCCCAAGCGTTGAGAGGCTAGGGAAGCGTGGCATGATCTCCTTCTGGCAGCGCTTTGCGCCAAACTGCTTGATGAGCACCCGTTGTGTTGCATAGCCAGCCACCATCGGCAAGAAGACGATCAACATAATCTGGCTAAAGATAGACGTTATCGGCACGTCAACAATGGTACCCATCAGCAACTTGAGATAGAGTGGGGTCGCAATTGAGCCGATGACAAGGCCGACCACGGTCATCTTGACTGCTGCAGGAACATTGCCCCGCGCAAAACCTGTCCACGAGATCGTCATCCCTGAGGTTGGCAAGAGCGCCGTCAGCAGCAGGCCCATCACGATGAAAGGCCGATCAGGAAAGAACCATTGCCCGATGGCAAAACCAAGAAAAGGCAGCACGGCAAAATTGAGCCCTTGCGTGACCAGTTGCAACCTGGTATCCCCGCCGGTGAGCACTTCACGCACATTGAGCGTGACCATCATCGGGTAGACCATCAGGAACGTCAGGGGCATAATCGCGCTGCGTAACGCGGTTGCATCAAAGACCCCCCCATAGAGCAACCCTAAACCCATCGTAAGAGGGATGCTCCAGACCAAGCGCTTTTGAAGAAAGGCCAGCACATTCCACACCGCCTGCATGATCTGTTCCTTCCCATTATCAACCCAAGTAAGACCCAATTACGCTTCAAGGTGCTGCATTGCCATCCTGAGCGCCGCGAAACAGCTCTGCCGTCAGGATGCCTGAGACCCTTCGTAGCAGTTGTTACGCTAGGGCGCTTGCAGCTTCCATAGAAGCTGCAAGCGCCCTACTTTATACGCATGATTGATTTGCAGCACCATACACCCCCCTATTTGATGCTTTAGGAGGATGTATGGTTACAAAACAGATTTAACAGACCTATAAGGCCTGGTTTAGCGAATTAATTTCTTGAAAACCATCGAGCTGACGTTGCATCAGCCCTCCTTGCACGCTTCATGCGTATCGACAGACAGAATCGGGTATGGTATAGTCTTTTCTATTTGATGCCGCCTGCGGCGCACCTGAAGCCCGGCGCTGGGCATGACGCATGACACGAGAGTAGCTATGACGCTCGAAGCATCACAAAGCAAGCGACTCGACCGCGTATGGTTGGCGTTTCTGATGATTGCAGGGGGTGCCTTGAGCGCGTTTCTTGCAACGAGCGTCTTCGACGCGACCGTCTCCCTTTCTGGCATTCTGTGCGTTGGGCTGATCGCGATTGGTCGCCGTGAGGGGTACCTCATCGGTCTCTACAACAGCCTCTCCTACTCGATGTTGGCCTACAACAACGGACTCTTCGGCGAAGTCTATCTCAACCTGCTTTTCTTCGTCCCAACGGGCGTCATCGGTTATGTGCTCTGGTCGCGCCATACGAGCCAGGACAGCACTGTGGAGATGAGGCAACTTGGTTGGCCACAGCGGTTTATGGTCGTCGCAGTCTGCATCATAGGCACCGTAGGACTTGGGCTTCTCCTCGGGCTGAACCCGCGCCAAAATACACCCTTCATTGATGCTTCCACGAATGTGCTATCCATTGTGGCGACATTCCTCATGATGTGGCGGTACAAGGAGCAGTGGTTGCTCTACATCCTGCTCAACCTTGTCACCATCGTCATGTGGTTGCTGCGCTTCATGGCCGGAGGGGCGGCGGGAGACTTGATGATCATGATGTGGTCACTGTTTTTGTTGAATGCGTTGTTTGGGTCTTGGCGATGGCACATGGGGGCAAAGAGCGCAATGCCAGCGAAAGCTGGTGTGAATACCGAGGTAGGAACATGCGACGTGGTCTAACGCTGGGCAAGTTTGCCCCCTTCCACCGGGGGCACCAGCTGCTTCTCGAGACCGCCTTGTCTGAGGTGGACGAACTGGTCGTTATGGTTTATGCCACCGACGTGATCGCCGTACCGCTCCAGGTTCGCGCCGGATGGATCCACGCGTTGTACCCGACGCTCCGGATCATCGAGGCATGGGACGGTCCAAGCGGCTACGGTACCACTCCGGAGATCGTTCGTGAACAGGAAAACTACATTCTCAAGAAGCTCAACGGACTGCGCATTACCCATTTCTACTCCAGCGAGTTCTACGGAGACCACGTCAGCCAGGCTCTTGGTGCCATCGACCGCAGGATCGACGAGGCACGCTTGGCCGTGCCCATCAGCGGAACCGCTCTCCGCGAGGACTACTTTGCGGGCCGGCCCTACCTCGACCCTCTCGTGTATGCTGACCTGATCACGAAAGTCTGCTTTCTGGGCGCACCCTCGACCGGCAAGACAACCCTCGCCAGCACGATGGCGGAACAGCACAAGACGGTGTGGATGCCGGAGTACGGGGCAGACTATTGGCGGGAGCACCAGGTTGATCGGCGCATCACGCTAGAGCAGTTTGAAGAAATCGCGCCAGAACATAACCGCAGAGAGGATACGCTGACGCGACAGTCCCGAACGTACCTCTTTTGCGACACAAACCCCATGACAACATATGTCTTTGCGAAGGACTACCATGGCACCGCCGGTCCGGTTCTGACCCGCCTGGCAAAGGAAGCGGAGAAGCGGTACGACGTATTCTTCCTTTGCGACACGGATATTCCCTACGCCGATACGTGGGATCGTAGTGGCGATCAGAAGAGGAAATGGTTTCAAGATCAGATCGTCGGCGACCTCGCGGAACGGCAGGTACCCTTCTTTCGCGTCAGTGGCACGCTCGAAGAACGAGTCGCGCAGGTACACGATGTCCTTCGACGGCATCGTAAATTCGGCAACGTACTGGATATCTATCGCAATACGTGATGACTCTTAGCGTGGTTGAGGTAGTGCCAAAATCCGGTATACGTGACACGGGCGAGACCTCACAGGTCTGCCAGACCTTGTGTGAAAGGCCGCCCTCCCCCGCTGGGTAGGCGCGCCGGAACGAAAGACCTGTGGGGTCGCTTCTCGTCCTTATTTGAAAAGTATGGTTCTAGGCGCTCACCAAGCTGCGAGGCGTTCAGCAGCGCCCCAACGTGAGGTGCCGTTGGGCTGCTCAGCATAGGTCCTCCGGTATCCGCCCCTGTATCGATCCTGGAATGGGAACGCCGAGCCCATAGAGCGCCAGCGGCGCGATGTCGAGCAGGGAGCGATCGGCCAGGCGCTGCGGGCGCACCCCAGGCCCGGCGATAATCAGCGCACCCTCTGGATCGTGGTCGCCACTGATCAGCGGGTGCAGGTTCGGTTGCGCCGCAGCCGGGTTCCACTCCAGCAGCAGATCGGGCGGTAGATAGTCGTCTGCGGCGGCATCGGCGTAGGGCTGCGTGTGAACCGCGTTGATGTACGGACGGCCTTGCTCGTCACACCACTCGAGCAGTGCCACGGCGAGTTGCTTGCAGAGTTGCTCGTAGTCGTCAGGATCGACGCAGCCGGTAGGCTGGCGACCCCGCACGTTGATCCACAACTCCTGGTGGTCAAGCGCGGCATAGGCCTGGGTCTGCGCCCAGTCGATCCCACCCACGCGCAGGCGCGTTTCGACCGTACGGCGCAGCGGGGGCAGCGCCGCCAGGGCTTGCTGGCGGAGGCGAAAGCTTACCCGACGACGGGCCGCATTTAGCAGTGCTCTGCTCAGGTGCGCCCGCGTGCCACGCCACGCGCCGGACTGGTAGTGCAGCAATCCCTGCGATGCCAGCCAGTTGTTCAGCTGGTCGCGTGTGCCGCACAGTGGCCCAAAGCCGTGATCCGAGCAAATTACCGCCAACCCATCAGGTGGTAGGTGGCGCAACAGCCGCGCCAGATGCCGATCCATCGTTCGGTAGCCGTCGTAGATCAGTTCTCTGCCAGCCCGGTCGGGTGCCGCGTGGAGCGCAGCCCAGCGATAGTGCTGCCACACATCGGGGAGGCTGTAGACGACCACTAGCAGATCCCAGTCTAGGCGTGCCAGAAAGTACTCTGCGGCGCGGGTGCGGCCCTCGGTCTCGCGCTCCACCGCAGCGACACCCTCGGACAGGCGACCTGCCTGCATGTAGGAGGCTAGACCACAGTCGATGATGTAATCTCCGGTGCTGCGACGCAGCGCACGGAAGCTCCCCGGGGGGTAATCAAAGCCAGGGGCCAGCTCGCTGGGGGCGTCAACGCCGGCCAGGAGTACACCGCGCAGCGGGCGCGCTGGGTAGCTGTGCGGCACGTTGAGCACAATCGCCGTGCGCCCTGCCTCACTGGCCACCTCCCAGAAGGACGGCATGCGGCGGTCGCGCCCCGTTGTGGGCAGCAACTCGTAGCTATCGTGGCGATGGTGAAAGTCATGCAGCACTGCGTGGCGCACAGGCTCGCAGCCTGTGGCGAAAGATGCCCAGGTTGGCCCCGTTGTCATGTTCGTCACAGAGCGCAGCACCCCGTGGGCTCCCTCGCGCAGCAGACGTGCAAAGGTCGGCAGTTGCCCGGCAGCTACCAGCGGCAGCAGCAGCTTGAGGGTCAGCCCGTCGAGGCCGATCACCATGACCTTGCGCCTGATGGCCGGAGGCATGTCTGTACTCATACGATCCTTCACTCCAGTCGGCAATCTTATGCGAATTATACCTGACTATGAGGTGTATTGCCAGCAATGCGGTCACATGTCGCCTCCGCCTGGCACCGCTTTGGACATCATTTTTTAGCAGCCATGCACATCGTTGAATTCGGTAAAGCGATTGCATTTTTTCCGTCGCCGTAAACGGCTCGGCTTTTGGTTGGCAAAGGCCACCTTCGTGGCCTGATTCAGTCGGCGCAGGCCGGCTTTGCATGCGGTAGCCGAGGCGTTGACGCCGACGGTGTGGGCGCATGGGGGCATTCAAACGGTCTGGTGGCACGGACAAACAGAAAATGCAATCGCCCTAATGAATCCGGCCCGCGCCGCAGATGCCATCACATGGCCGTGCTATAATGGTCGGCAGCACGCAGCCGACAACCCCCATCAGATGGCCCATGAGGGAGATCTGCGGTACGCTCCTCGCACCTCCGCAGCCCCTCGCCCTATGCAGCGCTCGCTGGAGGTGCTCCCGTGTCATACAACCGCATTTCCCGGTCGAACCCGGCTTTTGGTGATGCCGAGCGAGCGGCAGTGCTGGAGACCATGCGCTGCCCAGCGCAGCAGGATGAGGCCTGCGCCGCGCTGGAAGATGCGATCAGGGAGGTACACGGATGACCCGCCAGCCGCGTGTCATCTGTGTCGTGGTCGCTTGGGGGCTTCCCGAGCAGACGCAGGCGTGCCTCGCGTCGCTCCAGGTTTCTATCTACGCACCGCTCCAGATCGTGCTGGTTGACAATGGCTCGCCGGTCGCCCTGCACGACACACTCGCGTGCCCAGACGCGTGCGAGCTTATCCGTCTGGAGCACAACTGCGGCTACACGATCGGGACGAACCATGGTCTCCGCCGCGCTCTTGCTCTAGGTGCGGACTACGTCCTGTTGCTGAACAACGACGCGCGCGTGGCACCGCACGCCATCGCACGGCTCGTCGCCGCTGCCCAACAAGCGCCACATGCCGGCGTGCTGGGTGCAAAGATCCTGTACGACGACACGCCGGATCGCATCTGGAGCTTCGGGAGCCGCCGCAGGCGCTGGAGTCCGGTTCCGCTCGATCTCGGTCGCGGGCGCCGCGATAGCGCCGCGCTCAGCGCCGTCATCCCGGTGGACTACGTGAACGGCTGTGCGATGCTGCTGAGCCGCGCGCTGCTCACCCACGTTGGCCTGCTCGACCCGCTCTTTCCAATGTACTACGAAGACGTCGACCTGTGTCGGCGAGCACAGGCCGCTGGCTTTACGGTGCTGGCTGTCGGTGACGCACGGGTCTGGCATCTCGTCTCGCGCACGGCCCAGCAGCTTCCACGGCTGAGCCTGCGCTGCCACACGGCGGGTCGGCTGCGCTTTTACCGGCGGCACCCCCACGGCCCGGCACCGGTGCTGACCGCCGGTTGGCTGGCGCTGCGCACCGCCGTCGACCTAGCGAGGCTGGCGGCGCGTCGGCGTGCGCAGCTTCCGGCTTACCTGGCCGGCCTGGCCGATGGGCTGCGCACAGTCTGATTCCAGTGTTGAGTAAAGTTTCTGACATTATGCCTGCCAACTCTTAGTGCTTGGGCACTTTGCGTGAGCTTCGTTAAAAAGCATTCAGTCTCACCGCAATGTCGTCCAGCAATGAATCCGTGCAAGCTCGCGCTGGGCCACTTTGCCACAAAAAAGACTGGTTGTTTTAACGCAAAGGCGCAAAGGCGCAGAGGCGCAGAGGCGCAGAGAGGCATATGGAAACTCCGCGGCCCCCTGTCTCTGCGGCTCTGCGTTACAGATTGCGGCGGGTGGAGATCCACGCCGAGGCCCAGCGATGCTCGGCGACGGTCGTCTCGCCTTCGACCACCTGCTCAATCGTGAAGGTCTCTGCAAACAGGCTCAACAGCACGATGCGCGGGATGCTCACGGGGATGTCGTCGGCTGCGTCGTTGCGCAGGTGGGCAAAGAGCACGTAGCGCCCCCCAGGAGACACGAGCCGCGCTACTTCGTCGGCGTAGGCGCGCAGGTCGTCGCCTGTCAGCGCGTGCATGCAGCCGATGTCGATCGCCAGGTCGTACGGCCCGCTGAGGAAGGGCATAGCGGTCACGGACGCCTGGAAGAGCCGCACCCGTTCGGATACTCCAGCCTGGGCAACGCGCTCGGTCGCTAGGGTGATCGCCTCGGGCACGAAGTCGACCCCGTCCACCTCCCAGCCCGCTGCCGCCAGGTAGATGCAGGTGCGGCCCACCCCACAGCCCAGGTCGAGGGCCCGCCCCGGCGGGAGCGTCGCCGCCAATGTCACGATCTCCGGCGGCGGGAGCGGCAGATCCCACGGCAGGTTGCGCTCTTGGTAGCGCCGTTGGAGCGAGGCAAAGCGCTCGGCCGATAGTTCAGTCATTGGGCAGGATCCTTGTCTCAGGGCGATCATCATCAAGCCTGGCCTCATCCTACCACACCCCAGGGCAACTGACGTAGGCTTGACCATTGGCAGCCCTGGTCAGTGCGACCGCTCAGAGCCTCGGCAGGGGCGTACTCTCTTGCTCCAAGCCCAATACCATTCAAAGAAGCTCACGCGAAGGCGCGAAGGGTGAGCGCACCGACGCGAAAAACGTTGCGCCTTTGCGTCAAAACAACCGCCTTCTTTGCAGGTATGGGCTTTAGCCAGGCACGCTGTCTCTTTTACGCTGCCAGATCTAAATTCACCGGCATTTTCAGGGCATCAGCAATGGGCTGATCCTGCTGGATGCGATATGTTGGTACCCGCAGTTCTGCTAGGCGCTGCACGATCAGATCGGGGCTTTGCCAACCGCCAAAGCTCTGTGGATCAACGAGCACCACGGCGGCGCGCACCCCGCGATAGCGGAGTTGTTGCAACGCCTCGACCCAGCGCTCATCGAGTGACGAGGTCACAATAATCAAGGAACAGTTGCGCCCAAAGCGCTGACTCTCGGCCAGCAGAACTTCGGCGAGCGAACTGGTGCTCTGGGCACGCAAGACCGCCAGCGCTTCCAGCATCTTGAAGAGTTGGCGGGCCTCGCGTTCGGCAGGAATGATTTCGCGGTGCTGGCCCCACGCAACCAGGCCCACAATGCGATTCTGACTCAGCAAGGTTCGGGCCAGTGAGGCCGTCGCGGTGACGGCGTACTCTTCGGTGCTGGCGAGCTCGGCTTCATCCACCTCATCGGATTGGGCCGGGCGTGACCACCAGGGCCCGCGCATGATGCGGCGATCACGACGCAGCACACTACTCAACATGCGCGTATCGCGTACGACGGCACGCTCTTGCATATCGAGCACCAGGTAGACATCGGCACTCGGATCGAGTTCAAACTCTTTCACCATCATCCGCCCGGTGCGTGCGGTCGAACGCCAGTGAATGCGGTTCATCGCATCACCGGGAACATAGTCGCGGATCGTGGCTACATTGGGCGATGAGTGAAAGGTTCGTGCGCGCGTCGCCTGGCCGCCGGGGAGATCCGCCCCCGGCAAGGCAAAATCGTGCAAATCGACCGTCTGCGGGTAGACCAGGATCTCGCTGGTTGAGGCGATTTGGCGTTGCAGGCGCACAATATCAAAAGGGTCGCCACTGATCAAGGTGGACGGCCCAAGGCGAAAGCGCCCGCGGCGCGTGCAGCGGGTCCGTGACAACCAACGACCCCGTTCGCGCCCGCCCAGCGACGCAACAAAACCAGCCCCGTGACGGGGTAGATCCGAGCTATCACGCAACTCGATCCAGAGCTTGGGCAAGATCCAGCGGTTGCGGATCATAATCCGCTCGCGGGCATACTCGCCCACCGTTGCTCTGGGGGTCAGGGTTTCGCGTTCAAGTTCGAGGCCACGCAGATTCAGCCATGCCCAGATGAACGAAAGGACAAGCAGCGCCAGCAGCAGATAACTCAAATGAAAAAAGAGCCGCAGGCCAGTCCCCTGGGCCGCAAGAAAACTTGCCCCGGCCAGAAGCAAGACAAAGAGTGGGCGTAAGACCATTACCATACTGAGCAGCATACCCCGGTGACAAGCCGGTGTCAAGGACGGAGATCCTGGCGTTGCTGCGGGCGCCATGCCGGGTATTCGTGGCTCCGTTCGTTGACCAGCATTGCTTCGATGTTTAGCGAAGCGAGATCGAAGCTGTAGATGCCATAGTTGCGGGTTCCCGGACGGCGCAATACTGACTGCGAACGGTTGCTCGCAAAGATGATCCGTTCACCCGTCGGTGCCCAGGCTGGCGTTGTATTATCCGCCTGATCAAAAGTCAGCCGCTGGACACGCCGACCGTCGCTTTCAACCAGAAAGAGTTCATTGGTGCCTGCGCGATCCGAACGAAAGACGATCTGTTCACTGACGGGGGACCAGGCCGGAAAGACGTCGGTGGCTGGGTGATTCGTAATATTGCGTAGCTTCATACCCGCCGACATGTCAAGCACATAAATATCGAAATGGCCCGTTCGATTGCTCGCAAACGCGATCCGTGTCCCGTCAGGTGACCAGGTTGGATTGCCATCGTCGCCGGGGTGATTCGTCAGATTCCGCACGTTGCTCGCATCGTCAAGCGCGATCACAAAGATCTCCCAGTTCCTGTTCCGGTCACTTTCGAAGGCAATCCGCGTGCCGTCTGGCGACCAGGCGGGATGAAGATCGTTTGCTTCGCTGCTGGTGAGATTCAAGAGTTCAGTGCCATCTGCGTTCATAACATAAATATTGTAGGTACCATCAAGATTAGCTGCATAGGCGATTTTTGTGCCATCGGGTGACCATGCCGGAGTCATATAATCAATCAGGGGTGTTCGCGCCCGCAAGGTTTGCTCTTGTCCCTGGGAGACCAGGCTGAGACTGCGCGTTCCTCCCGCACCTGTTGCGACGGCAAGCGTGGCGATAACGGGCAGGCGTGGCGGCGAAGGAAAAGCCGGGGCGACTTCATTGCTCCGATGCCCGCTGATCTGCTGGATCTCTTCGCCATTGTCGCGCATTGTATAGAGGTTAAAGGTGCCACTCTGATTCGCGGCAAACGCGAGGCGCTGACCATCACGCGACCAGCTTGGGTTGATCGTATCACCAACTCCCTCAGTCAGCGGCGTTGCAGCGGCACCATCAACATTCATCACATAGATCTTCCAACTGCCATCACGACGACTCTGAAATGCAATTCGCCGTCCGTCCGGGCTAAACACGGGATGATCGTCGTCGCCCTCGGCATTGGTCAAATTGATCATCCTTGAGGCATTGGCGAGGCTAGTGAGAAAAATATCACGTGTATCCTCACCATCTGGATCAAGTGCCGAAAAGGCAAGGAAACGACCATCGGGGCTAAAAGATGGCCTGGCAAGATCAGCCAATTCGCGAGAAAACTCGCTCCGCTTGCCGTCGGCGAGATTGAGGATCATCAAGACCCGCCCGGCGCTTCGTACGGCGACATACGCAATCTGCCCGCTATCAGATGACCAGGCCGGGTCAACGGCACCTTGGCTTTCATTCGTTAGCTGGCGCAACCCGGTGCCATCAGGATTGATCAGATAGATATTTGGCGTGCCATCGCGATCCGAGACAAAAGCGATCTGCTGGCGATTAGGCGACCACGCCGGTGACTCATCATTGCCAGGATCGTTGGTCAGGCGGGCGAGGCCAGAACCGTCTACATTCAGGACGAAAATCTCGCGGTTGCCGGTGCGTTCTGATACAAAAGCCAGGCGTTCGGTCTCCTGCGGAACCCTGGTTGGCGTGCTCGGTGGCGGTGGGGTTGGCACGGGGGTCATTTGTGGCATCGCGGTTGGTTGAAAGAGATCACTCCACGTTGACGTCGGCAGGGCCGCGCCACAACCACCCAGACCGAGCAACCCCAAGAGGATCAGCGCCATCCAGTGTACCGGTCGCATGCTACGCGCTGATCGCCATGTCATTGCTCGGCTCCTGCCACATGTTCATTCCGTCCAGACTGATCGCGGTCATTCGCCATTCCTTTGCGTACCGGCTCGATCCGAATGCGCTGGATCGGTATGGGCTGGGGCAACCCTTCACTGGCAAAGCGGGCAAAGACACGCCGGTAAAATTCGTGCCTGAGCGGGAACTGATCATTGAATTCTCTGATACGCAGGATGACATTGAATTGCACGCCGAGTTCGCCAAATGCGGCGAGCCGAACACGGACAGTATGTTCCGGTACGCCACCCAGTTCGTGGTGCATCATGCCTTGGCCCTCTTCACCCAGCAACGCTTCGACGCGGGCAAGATCGCTATCATACGGCACGGCCACAGGCAGAAAGATCAAAAACTCAGAGTTGGGGCGATCAAAGTTGGTCAGGATCGTATTGGTCATCAATGAATTGGGCACGACGAGCATGTTGTCGGTCAATTCACGCAGATAGGTGTCGGCCCAGCGAATATCGTCAACAAAACCCTCTTGCCCGGTACTCAACTGGACATAATCACCTGGCTGAATCTTATTGGTCGCCAGGATCATGATCCCGCTAAAGAGATTCGCAAGCGGCTCGCGCAGCGCCAGCGAGAGCCCAATCGAACTACCGGCCAGGATCGTCAAGAGCGGGCCAATGGGCACCCCAAGGTAGGCCATCGCGGTGGTGCCGAGGACAATAAAACTAAAGGCACGCAACACATTGTTGAGCAGCGAAATTGACCCCATTGTATGTCGGATAAAATAGAGCCGGACGGCATTGGTCACCAGGCGCACCAGAAAACTCATTCCTGCCAGCACGGCCATCAGGTTCAGCAACAGGCGCACGGCACTCGCGATCCGCAGATCGGGTACCACCGTCGCGAGGGTTGAGGCCAAGCCGAGAAAGCTCAGCCAGAAGATCGCTTGTCCACTGAGCGCACGGAGCGCTACCTCGGCGAAAAACCATTCACGACGGATCGCATAGCGCTTGAGGAGCTTTAAGATCCCAAATTCGATCAACGCACCAATGGCGATCACGGCTAACAGGAAGGTGTAGGCTTGAAAAATTGCACTATTATTTGCTGCATCGTAGGCTTCGACCATAATCTTTGTCTGCTATCAGGCTCGACCAGCCTTTCAAGCCCCTTCTTCTTTGGCCCCAAATTCAAGATCCGCCAGGGTAAAGAGCGCCTCAAGATCCTCGCCGAGCTCAGGGGCTTCCTGCGCAACCAGGGAGCGGTATGCGTTGCGCTCCTCTTCTGAGGTATAGGCGACCAAGCGCTGCACATCGGCAAGATCCTGGGTACGTCCCGCCGTGAGTTTTAACAAAATCAGGTATGGCCGCGCAAGTACCGGGTAGCCAGCGGCATCATAGGCCGGGTGGGCGAGGGCTTCATCAAGCCAGGCATCAGTCCATGTCAGAATGTCAAGCGGGGGAGTTGCCGGATCAGCGGCTTGAAGGCTAAACCCGCCAATGCTCAATGACCCACTCAATGGTATCATACATCAATAATACCATTTCCCGTTGGGGATCGCATTCAGTACTCAGGGAACTAAGTTTTCTGGTGTTGTCAGCCGGCCACGAATGGGGGCACGAAGAAACGAATACTGCACCGCAACGCCCATCTTCGTTTCTTCGTGATCAGTCTTCGTGGTCGGCGGCGCTACCGGGAAATGTAGTTCACACACGACTGATGATTATCAATCCGAATACTACAACGATTAATTAGTATAAAAACTAATCAGGAGGATCACCATGAGCGATGAACTCGTGCCACTTCTTCCCTCGCTGGCGACGATCATGACGGCTGCAGAGGATCTGATGGTTCCCAGTGAACAGGACGCGCCCTTGCTTCCGTTTCATTGGCCTGGCGACGAACCCCTGACGCCCGCAACGCTCAGTGCGTTGTTGGGGCTTGCTCCTGAGACCCCGGTGGAGCAGCGTGAGCTTGAGGCGTTCTTTGCCCCGTTGACTCGTACCCGCTCCTGGCATGGCCCGGCTGACCATGCGCTGGTTGAGCGTTTCGCCCACCTCCACGCGACGTTGCTGGCGACCCTGACCGACCCGGTTGTCTATCGGCTTGGCACGATCGAGATTCATGTGGTGATCGTTGGGCGTGATGCGTCCGGTGCGTTCGTTGGGTTGCATACGACGGTGGTTGAAACGTAGGAGTTTCGTCGCTATGAACGTCTTTGTGCTTGCTCTGCCTCGGCTCACCATTTTCTTGTTGCTGCTCACCGTGCTCGTTGGCTGTGTTTCAGGCTCAGCCCAGGTCGCCGATGCGAGTCGCCACCTTGCCCTTGGCAATCCGAGTGGGGCCACGGTTGATGTCAGGCAGCCGACCAATTACCTGCTGCTGCGCGATCAGTATGCGGTTGGCTACCATCGTGATCGTGGCATCCCCAATTGGGTTAGTTGGCACCTGCAAGCGAGCGATTTCGGCCCTGCTGAACGCTATAGCGGTTCTTTCATTACCGATCAGAGTCTGCCCGAGGGCTGGTATCGGGTTACGCATGCTGACTATACTAGTTCCGGGTATGATCGCGGCCATATGACGCCTTCGGCTGATCGGACGGCGACTGAAGAAGATAATATCGCCACGTTCATCCTGACCAATATTCTGCCCCAGGCCCCCGATAATAACCGCGGCGTCTGGGCGCAACTTGAAGAGTATGCCCGTGCCGTGGTGCGCGAGGGCAACGAGGCCTATATCATCGCCGGGAGTGCCGGAAGCCTGGGCACTCTGGCGCAGGGGCAATTGACCATCCCTGCACATGTCTGGAAGGTCTTGCTCTTCCTGCCTGAAGCCGAAGGTGACGACGTAGCTCGCGTGACTGCCGATACGCTGGTGCTGGCCGTCTGGATGCCCAACGATAATAGCGTCGCAGGTGCTTCGTGGCAAGACTATCAGACGACGATTCGTTGTGTCGAAGATCTTACGGGCTACGATTTTTTCTCTACCGTCGAACCGACGCTCCAAGATCGCATCGAAGGCCAGGGTTGCCCCGATGGCGCGCCCTATCGCGCTCTGCTGCCCTTGGTGGTTGATGATGAGCCTACCCCGCCGCCGCCGGTCTTCGCTGGCTGCGACGCCGATCCTGGCCCCGGTGTGGCCCCTGAGCGCCCCGTGCGCATTGTCACCGTTGATAAAATTGCCGAAACTGTGACCCTCGAAAATGTGGGGCCGACTCCGCTTAACCTGGATGGCTGGCGTATGTGCAGCATCCGCGGTGGACAGGATCATCCAATCAGTGGTATGCTCGAATCAGGGACGACACGGATCTTCCCTGGTCCAGATGCCAATATTTGGAGCAATAGCTCTTCTGATCCTGGGGCACTCTATGATGCCGAAGGCTATCTGATCAGCTATTGGCCCGATTAAGAGGAATACATGCAATTCACCGGTCTTCATCATGTGACAGCGATTTCGGCCCGCATTCAGGCCAATTACCAGTTTTATACCCAGACGCTCGGGATGCGTCTGGTCAAGCGCAGTGTCAACCAGGACGATGTCAGTGCCTATCATCTCTTCTATGCCGATGCGAAGGGTTCACCAGGCACCGACCTGACCTTTTTTGATTGGCCGGTACCGCCCGAGCAGCGTGGTGGTCGTTCGATTACGCGTACTTCGTTACGTGTCGCCGGCCCGGCGGCGATCGCCTGGTGGTGGCAACATCTGCGTGACTTGGGCGTCAAGGTTGGCGAACCCGCCGAAAGCGATGGCCGCCTGACTCTTGCTTTCGAGGATGGTGAAGGCCAGCGCCTGGCTCTCGTTGACGATGGCGGCGTCGGTTCGGCCTATCCATGGGAACATAGCCCTGTGCCAGCGGCCTATCAGATCCGCGGTCTGGGGCCGGTCATGCTGAGCGTACCCGAGCTTGCTCCGATCGATGTGCTGCTCACCAAGGCACTCAATATGCGCCTCGTGCGTGACTATGCCCATCCCGATGATGCGCGTTCGACGGTACACGTCTATGCCATGGGTGAAGGAGGCCCCGCAGCCGAGTTGCATCTTGCTGTGCAACCCGACCTCCCGCTTGCGCACCAGGGTGCTGGCGGTGTGCATCATCTTGCCCTGCGCACCCCTGATGATGCCTACGACGCCTGGGCGCAGCGGCTACGAGCCCTCCGCATTCCCAACAGTGGCAAAGTCGACCGTTACTGGTTCCGCAGCCTCTATTTCCATCTCCCAGGTGGCATCTTATTCGAGATCGCCTCGGATGGCCCTGGCTTCGCCGTGGACGAAGACGAGGCGACCCTGGGCGAGAAGATTGTGCTCGCGCCCTTCCTTGAACCGCAGCGCGAAGCGATTGTGGCAAAACTCAAGCCGCTAAGCTAAGCCTAGGGCCAATGCCTTGCAAAGAAGGCGGTTCTTTTGACGCAACGGCGCAAAGGCGCAAAGGTTTTGCGCGAAGGTGCGCCACCCTTCGCGCCTTCGCGTGAGTTTCTTTGCGCTGGGTCACACCCTCCAGGGCTACGCTGAAAATGGGGGAACTTGGTTCCCCCATTTTCAGCGTAGCCCTATCGCGCCCTCAAGGCAAGTGTAAGCGTTTCGCTAGAACATGCTAGCATTGCATTGACTCCGATCTGAACCAGTTTCATAATACCTATAACAAGAAAAATGACGTTTCTGGTTCAGTGAGGAGATTTTCATGAGTGAGCATACCGACGCTGCCCAGCTTTCGATAGAAAATGTGTTGCCCCTGCTTGTCCTTGAAGGGGCCGTTGTCTTTCCCCATACGGTCATTAGCATTACGCTGGATGATGGCAATCTGCACGCTGCCGAGGCGGCGCTCAAGGGCGATCGCCAGATTCTCCTGGCGGTCAAGCGCCCCGATGCCGATGAGTCGGCAGAGCTCGCGGCCCAACTCTTTCCGATTGCGGTGATCGGGCGGATTGAGCAGTCGGGTGTGTTGCCCGGTGGTGCCAGCGGCATCATTGTGCGCGGTCTCGTGCGGGCCGAGTTGCAGGATCAGGTTGCGAGCGAGTCGGCACCTTCTTTTCGCTTTGTCCGCCGCCCTGATGTGGTTGAACTGACCCCCGCCCTCGAGCAGTTGATGGTTGAGGTGCGCGCGGTCATTGATGCGGTGCTTGCGTTGCGCCCTGGCATGACCCAGGAGATTCGTAATTTTGTGCGCTCGATTGAAGATCCGGGCCATTTGGCCGATAATACCGGCTATTCCCCTGATTATATGCTCGAAGAACGCCTCGATCTGCTCGCAACCTTTGATGTCACCGCACGCCTGCTCAAGGTGCGTGAGGCCTATCGCAAGCAACTCGCCCTGCTCGAAGTGCAGCATCGTCTCCGCCAGGAGGTGCAGGATAGTTCGACCCGCCAGCAGCGCGAGTTCTATCTGCGCCAGCAGTTGCGGGCGATCCAGAAGGAGCTTGGTGAGGACGATGCCGAGGCCACTGAGCTTGACGATCTCCGTGAGAAGCTCGCCGCTGCGCAGTTGCCGGAGGCAGCGCGCAAAGAGGCTGACCGTGAACTGAATCGCCTGAGCCGGATCAATGGCAGTTCGCCCGAGTATCAGATGGTGCGTACGTATCTTGAATGGCTCGCCGAGTTGCCCTGGGGGGTCTATACCGGCAAGCCGATTGATATGACCTTCGCCCGCGAGGTGCTCGATGCCGATCACTATGGCCTTGAGCGCGTCAAGGAGCGTCTGCTTGAGTATTTGGCAGTCAAGCAACGCCGCGCCTCGCTCGGCGATGATACTGGGCGCGCCGGCCGCGAGCCGATCCTCGCGTTTGTGGGCCCTCCCGGCGTCGGCAAGACGAGCCTTGGGCAGAGCATTGCGCGTGCCCTTGGCCGTACGTTTGTTAGGATGAGCCTCGGTGGGGTGCGTGACGAGGCCGAGTTGCGCGGTTTCCGCCGTACCTACATCGGTTCACAGCCCGGCCGCATTATCCAGGAACTGCGCCGCGCTGGTACCGCTGATCCGGTGATCTTGCTCGATGAGATCGATAAGATCGGCAGCGATTATCGCGGCGATCCTGCTGCTGCGCTGCTTGAAGTGCTTGACCCTGAGCAGAATTACACCTTTACCGATCACTATCTCACTCTGCCTTTTGATCTTTCCAAGGTGCTGTTTTTGGCAACGGCTAATAATTGGGATACCGTGCCACCCGCCCTCCGCGACCGCATGGAGGTGATAGAACTTGCCGGCTATGTCGAGAACGAGAAGTTGCGCATTGCCGAAACCCACCTCGTGCCTCGGCAGATCCAGGCCAATGGTCTGCGAAACGAAGAGGTTCTGGTGGAGGAGCAAGCCCTCCGCACCATCATCAATGGCTACACCCGTGAGGCGGGCGTGCGTAACCTCGAACGCAACATTGGCGGAGTTTTGCGCAAAGTCGTGCGCCAGATCACCGACACGGACCACACTGCCCCGCCCCCGGTCACGGTAGACGAAGCCTTCGTCCGACGTTCCCTTGGTCGTCAGCGCTTCTATAATGAGGCCCAAGAGCGCATCGATCAGCCGGGTGTCGCGACTGGTCTGGTCTGGACACCCGTTGGCGGCGATATCATTTTTGTCGAGGCCGTTGCTGTCGAGGGCAATCGTGAATTGAAGATTACGGGGCAACTCGGCGATGTGATGCGCGAAAGTGCCGAAGCTGCGCTCACCTATGTGCGTTCGCGGGCCCACACGCTGGGCATCGATCCACGCTTCTTTGAGACCCACGCGATCCATATCCACGTCCCTGCCGGTGCCGTCCCCAAAGATGGCCCCTCGGCAGGCATCACCCTTGCCACCGCGCTCGCCTCGGCGGCGACTGGCCAACTCGTGCGCGAGGATATCGCGATGACCGGCGAGATCGCGTTGCGTGGACGGGTCTTGCCCATCGGTGGCATCAAAGAGAAGGCGCTTGGAGCGCACCGCGCAGGCATTCGTACGATCATCCTACCCCGTCGCAATATGGCTGAACTCGACGAAATGCCCGACGAGATCCGCGCTGAAATGACCTTTATCCCGGTGGATACGCTTGACGAGGTGCTTCGCGTCGCGTTGCGTCCCGCTGAACGTGCCACCCTTGGCGAAATCCTCGTCGCCCCCAGGAGTGAGGAGTTGCTTCCGTCGGTTTGATGAGCGTCTGCCGCACGCAAAACTGCCAGCAAAGCTGGCAGTTTTGCGTGCGGCAGAGTTGTCTTACCCTCGTCGGCGCAAGGCGAGGGCCGCCCCGGCGCTGAGCAGTGCAACCGCAGTTGCGACCCAGGCTGCCGGGCCAACCAGTGGTGTTTCGGCCTGTTTCCTCGCGATCCCGGAAAAGGCCCAGGCCAGCACCAGCGGAAACGCAACATCCTGCTCGCGTACCCCCATCGCTGCCCCCAGACCTGCGCCAACCCCCAGCATCCCCGCCGTCCAGCCCTCGGGACTCACGCCCATCCCGTCCCATTCGGCATCATAGAGCACGACGGCGGCATTGACAATCGTCGCGACGCTGGCCCAGCCGAGATAGATGCTAAAGGGCAACCGCGCAAGCAACCGGTCGGCCATAGGCATCTCGGTCGCCTTGCCGAGGCGACGGTCAATCGTGATCAGGGCAAGCAACAACCCGATGATGACCCCCAGGCTGGCCCCCAGTTTGTTGTAATGCCAGAGCACAATCCAGATCGCATTGGCGGCACAACTGATGATGAACGGCAACGCGATCCGCTTGAGCCGTTCATTGTCGCGGTTCGATGGCAACGCCTGATAGACCGCGTAGCTCAATAGGCCGGTGTAGATCACCCCCCAGATGCCAAAAACATAGCCGGGTGGTGTGATTAAAATAGGAAACTTGTCCGAAATTTCACCCGTGGTTTGTCCGTTAATCGGAAGCGTATTCGCTAGCACATTCACCGTCAATGTGCCGGCGAGCGCTGCCAAGACCGCCCCCTGGCGTGTCAGATGAACGTACGATGGTTGAGCACCAGCAGCAGCAGCATTTGTCATGAGTCTCTCCTCCGAGTATACTGTTTCTATCCACAATGTTAGACCTGTCCAAGGTACGAGGAGCCACCATGTCTTCTTGGGAGTCCTATCTTGAGGCGCACCAGCCTCGTTTTGTTGATGAACTGCTCTCCTTCTTACGTATTCCAAGCATTTCGGCTATTCCGTCCCATGCCGCCGACGTGCAACGCGCCGCCGAGTGGGTCGCCGCACGGGTCGCCGCTGCGGGTCTTGAGCATGTCGAGATTTTGCCGACGGGTGGGCATCCGGTGGTCTATGCCGACTGGCTGCATGCCCCGGGCAAGCCAACCGTGCTGATCTATGGTCACTTTGATGTTCAGCCAGTGGATCCCGTTGCTCTCTGGACGCATCCCCCCTTTGAGCCGCACATTATTGATGGCAAGGTCTACGCCCGTGGGGCCAGCGATGATAAAGGCAATATGCTGGTACCGATCCTCGCGCTCGAGGCGCTCCTTCAGAGCATAGGACACTTGCCGGTGAACGTCAAGGTCTTTTTTGAAGGCCAGGAGGAGATCGGCAGCCCGCAGATCGGGGCGTTCTTGCCCCAACACAAAGACCGCTTTGCCTGCGATCTGGTGCTCAATGCCGATGGCGGCCAGTATAGCGAGACCGAACCCGCGATCCTCGTGGCGTTGCGGGGTGGCTGCGGCGTTCAGATCGATGTCAAAGCGGCCAAGATTGATCTGCACAGCGGCCTCTATGGTGGCGTCGTGATGAATCCCATTCATGCGCTGGTGATGATTCTCGACTCGATGCGTTCGCGTGATGGCCGGATCACCATCGAAGGCTTTTACGACCAGATCCGTCCACTCACTGACCTTGACCGTGCACGTATCGCCGCTGTGCCCTTTGACCCCGAAGCGATCATGGCCGATCTCGATCTGCCCGATCTCTTTGGAGAAGCCGGCTATACGCCGCAAGAGCGCGCCTGGGCCCGGCCAACCCTTGAAGTCAACGGGGTCTGGGGGGGCTTCCAGGATCCAGGGATCAAGACTGTGCTGCCAAGCATGGCTCACGCCAAAATTACCTGTCGCCTCGTCGCCGACCAGGACCCCGAACGGATCGTTCAGTTGTTGCAGGCGCATGTTGCCGCCCATACGCCGCCCGGTGTCACCGCGACCGTTACGCCACTCCCCTTCCGGGCGGCCCCTTATCTTACCGAAGGCAACGACCCCGGCAACCAGGTTGTGCGTGAGGTGCTGGTTGACCTCTACGGACGCGAACCCTATTATGTACGCAGTGGTGGCTCGATCCCGGTCTGTAGCCTCTTCCAGCAGCACCTGGGCGTCTACAGCGCTAGTCTCGGGTTTGGCCTCGACGATGAACGCCAGCACTCACCCGACGAATTCTTCCGCCTTGCCAGCTTCCGTCGCGGCCAGACCGCCTACTGCATGACGCTCGAACGCCTCGGTCGCTAATTGTGCTAGACCTCACAGGTCTGCTAGACCTGTGAGGTCTTGTCTCCGCTACCAAGGGGTTTAAGGGCGAGAGCCCTCAAAAGGAATGAAAGATGATCAATCTCCTCCCTGTCTTCACCGGCCAGCAAACGATGGCCGATCTCGTTGCCCCAATGAGGATCGTGGATCTTCGCAACGAAACCAACGAGTTGACTGCATATATCCTCGGCTTGCTTGCCGACTGTGACGATGAAGATGTCACCTTTCAGCCCGTTGATCCCGAGGCCAATGACCCCGTCGCCAGTTCCGCCGAAGAGGTCGGCATCGCCTGGACCCTCGGCCATGTCATTGTTCACCTGACTGCTGGCAATGAAGAAATGGCCGCCCTCGCCGCCGAACAGGCCCGTGGCGTGCCCTTCCACGGACGTTCGCGTTACGAAGTGCCCTGGGAGACAATGACGACGATGGCGCAACTCCGCCACCGCCTCGAAGAGAGCCGGCGCATGTGTCTTGGCTCACTTGACATGTGGCCTGATCAGCCCGATCTTGAGCTCACTGGCGAAGCTTGGCCTGGTGGCCCGGTGGTTGATGCCCGTGGCCGCTACCTCATTGGCATCGGCCATGCTGTCAGCCATCTCGACCAGATCAAAGAGATCATTCGCCAGAGTCACGCAGTGAAACAATGAGCAACGCATAGGGATGGCGGGCAAAGCCCGCCATCCCTATGCGTTGCACTGGTGTTGAACCTAGAAGGGCGAAGCATCCTATGCCTGACGACTCGCAGTTTCACTCGGCTCTGCGCAAGCTTGATGAAGCCTTGCAGGCCCTTCCCGAGGAGCCTTCTGAGGCCGATCGCGTGAGGGTTCCGCTCACCGAGATGCTTACCCGTCTCGTCGTTGGCATCGTGCTGCTTGGCCTCGATGCCCTCGCAGCACGCTCGGCGACCTGGGAAAACGAGGCTGGCATTGTTCGCGATGCTTCTTCGCCCGATCCTGCTGCTGGTGAGCCGGGTTCGGCGCGTTTCCGCCAGGCGTTGATTGGCTGGATCTTTGAGAGCGAGCAGCGGCTGCGTCCACAGGGCAATCCCGTGATCTGGCTGCGTGCGGTGATCACGTATCTGTTTGGGACGCTGTTCACGGTGCTACTCGAGTTGTTGCCCTTGCCGCGCCCCAGTTTTCGCCGCACCAAACCACCCCTCGCCGAGCCAACTGATGAAGAGACCCGCCGCTGGATCAGTCGTGGCCGCGACGAGGAGCTACGGAGTCGTCGTCTGGCCGCAGTCGCCCTGGAAGATGGGGTCAATCAGGCCATCATCTATCTCGCCCGTCGCCCTGCGGTGGCCCAGGCGCTTGGCGAAATTGTGCGCTCACCGGCGATGGACGATGCGGCGCGCCAGCTTGTCGCTGGCCCGGTTGTTGATGAGGCGATCAAGCGGGTCATCGCCAGCCCTGCCCTCGATGATGTGATCGTCCGCGTTGGCCAGAGCCCGGCGCTGGATCAGGTCATTACGCAGGTGGCGCAGAGCCCGGCGCTCGATGCGGTGATGCTCCAGGTCGCCAGCAGCCCGGCGCTCGACCAGGTCATTACGCAGGTGGCGCAGAGCCCGGCGCTCGATGCGGTGATGCTGCAGGTCGCTGGGAGTCCAGCGCTCGATACCGTGATCGATCAGATTGCGCAGCGTCCTGCCCTTGAGCAAGCCGTCAGCCGCATTGTGCATAGCCCGGTGATCGAAGAGGCGGTCAGCCATATTGTACGCACGCCGGCGATGGAGGATGCCGTCAAACATCTGGTTAGTACGCAGGCCATGAATGAAGCGATTGACACCCTGGCCCAATCGCCGGCGCTCGTCTCGCTGGTCACGACGCAAGGAACCTCGGTTGTCACTGAGATTCTGGTGCAGGTGCGTTTGCAAGCGATCCGCGGCGACCAGGGGCTCGAAGGCTTTATGCGCCGCCTGTTCCGGCGGCGACCCCGTACGACCTTGCCCCATGAAGCGCGTGGCCTCCTGATCGATCCCGAGGCTCAGCAAGCGCGGCGCCTACGCTCACGTTTCAAAGGAGGTGAGCAATGACGGCTCCACCCTTGGATCCGCCACCCGTCGTGAGCGACCCCGAACCGGCGGTGTTGCAGTTTGTCGGCTATGCCGGCTTTGCTTCGCGCCTCGTTGCGATGGTGGTTGACCTGCTGATTGTTAGCATTACGTGGATCTTCTGGGGGTTCGCCCTTACCTTTTTGAGCCAAACCTCGGGGATCAATGGCTTGCTCGCCTTCGTAAACAGCTTTTTCAACTGGATCATACCGTACCAGAATCTGCTCAGCATCTTGCTCGAAATCTCAACCTTGCTCCTGATCGCCCAGCTCTACTTTACCTTCTTCTACGGCTTTGGTGGTGCCACCATCGGCAAATACCTGATGGGTTTGCAGGTTGTCCGGCGCAACGGCCAGCCGCTCTCGCTGGCGCGTGCCGCGCTGCGTACGCTGGCCTATCTGGTCTCAACCCCACTGATTTATGCCGGTTTTATCAACATCCTCATTGACGACCGCCGCCGTGGGTGGCACGACCTGCTCGCCGGAACCGTGGTTGTCCATAGCTGGCGCGACTATCCTGATGGACCCGAGTCGTTTGAGTTGGGCGAAGATGTATAGCGATGTTTCGCTGCGCTCAGCATGATCATGCGACACCTTTATTCACTACGCAAGACCTCTTGCACAACGATGTCGAGGGTCACGGCCCGCCCCAGTTGCTGCTCTATGTCCTGGCGCGCCTGTGTGACCTGCTGCCCGGTCAGTGGCGCGTCGGTTGTCTGCCGCATCGTCGCAATAATGCGCAGCGGGTCACTCCGGCGTAGTTCGATGTTGACTAGTTCTGCATGGGGAAAAGCCGCCTGTAGTTCACGCTCGATCCGTGCATTCGACAGGGGATTGACGGCAAAGCCGACGATCAGGCTAAGGATGAGCCCAAACATCGCAATGCTGATCAGCGAGCCGATGCGCCGAACACGGGCGGCTTCGGCTGGGGGTGGACGCAGGCCAAGGTAGACAAACGTGGTCGTGGCGGCAAACATGATGGCGCTGATGTTGGTGAGAAAGAGGAGGAGACTGCCCTGGTAGAGGGGGCTGTCGCCGATGGCGACCGCAATGCCGACCGTACAGATAGGCGGCATCAAGGCGGCGGCGATCGCGACGCCAGCCAGGGCCGCCGGAATATCTTTGCGTGCTTGCGCATAGGCAGCGATGACGCCGGCGGCCAGCGCGACACCAAGATCAACCAGGCTTGGGTTGCCCCGCGCCGCCATTTCAGTGGTAACAAGCAGCCCTGGGCTCAGCATCCCGATCATCCACGCCACCCCAAAAGCGACCAGAAAGCCCTCAACGAGGGTCAACACGGCTTGCCAGATGATGCTGGTGCGCCCCCCGGCGATGCCGGCCGCAAAGGCGATCAAGGGCGACATTAATGGTGCCACGAGCATGGCGCCGATGATCACCGCATTGCTGTTCGACAAGAGACCCAATGAGGCGAGAATGGCGGCAATGACGACCAGGACGTTGTAATCGAGACTCGTGCGGCTCATCTGGTCGGCGCGACTCAGCAATTCACGTTGCTCGACTGGCGTCACGGTTGGGCGCAGCCAGCGTTTGATCCAGGTGAACAACGAGGGGTTTGGGCTTGCCTGGGCCGCGCCTCGCTCGCGAATTACGAGCACGACCGGCCCGTCAGCGCCACGCAATAACGCTTTGGCGACCCGGTTGTAGAACCAGTCCTCTTCGTCGGCATGGGCGTAGTCGTAGCCCGTCACAAGCATTGTCTGTTCATCGGTACGTTTGAAGATGCCCCGTATGGGATCATCATCGTTGATATGGGTGCGTGCGAGATTCGGATCAAGCCCCAGTTCCTCTAACCGCCGCCGCAAATAACGCCGTGTTGCACCACCGCTTTGGGCTTCGCCTACCGTCACCATCTGCATCGGACGCCCCAGATGCTCGGCCAGTTGGCTACCAACCCGTAAGGCTTCCCTCGACAGATCGGTCACATCGCAGGCCACCGTGATTTGCCTGATATCGGCAGGGCCTGGACGATAGATGACCACCGGGCACGGCGAAGTCGCCGCGATATTCTCGGCGATCGAACCAATGCCCGAACGCTGGGCAGGATCGCGACTGAGGCCAAGGAGAATCAGGTTGCTCCCATATTCACGTGCAACATCAAGCACGCCCCGTGCCACACTCGAGGCATTGACGCCCAACGTCTTGACCGGCGTGCCTTGCTCATTTATCCGCTTTACAACCTGCTCGATCGCACCGACATTCTCGGCTTCATCTTCCACTGAACCAAGCGAGACAGTTAAGACGATGATACGCGCCTGATCGCCTTCTGTGAGCAACTCGGCCAGCCGAACCATCTCTTCAACTGGCTCGGGCTCATCAGCTGCGACGATGACGGTACGTGATTTCCGACGGCTATTTTGGGGGACGCGCATCATCATGAAAGTATCCTCTATGCTCACGATACTTACTCAGTAGTCTGGGAACGAAGTTTCCCGGTAGCACCGCCGACCACGAATACTGATCACGAAGAAACGCATAGGGGCGGTGCGGTATTCGTTTCTTCGTGGCCCCATTCGTGGTCGGCGAACGACCCCAGAAAACTTACGTTACACACTACTCATTAGTCTGTCAACTGAATTTTCTTCTATGCCTCTGGAACAGCCAATCCGTCGCACGCTTGTCGTCCAGATGCGGTCTCAATACCCTGCGCGCTTTCGCGTGAGCTTCTTTGAAACGTAACGGTAGAAGATGCCATTGCCCTGGCAAGATAGGGTACAATAAGAGGCGCTTACCGCGATGCAATACTCTCTGGAGGTGTTCGATGCCGAACGAGCCTGCCCCGACGTTGCTCTGGTCGCCTTCTGTTGAACTGAAGCAGCAGAGCAAGATGCAGCACTATATGACCTGGCTTGCCGAGACGCGTGGGTTACAATTCACGACGTATGATGAATTGTGGCGCTGGTCGGTTGATGAGATCGAAGCCTTCTGGGAGTCGATCTGGCACTATACAGATATTCAGTCGTCGACACCCTATACGACGGTGCTGTCGAGCCATACGATGCCCGGGGCTCGCTGGTTTGAGGGCGCGAAGCTGAATTATGCCGAGCATATCTTTCGCCGGGCGACGACAAGTCATCCTGCGGCAATCTTCCAAGCTGAGGGCAGGCCTCTAACCGAGGTGAGTTGGGCTGAATTGGAGGCGCAGGTAACCGGTGTTGCGGCAACGCTCCGTGAACTTGGGGTGCATCCAGGTGATCGAGTGGTGGGCTATATCCCGAATGTTCCGCAGGCGCTGGTGGCTTTTCTCGCGGCGGCAAGCCTTGGGGCGATCTGGTCGAGTTGCTCGCCTGATTTTGGCAGCCCGAGTGTGATTGATCGCTTTCAGCAGATCGAGCCGAAGGTTTTGATTGCGGTCGATGGCTATCGGTACGGCGGCAGGGCCCACGAACGCCTGGGGGCGGTGCGCGAGATTCACGCGGCCCTGCCGACGCTTGAAGCGACGATCCTGGTGCCCTATCTTGATCCAGCGGCGACTGGCGACGATCTCGAAGGTCGCGTGTTGCCCTGGGCGACGGCAATTGCAACCCCCGGGACGTTGCAGTTCGAGCACGTCCCGTTTGATCATCCGCTCTGGGTGCTCTATTCCTCAGGCACCACCGGTCTCCCCAAGCCTATTGTGCAGAGCCAGGGCGGTATTCTGATCCAGCATCTGAAAGAGTTGACCCTGCATCTGAATCTCAAGCCCGGCGACCGGTTTTTCTGGTTTACAACAACCGGCTGGATGATGTGGAACTTGCTGGTGGGTGGGCTGTTAACGGGTAGTACGATTGCACTCTACGATGGAAGCCCAGGGTATCCTGATATGGGGGCGCTCTGGAAGTATGTCGAACAGGCGGGCATAACCTTTTTTGGGACGAGCGCAGGCTATATTACGGCTCTGATGAAATCTGATGTGCATCCGGGGGCCGAGTACGATCTGCATACGCTTGTGGGTATGGGTTCGACCGGGTCGCCGTTGCCACCCGAGGGCTTTGCGTGGGTCTATGCCAAGGTCAAAGCAGAGCTTTGGCTGGCCTCGATCAGCGGGGGCACTGATGTGTGTGGCTGTTTTGTGGGCGGCACGCCCCTGTTACCGGTGTATACCGGGGAAATTCAGGGGCGCATGCTGGGCGTCAAGGCGCAGGCCTTTGACACCGATGGCAACAGTGTGACGGGGGTGATGGGTGAACTGGTGATTACCGAGCCAATGCCTTCGATGCCGATCTATTTCTGGAATGATCCTGATGGCCGCCGCTACCGCGAAAGCTATTTTGAGGTCTATCCGGGGCTGTGGCGCCACGGTGACTGGATCGTGTTCAATGAGCACGGCGGGGTCGTCATTTATGGACGCTCGGATAGCACGATCAATCGGCAGGGCGTTCGTATGGGCACCAGCGAAATCTACCGTGCCGTCGAGGCGATCCCCGAAGTACTCGATAGCCTGGTGATTGACCTCGAAGGACTAGGCGGAGCCTCGTATATGCCGCTCTTTGTGGTGCTGCGCGACGGGGTGAGCCTCGATAAGGCGTTGGAACAGCGCATCAAAACGGCGATCAGGACGGCGCTTTCGCCGCGCCATGTGCCCGATGAGATCTTTGCGATCCCCGATGTACCACGCACGCTCAGTGGCAAAAAGCTTGAGGTGCCGGTCAAGAAGATCCTGATGGGTGTACCCGTCGAACGTGCCGCGAATCCCGACTCGCTCAAGAATCCCGAATTGCTGCCCTTTTTTGTCGAGTTGGCCCAGCGGTTGAAAGCACGGTAAGCGAAGCCTATGGGACTCGATCTCTCAACGCTCAGCAAACAGGTACGCGAGATGAGCCAGGCGGCGGCTGGTGCAGCCGCCGCGACCGCCTCGCGGGCGGCTGTGCTACGGGCGCACTATCTTGAGGCCGAGGGCAACGAGGCACACTGGGCGCAGGCGGTTGATCTGAGCCGCCCGACCGCCCAGTGGTTGCTGGCCCGCCCGATTGAGCCGCTCGGAACGGTGCGCGATCTTCCTCCGCCCCCAGCCGCGTATGCCCTCGTTGCCACCGATGGATCGCAGATTGACCTTGATCGCCACGGGAGCGTGAGCTGTTACTTGCTCAATATCGGCCAGGTCTTTCTGCGCTACGGCCACCAACCGACAGCGCGTCTCACCTCGCAGCCAACGCTCTACTACCGGGAAGAGGATCTCTATCTGCGGGAAGGGTCGCGGCGCGTGGCGATTGAAGGGGCGTACCTGAGTGCGCGGCGCGATGTCGAAGAAGGGGTCGTGCTGGCCGAACTGGCCGATGAGTACCTGACCGACGACTTGCCAGCGCTTGCCTTGCAGGATGGGACACTAGTACGCTGGGCGCTGGCAGGGGCCGAGCGCTTTGTCCAGGACTTCTTTCTTGAACCCTATCTTGGGTATCTGGAACAGTTACGCCGACGATCCATTCCGGTTGCCTCGTATATCAGTCGGCCCCGTTCGCCAGAAGTGATGGGCATGATCCGCTTGATGTTGTGCCCTGATGTGGATGTCGCGGCAGGGCAAGGGGCGGTCTGTGCCGAGTGTAGCGACATCCGTGCCGGGCGCGAGGCCTCGTGCATGGTCTGTCAAAATCTGGTTGATGCTGACATCCTTGGGGCAGGGCTCGCTGAAGGGCAACGCGGGCCGATCTTCGGCTCGATGAGCCGGATCAACCTGGAACGGTACGGACACCATCTGATTCACTTCTTCTACCTGCGGGTCGCCCGTGAACTCTGTCGGATCGAAATTCCGCAATGGGTCGCACGCGAACCAGACCTGGTTGACCAGGTGCATACCCTCGTCTATGACCAGTGTGTCCGTGGCGACGGGTACCCGGTAGCGCTCGCTCGCGCCCATGAACAGGCCGTTGTGCGCAGCGCCGACCGGCGTGCGTTTCTGCGCATCCTCGAAGGAAGCCTCTACCGCGCCGAAGCCCCGGCGAGTAGCTCGGCCAAACAAGCGAGCAAACAGTTTCCGCGGAGCTAAACGGGCGACCTTTGGGGTCGCCCGCTGCATCCGAAAAACCACTTGCCCCTACGCAGGAATTAACGTGCGCCAAAAGGCAGATAGACAAACCATCCTCGGCTCACGCGACGTGAAATGCTCAATTGAGTCGTAATATTGCTTCCCTCCGTGAGCGTAAAGGGTGTGCCAACAAGATCAAAGGTAGGATAGACACTGTCGCCGACGTGACGGAAGCGAACATAGGTATCATCCACAACCCCCCAGGGCGCACTACTGGCTGGATTGATCGCCTGAGGCAGACTGAACGTGACAACCCCATCTTGTACGGTTTGCCAGGCCGTGAAACGCCCATTTGTCTCTTGACCGGCAACAGCACCACGATAGAGCGAGGCTTCCCATACGCCAACCTGACCAAATGAGCCACCCTGATCTTCAAGGCGAATGGTAATCCGCGTATCGAGAAGGGCAAACGACGTAAAGCTAGCCTGGACTTGATAGGCACCGTTCACCAGTGTAAAGGGATTAGACGCCAGATCAAACGTCGGGAAAACGGAAGCGCCTATTGTGCGTATCCGCACATAGGTGTCATCAGAAACACCCCATGGGGCGGAACTACCCTCATTGACATCTAGCGGAAGCGTAAAGGTTACAACGCCATCAACAGGCTCACGCCAGGCTGTGAAACGACCGCTTGTCTCTTGCCCATCAATCGCGCCCATATAGAGCGATGCTTCCCAGGGTCCAACGGCACCAAATGCCAGGCCCAAATCTGCCAGCGTAACAAGCACTGTGGCCGTCTGCGCCGGTGGCGCCGCAGCACGTGACACATTCAGGCTCGTGCTCAAGCTTTGACCTTCATTCAGGGTAAAGGGAGCACCAACGAGATCAAAGGTGGGATAGACATCAACGCCAGTCTGGCGGAAGCGGACGTAGGTGTTATCAGCCTCACCCCAGGGGACACTGTTGCCAGCTAGCACCTCATCAGGCAAGGCAAACGTCACAGCGTTGCCTGTTACTGGCTTCCAGGCGGTAAAGCGCCCAGATGTCTCTTGGCCTACAACTGCACCTGTATAGAGCGATGCCTCCCAGTTCGCAAACTGACCAAATATGCCACCCGCATCTTGCAACGTAATGGTGACATTCGTTGTTTGAGCCAGATGTGCATCAGCGACTGCGGTGATCGCCTCTGCCGTTGAAGTAAGCGCAACGGCCACGGCATGCTCACCCGAAACCAGCGTAAACGGATCACTGACGAGATCAAAGACAGGGACTGATGCACCTGCCACCGTACGTACACGGACATACGTGTCGTTGGGACGTCCCCAGGGGAGCACGCCTCCTTCATTCACCTCATCGGGCAAAGCAAAGGTCACCGCACCGTCAACAGTCGGTTTCCAGTCGGTGAAGCGACCACTCGTCTCTTGACCAACCGCAGCACCGGTATAGAGTGAAGCTTCCCAATCACCAACTGCACCAAAGCCAGAAGCAAGATCAAGATCAGTGAGGGTGACGGTAATGGCAGCAGTTGGGGATGGCGCTTGGACATCACGAGCAAGGCGGAGACGCGACTCGATATTGAGACCTTCAACGAGCGTAAAGGGGCGTCCAACCAGGTCAAAAGTAGGATAGGCTTCAGTTGAGCGTACACGTATATACGCTCCATTTTCGACCGCCCATGGGGCAGCGCTACCCTCATTGATCTCGGCAGGTAAACGAAACGTCACCAGGCCCGCCTCAACCGGCTTCCAGGCCGTAAAGCGTCCACTTGTCTCTTGACCAGGTTCAGCTCCTGCATAGAGTGAAGCTTCCCAGGTATCGAGTGAACTAAAAGCTCCGCCCAGATCGTCAAGGTAAACGCGCACTTCAGTGGTATCACCCGGCACCAGCGGCAGGCTCGTTGTGGTCGAAAAGAAAGCCACATCAACGTTGTAGCTACCAGCAACGAGGGTAAAGGAGTTGCTCACAAGATCAAGCGTTGGATAGACCGTGGGGGCAGCCTGACGCACACGGACATACGTGTTGTCGACTTGATCCCACGGGGCCTGGCTCCCATCTGAAACATCATCTGGAACCTGAAAGACCACGGTGCCAGCTTCGACGGGTTTCCATGCCGTAAAGCGACCGCTTGTCTCTTGACCAACGACAGCACCGGCGTAGAGGGAGGCTTCCCATCCTTCGATTGCTCCAAATTCAAGCCCCAGATCAGCTAAACGAATTGTCACCACGGCCGCCTGGCTCTGCGCAAGATTCACGGCGCGTACAGCTGCCGACGAAAAGTGCCCTACAAGTGCCAGGCCAAGAACCAGGATCAAAATAAGAGGAAAGAGCGCGAGTCGAGCAAGTTTCACTATGATAATACTCCTTTGGGTCGTGGTGTAAGAAGGTCAAATACATTGCCTATTCTCTTATCCACCGCACACCCCATCTATAAAAAGGCTACTATAGCCTTCACCGCAAGTTAAGCTGAATATTTAAACAAAATCCTACTTCTGTCTAACAGAGTAACAAAGAGAGATGGAGAAGATAGGGAGAACTTATGGAGAAGCAGTGGAGAGCGGAGCAGGCAACCGATTGAGACATCTGGTATACTATCAATACCCCCCCCAGGGGGGAGGGGGTGGAGGAGGCAATGAACAACGAACACAAAGCAGATTTGCTCAAGCGGCTCAAGACGATCGAGGGGCATGTGCGTGGTGTACAACGGATGGTCGAAGCGGACACCTATTGCATCAACTTGCTCAACCAGACGCGGGCGATCCGGCAGGCCCTGACGAGTCTTGACCAGCGCATTCTTGATGAACATCTGCGCACCTGTGTCACCACGGCCATCCAGAGTGAGCGCCTCGATGAACGGGAACGGGTCGTGCGCGAGTTGTTGGATGTCTTTGAAGCGCGTCAGAGTGAATAGGAAGGCAAAGCAAGGATGAAAACCGAACAATTTCACGTCCCGGGGATTTCGTGCCAGCACTGTGTGCGTGCGGTCACCGACGAAGTAGGCAAACTGGTCGGGGTAGCCAGTATCACGATCGATTTGCCAAGCAAGGTCGTGACCGTTGCGTCGGAGAACACGCTCGCAGCGGAAACGATTGTGGCGGCGATTCGCGAGGCAGGGTACGAAGAGGTTGCTCCAGTTCTATGAGCATAGCTTGCAGCAAAGCAATGCTCCTAAAGACCTATGGCAGAACAAGAACTTATTGTACCGGTGACCGGGATGACCTGCGCCTCGTGTGTGATGCGGGTCGAAAAGGTGGTCAAGAAACTCCCTGGCGTGGCGAGTGCCAGCGTCAATCTTGCCACCGAGCAGGCGATCATCCGGTTTGACCCGGCCCAACTTGCGCCCCAGCAGATCCAGGCAGCTGTCGAGCAGGCCGGCTACGGCATTGTCACTGATCGCGTTGAATTACCAGTCACGGGGATGACCTGCGCCTCGTGTTCCAGTCGCGTCGAAAAGGCGTTACGCAAGGTGTCCGGAGTTTTGACCGCCGACGTGAACCTGGCAACCGAGCGCGCAACTGTGGTCTTTTCACCGGCGGCGACTAGTTTCAGCGAACTGAAGGCGGCGGTCGAACAGGCCGGTTACGGGGTGATCGAGACGAGCGAGCAAGAGGGTGAAACCGAGGATGCCGAGACCATTGCCCGCGCCGCAGAACTTGCCCGCAAGCGACGGCAGTTGACCGTGGGCATCATCTTTAGTCTGCCCCTCTTGCTCATCGCGATGGCCCGCGATGTCGGGCTCATCAATCCCTGGTTGATCGGGGCCGGGGCCGAGATGATGCGTCAGGATCACGGGGCTTCCATGGCGGCAATGATGCACCAGATCGCCGCCCGCGACGACCTGCTCAACTGGCTTTTTCTGTTGCTGGCGACACCGGTGCAGTTCTATAGCGGGGCCGACTTTTATCGCCACGCCTGGACGGCACTCAAAGCGCGTACGGCCAATATGGACACCCTGATTGTCATGGGGACGACCACGGCCTACCTCTATAGCATTGCCCTGCTTGTCAGCGGGGCACCAGGGCATGTCTATTTCGAGACCGCCGCCGTCATCATCACGCTCGTACTGGTGGGCAAATATCTCGAGTCGCGGGCGAAGAGTCAGACGAGTGCGGCGATCAAGAGTCTGATCGGATTGCAACCACGCACCGCCCGCGTGCTACGTGGTGGGCAAGAAGTTGATATTCCGGTGGCGGAGGTTCGCGTGGGCGAGGTGATGATCGTGCGCCCGGGCGAGAAAATCCCAGTTGACGGGGTGGTGCTTGAAGGCGCTTCGAGTGTTGATGAGAGCATGCTGACAGGTGAGAGCCTGCCGGTTGAGAAGTATGTTGGCGACCCGGTCGTCGGGGCGACGATCAACCGAAGTGGAAGTTTCCAGATGCGGGCCACCCGTGTGGGCAAGGCGACCGCGCTGGCGCAAATCATCCGACTCGTACAAGAGGCCCAGGGGAGCCGGGCACCGGTGCAGCGCCTCGTTGACCAGGTCGCCTCGGTCTTTGTCCCGGTTGTCATCACCATCGCTCTGGCAACCTTTGGCGTCTGGTATTTCATTGGGGATGTCGGCTTTACGCGCAGCATGATCTTTGCGGTCTCGGTGCTTGTCATTGCGTGCCCGTGTGCGCTAGGGCTTGCGACGCCAACCGCGATTATGGTTGGCACCGGCGTCGGAGCGCGGCGGGGCATTCTGATCAAGAATGCCGAAAGCCTCGAACGCGCCGCCAAGATCCAGACGGTCGTGCTGGACAAAACGGGCACGATCACCGCCGGCAAACCTTCAGTGACGGATATCATCGTGCTCGCACAGGGCGGGCAACCTGTCCTGCCGACCTCGGTTACGGCTGCCGCAGCAGGCGAGAAAGACCCGGGGGATGGCGTCGGTAAGGCGACGCTTCTGTCGGAACATGGCATCACCATAAACGGAAGCGCAGAGGAAGCCGAGCGTCACCTCTTGCACCTAGCCGCCAGCGCCGAAAGTCGGAGCGAGCACCCGCTTGGCGAAGCGATTGTCCAGGCGGCCCACGAGCGCGGCCTGACACTGACGCGCCCGACACGCTTTAGCGCCATCGTCGGGGCTGGCGTCGAAGCTGAGATCGAGGGCACAACCGTCTTGATCGGGACAACCCGTCTGATGGACGAGCGCGGCATTGGGACTGAGCAACTCGCAAGCGCAATCAGCGCCATGCAGCGCAAAGGCAAGACCGCGATGATCGTCGCGGCAGACAGCCTACCCTTGGGGGTCATTGGGGTCGCCGACACGGTGCGGCCAACTTCAGCGGCGGCGATTGCCATGCTGCGCAGCCGCGGCATCGAAGTGGCCATGCTCACCGGCGACAACCAGCGTACCGCCGCAGCCATTGCCCACGAGGTCGGCGTTGATCGCGTGCTCGCCGAGGTGCGACCTGAGGATAAGGCCAATGAGGTCAAACGCATCCAGGGCGAAGGCCGGGTCGTGGCAATGGTAGGCGATGGCATCAATGATGCGCCGGCGCTTGCGCAGGCCGACGTTGGCATTGCCATTGGCACGGGCACCGATGTCGCAATCGAAGCCGCAGCGATCACGCTGATGCGCGGCGACCTCGCCGGGGTCAGCCAGGCGATTACGCTCAGTCAGGCGACGATGCGCACGATTCGCTGGAACCTTTTCTGGGCCTTTATCTACAACGTCATGCTGATCCCAGTCGCCGCCGGCATTCTGTACCCCTTCACCGAGGTGCAACTCAACCCGATGCTCGCCGCAGCCGCGATGGCGTTTAGTTCGGTTTTTGTGGTGACCAATTCGCTGCGTTTGCGGAAGTAGGGGCGCAGCAGCAATGCAGTGGGGCGTTTGTCCAACAGGCGAGCTATGGGCTGCTGCGCCCCTACTACGACGAATTAAGCTCGAAGTACGCTTCTAAGCAGCCATTAAAATAGACATGCACCACTTGGTTGAAGGTGATACGGCTGACGGCGTCCCAGACTTCATTATCGTCGGGGCTATGGACAACGAGCATGCCATGTTCGGGGTGATACTCGTCTTCACCAGGGGGAATCACAAAGGCCAACCACTCGTTGGGATAGCGCAGCTCGACGAGCGCAATGGGCTCCACAAGACCGCGCTCGTGCATGCCAGTATAGGGGCAGCCACACGAGCAATTGGGGCCACAACTACTATGATCGCCCGTCCCGCAGGAAGGCTGGGTGCCGCCATGCTCGGCGGTGGTCAGGTTCGTCATTATCGGCATGGGAGCTATTGTAACATATGGAAGGAGGCGCTGCGATGCGCAGCGCCTCCTTCCATATAGGGATATCCACAACAGTTACCCCCTATCTCCATAGGTTCTTCATAAAGACTTGCTATAGTAGAAACATCCGCTGCCGCGCTCCAGTCTGGGGGCGTTGATCCAGCCGCGTTCGTGCAGACAATGATCGCCTCGCGCACCGAGCGCCTTGAGGCCGCCGTCGCAGCAGGTCATCTGACCCAGGCCGATGCCGACGCCCGTCTGGTAACAATTGAGACGCAGCTCACCGAGCGGATTAATCAGCCGTTGAGCATGGGTAGCAATGGCAGCCAGGGCAACCAGGGCAACCGGGATCGCGCCAACCAGGGGACACGTCAGCAGAGCAATGATGGCACCTGCGATGGCACAGGAACGTGTGACCAGAGTGGTGGACAACAGCGTCGTGGAGGCAATCGGTAGTTGTATTCGCGCTGTGGGCAAAGAAGCACCTTGCTTTGCCCACAGCGCAGCGAAGGCAGGCTGAAGGCTGAGGAAGAACGTCTATGCCAGAAACAATCCTTGTTGTTGATGATGATCGCGAAATAGTCCGGCTTGTCTGCGCCTATCTCGAGCAGGCAGGCTTTCGTGCATCTGGTGTGTATAATGGGGAAGCGGCCCTCCGTGCAATCCGCACCGAACGACCTGATCTCATCGTGCTTGATCTGATGCTGCCTGACCGCGATGGCTTCGAGATTGCCCGTACGGTGCGCAGCGATCCGGCTCATGCGCAACTTCCTATTATTATGTTAACGGCGCGCATTGACGATACCGACCGCATTGTTGGGCTTGAGCTGGGAGCCGATGATTATGTCAGCAAGCCGTTCAATCCGCGTGAACTTGTCGCACGTGTCCGAGCGGTCTTACGTCGTACCGCAGGCGCACCTGCAGCCACGCACCGCCTAACTTCGGGGGATCTCGTGCTCGATCTTGATGCCCATCACGTCACCTTGGCGGGGGGTGCCCTTGAACTCACGCCTACCGAATTCGACTTGCTGGCACTGCTGATGCGCAACCCTGGGCACGCCTTTACGCGCACAGAATTAATCGAGCAGGGGCTGGGGTACAGTTATGCCGGGTTGGAGCGTACGGTGGATAGCCATATCAAGAATTTGCGGAAGAAGATCGAGCGTGATAGCGATACCAACCCGTTGATCGAGACGGTCTATGGCATCGGCTACCGTTTGCGCAAGCTATGAAACGTCTCTGGATCCAACTCACCTTGAGCTTCGGCTTAGTAGCCTTGACGGCCATCGTAACCGTAGCCTTGCTGGCGAATACCCGGGCCGCGACAACCTTTCGGGGCTATGTCGTGCGTAGTCAGGTCACCGACTCGGGGCTGATCGGGCGACTTGAGCGTTTGTACCGCGAACAAGGTTCGTGGGAGGGGGTTGAGACAATCCTCGCGGCCCAGTCTGGGCCTGGCCAAGGACGGGGTGGGCAGGGTCTGGGGGCATTGCGGAGCAGTGTCGCGCTAGCCGATGCCCAGGGACAACTGATCGCCGATCCCAACGGCATCGCGACGGGCAACAGCCTAGACGTCCGTGAGCGCGACAACGCCCTCCCGATCACGGTCGCCAACGAGACCGTGGGCTATCTGCTGGTCAGCGAATCACATGGCGGCAGCCTGCCCGGTGCAGCCGAGCGTTTTTTGGAGGATCTGAACGATATTTTCTGGTGGTCGGCGCTCCTTGCCGCCAGCATCGGGCTCGTGCTCGGCTTGCTGCTGGCGCGGAGCCTGACGGCACCACTCAACCGATTAGCGCATGGAGCGCGACGCATTGCCCAGGGCCAACTTGACGAACGGGTACCGCCTGGCGGGCCCACCGAAGTAAGCCAGGTTGCCGAGGCCTTCAACGCCATGGCCGCCAGTTTGCAAGCCGGCGAGACCGAGCGTCGTCATATGGTCGCCGACATTGCCCACGAACTACGCACCCCACTCACCGTCGTACAGGGGAATTTGCGCGCCATGCTCGACGATGTCTACCCGCTCAGCAAAAGCGAAGTAGCGACCATCTACGATACCACGCTGAGCTTGCGCCGACTCGTCGACGACCTACGGGAACTCTCGCTTGCCGAGGCGGGGCAACTGGAACTGCACCTCAGCCCCACAGCAATTGGCCCCCTCCTTGAGCGCACGGTCACCCTCTTTGAAGAGCTTGCGGCGAGTCAGCAGATCACACTCTACGCCACGTATGCACCCGAACTGCCGATGGTGACAGGTGATGCTGAACGTTTGACGCAAGTGTTACGCAACCTGGTGAGCAATGCCCTGCACCACACGCCAGCAAGTGGCACAATCAGCTTGCGGGCAACAGCCGAAGGATCGCTGGTACGGGTCACCGTCGAAGACAATGGCACAGGCATTGCAGCCGACGATCTGCCCCACATCTTCGAGCGTTTTTACCGAGCAGACCGGTCACGCAGCCGTGATCGAGGGGGAAGCGGGCTCGGGCTTGCCATTACCCAACAATTAATCAAGTTGCACAACGGCACCCTTGGGGTCACCAGCGAGCCAGGGCAAGGGACGTGTTTCTGGTTTACCCTGTCGGTGGCGTAGGGGCACAGCGCTGCCGTGCCCCGGCGCTGCCGTGCCCCGACTGGCGCCGCATTGAAAAAAGACAGGGTTTGCCCACAACAAAACGGGCAACGAGTGACGTAGATACTCGTTGCCCGCGTGCAACACAGAGCCTGGGAGCCAGCCTAGACGAGATTAATCAACTCGTTGGCAGTTCGGCGCATATCGAGGAAGACCAGACCAAGCTTGGCACGACTCTGCGCAAGAGCGGTCAAGACTGCCTCGTCGCCGATAGCCATCAGGATCACATATCCTTCTTCACCCCGGACAAAGACTTGATCGAGTTGACCGCGCCGCAACTCATTGGCAATCCGCTCACCAAGCGAGAGCATTGCTGCGCTCATCGCCGAGACTCGATCTTCCTCAACATCAGCGGGCAGCGCCGAAGCCATGATGAGACCATCAACACTGACGACAGCCGATGCCTCGATGTCAGGCGTATTCATTGACAGGGCCTTCAGATGCCGCACCATCTCTTCGGTTCTGCTTGCCATTTATATCCTCCTTGGGCCATCAACCAGTTGTGGGGTAAAGGCGAGAATGTGCCAGTTTCTACCGGCAAAGCACACGGGCCATAGCGCGATGACCATCCTGGCCTATTCTACTACATCTTGAGACTACGGGCAACTTGTTTACTTCGTGCCAATGGGATAGAACGTGTGCCTCTACACGTGCAAGTGTAATGACTAGCACTTGTCGTAATTATACCATCATCAGGGCCTTGTTTCGAGGCGGCTACGCAACATTCCATCAGCCTGTTCAATCGCCTGCTCAGGCGTAAGAAGGCGGCGCAAAACACTACTATGCATGTCAAGCAAAATATTCCAGACGACCTCGTTGGCGATCCGGCTATTGGGCATTGGCAAGCCGACCTGGGCCTGAGCGCGAAAAGCGATGGCCGCATTACGCAACTCTGGATCAAGGTCGGTATCTTCAGCTTCAAGATCGAGGCTCAGCAACACCGGTTGGCGGCCAGCGCGCAACAATTCGCGCTGGGCGACCTCGTCCAGCAGATAGGTGGCAAGGGCGCTTGCCGCCGTCCGCTCGGCTTGTTCGCCGAGGCGGGCATTGAAAACCAGCACATCACTCTGCACCAGGGGTTGCGGCTGTTGATTGCTCCCCGACAGATGCGGCAAAGGCATCACCCCTAGATTACCGGGCCAGATCGTCTGATAGACCGGCAAGGCATGGGCCCAATCAATCGTCATCACGGCCTGCTGCGCCATCACCGCATTGTCCACGCGCACTCCATCGAGCCGTGCGAGCAGTCGCGGATCTTCGCGGAGTTGCAGCAGCCAATTGAGCCAGGCTTCAGTGCCTTCACGCCCGTCGAGGCCAAGGATGATTGCGCCCTCGTCATCAAAGACCCGCCCACCAAAGGCATAGAGATAACCAAGCGTACGGTCGAGGTTGAGATTGTAGGCAAGCCCCCAGATTGGCGGGTTGCTACTGGTGACGGTCAAGCCACGCGCCGTCGCGAGCAGGGGATCGAGATCAGATGGCGGCGCTCCGGTGAAATTCGCCCGATTATAGTAGAGGGCCAGCGTATCAAAGGTCAGTGGCACGCCATAGAGCGCCGGGCCATCAGCGGTTGCGGTGCGTGCCGCGCCAACCGCAACCGGCAAGAGTTGCGCCACCGTGCGTGCGGGGATCAGATCCTCAGCGGGAAGCAAGACTGCCTCGTCACGCAATCCACCAAGCGTATGACTCGGCACAATCGCAACATGAGGGCCACCGCCTTCGGCAACGGCAAGCGCAAGATCGCTGCGCAGCGTCGCGGCAGGGCGGGTTTGCAGGACAATTTGCACCCCTGGGGTTGTCCGATTAAAGCGCTCGATCAGCACCGCAAGCACCTGGGCCTCGGCACGGGGCCAGGCATGCCAAAGGATCAAGACGGTACGCTCGCTCGGGGCAACCGCAGAAGACGTCGGTGGTGGCGACGTGCTGCTCGTTGAACAGGCAACGAGCAGCACCGCCATCAACCAGGCAAGCAGGAGAGATCTAAGTTGCGCCAGCATCTGCACCACTGCTCCTTTTGGGCTACACAACGAGCCAGTATAGCATGCATGGTGCTACGAGCGTTGGAATTGGCTCATCCGGTCGGGCAGAGCCGTAAAGATGCGCCGGACAAGCGCCCGATGCAAGGCCTTGCGCGCTTCATCAGATGGAAGATCAACGCGTGCCCCACGGAAGAGTTGCCCGGTAGTCTGCGCCGGCCCACCGTACTGTTCACGAGCATACGCCCTGGCAATCTGCACAATCGTTGTTTGATGGTCGGGCAATGCGGCGGCCAGCAGCGCCCCGTATTCCGCCGGAGTCACTTGCTCAGCCTGGCCGAGACCACTCCAGCGAGCCAGTAACGCCATCCCCGCATACGTCGCACCTACCTGACTCAGCCCATACAACTCGTATCGCCAGCGGGCATACAGAGCGAGCGCCAGCAAGCCAAGTGCCACCAGGATCATCCCAAAGGGACCAAGCGACAAGACGCTCCCGAAGGCCCCAGACGGTTCACCGGTCTGCAGAACACCAGGCACGGGAATCTGATCGAGGCCCTCATCGAGCTCATCAAAACGGCCAGGATCGGGATTGAGCGGGGCAAGCGGGCCCCCAGCATCACTGCTATCCGAGCCGAGATTGGCGGTGAGGCGACGCGACGGTACAACCGTGTAACTGGCAGCCGTTGGCTCAAAACGCTCCCAGCCAAAACCAGGGAAATAGACCTCGGGCCAGCTATGGGCAACATTTTCACGGACAACATAGATGCCACGCTCGGTGTCAAACTCGCCGCCGGCATAGCCACGTACCCAGCGTGCTGGAATACCTTGTGAGCGCAGCATCACCACCATCGCCGAAGCGAAATAATCACAGTAGCCGGTTCGCTCTTCAAAGATGAACCAATCCACGAGATCGGCATCAGGAGGAGGCGCCGCGATCGACTCGCTATACGGAATAGTGCGGAGGTAATCCTGGATTACGATGGCCTGGTCATAAGGGGTCAACGCCCCATTTTCGGCGATGAGACGGGCCGCGAGTTCGTACGTACGCGGTGTTACCGTCTCGGGCAGGGCGAGATAGCGCTCGCGCACCCATTGCGGATAATCACTACCCGAGGCGCGCAGGCTCGCGACATCGGCAAACGACATCAGCGCCGTCACCGTATAGACCTGCTCGGCCCGGAGGCGTTCTTGGGCCACGACGAGCGCGAGTTCATCAAAATTGGGCACGCTCACGCCCCCACTCAAAGCGTAGTTATGTTCAACCAGGGTAGGAAGGCTGATCTGATACGGCGTACCGCCCACCATCACCAGATCATCAAGCCGATCCGATTTCATCGTAAAAGTCTGCACAACTTCACGGCGGCCCTGCCCAGGTGAGACCGGAAGAGGTTCATCAGCCTCGCGGGGGGTACGCGCCTGCTCGGGGGCACCGACCCCGAGCGCAGCACGGGCCTGTTCACCAACGGTATTCTGCCAACCCTGGCCGGTATACTTATCAAACGCGACCGCCCGCCAGTAATCATACTCAAGCGAGCGCACCTCCATCACCGTATCGGCCGTCAACTGACGGGAACCACCAAGGGCTGCGCCACGTGACGTAAAGGCCCCGCTACCAGCACCGGGAGGGGCGGTAATCGTACTGAACATATCCTCCCACTGCTCGCGGGCGGCCTTAAAGGGACTACTGAGCATCGTCCAGGTACGGGTAGCCCGATCAATCGAGACCTCACCGGGTAAAAAGGCGGTCAGGATGATCAACAGGCCACAGACAAACGTCGCCGACCAGAGAAAGCGGAGCGGAAGCAGATCGGGATACTCGATCTGGCGGGCATCCCAGAGCGCCTGGCGCTGGATAACATTCTGGTAGACGAGCAACAGCAGCGCCGCGCAGAGAAAGACAAAAAAGGGCATCGTCGGCTTGGGCAAGACATAGGTATAGTTAATCAACGCCACAAGCGCATTGAGCAAAATGGGCCGCCAGGTCCAGCCACGGCGCAAAACCATCCATGCCGTACTATAGGCCAGCAACCAGACCAGAAGGCAGAGGACAAAGACAAAGAGCAGAATATCCTCACCGCGCCCGCCGGCACCGATCACGCGGGTCCAGATCAAGGCACGGATCAAGAGATCGGTCGCCTGATCGCGCCAGGTGATCAGGCGTGCATCCATCAGATCGCCGAGCAGATGGATCGCCCAGGTAAACCCGAGCATCCCGCTCAGCAGATGAGCCAACCCGGGGTTCAGCCAAGGCAAACGGGCAAAGATTGCCCCGAGCACCAGACCAAGCAGCGCCATCGGGCGCAGCACTTCGAGCCCCGAGGCCCAATTGGAAACCGAGAGTGACCAGACGACGGCGCCGGTCATCAACAGGATCAGCAGAAACCCGGGTAAAACCTCAGCCAGTTCACGGCTCCACTCACGAGGAGCAGGCCGCTTGGCCGATGTGGTTAATGTTGTCATATATTCTATCGATCAGCGCATCCGTGGAAAGATACGCCGGGCATTTGCGTCTACGATCGTTGCCACCTCGGCGAGCGGTTGCTCACGCAGGGCGGCAAGCTGTTCGGTCACGAGCCGCACACGGGCTGGCTCGTTACGTTTGCCCCGATAGGGATGCGGGCTAAGATAGGGGCTATCAGTCTCGGTGAGCAGCATCGTCAACGGCGCACGACGCGCCACCTCGTGCAGGATGGTTGCTTTGGGGAAGGTAAGCGGCCCCGAAAACGAGAGCAAAAAGTTCAATTCAAGGCAGATCTGGGCATAGGCCCAATCGCCCGAAAACGAATGCATCACCCCTGACACACCCCTGGCAGCCTCGGCGAGCACCTGGGCCGTATCGTCGTGGGCATCGCGGCTATGGATCACCACCGGAAGATCCAGGCTGCGTGCAAGCTCGAGTTGCTGACGAAAGACGAGCGCCTGAGCTTCAGGCGAGGCCCGCATCCAATGGTAATCAAGGCCAATCTCGCCAAGGGCGACCACCTTGGGGTGGCGAGCGAGATCGCGCACCTGGGCGAGCCAGTCAGGGGGCAGATCGGCGACATGATTAGGTTGCACGCCAACGACCGCAAAGATCTGCGGGTACGCTTCAGCGAGCGCAAGAGCGGCACGCGACGAGGGCAGATCGTAGCCAATCTCGATGATCCGTGTCACGCCATCAGCGGCAGCGCGGGCCAGCACCGCCTCACGGTCGGCATCAAATTGCGCAAGCGCAACATGCGCGTGGGTATCAATAAAGGGAATGGAACCGTCACTCATATAGGCATTGTAGCATAGCTGCGGTACAATATGAGTTATTGTTGGTGGCGGGGCCAGCTAAGCTCGCCCCGCCACCAACGGCACACAGAAAAGGACACACGATGGCACGTGCAAGTCGTCAAGAAGAATTTGCCGTGATTGGGCTAGGGCGCTTTGGCAGTTCGGTGGCCTTGAATTTGATCGAGCGAGGCTATACGGTGCTTGGCATTGACCGTAGCGCCGAAATTGTGCAGACGCTCTCGGATCGTATTTCGCAGATAGTGGCGCTTGACTCAACGAATGAAGATGCCCTACGCGCCGTTGATATTACCTCGTTTGATACGGTGGTAGTCGCGATTGGCACCCACTTCGAGAATAATCTGATGACCACCGTCACCCTCAAGGGCCTGGGGGTGCGCCGTGTCGTCTGCAAGGCGATCAGTGAACGCCAGCAGCAGATCCTTTTGCGGATCGGGGCTGATCAGGTCGTCCTGCCTGAACACGAAGCCGGGGCGCGCCTCGCCTGGCGCCTGGCTGAACCACGGGTCCTCGAGCACCTTGATCTTGGCTCGGGGTTCAGTGTTGCCGAAATCCATGTCCCCGAGTGGCTCGTGGGGCAATCACTGATGATGAGCGGGCTCCGCAAACGCTACAATATCAACCTGCTTGCGATTAAACGAAACGGCCAGATGATTGTCACCCCGCCAGCCGACATGCTCTTTGCGCGTGGTGATATGATGCTAATTATTGGGGCCGATCATTCAATCAGCAGTTTTTGCCACCAGACACAATAGCATGACCATTTCCACCCAACGACGCCCTCTGCCACCACCTGTGCGCCTGGCGATTGGGCTCATCAGCTTTATGTTCTTTGGGGCATTCCTGCTCCACCTGCCGATCTCAGGCCGTGATGGCAGCCTTACCTGGAATGAGGCTCTGTTTACCGCAACCTCGGCGTTGACCGTGACGGGTTTGACCATTATCACTCCGGCCAGCGATCTGTCGACCTTTGGCATGCTGATCTTGCTGACCCTGATCCAGATCGGTGGCGTCGGCTTTATGGTCATTGCCGTCGTCATTCTGCGTCTGCTCGGGCGACGCATTAGTCTGGCCGACCGACTCACCCTCAGCAATTCGCTGGGGTTGCTCTCGCCGGCGGCAATTGTCACCCTGACCCGCAATGTGCTGGCAAGTGTATTGTTGATTGAAGGCATCGGAGCCCTCCTGCTCTATTTCCACTGGCGCGGCGATCCACGCCTGAGTGAAGGCCAACTGATCCTCTATGCCCTTTTTCACGCCGTCTCGGCCTTTTGCAATGCCGGCTTCGAGCTCTTCAGCGGTACCCCGGGGTATCCTGACGGCATTCCCCGCGATACGCTGAGCCTGACGATTATGGGGTGGCTGATCTTTCTCGGGGGGCTAGGCATTCCGGTGATCGGCGATCTTTTGCTCTACTGGCGGCAACGTCGGTTTTCACTGCATACCCGCATCACCTTTACGGTGGTTGCCTTCCTGGTCTTCGTGGGCATGGTGGGGGTTTTTATTGCGGAAGGGCGCGCAGGTGGCACCCTTGCCGAAGAACCCGCCTATCGCCGCCTCGTGATGAGTCTCTTCCAATCGGTCTCGGCGCGGGCGGGCGGTCTGGCAGGGATTCCTGATTTTGGTGAGATTAGCATTGCAACCCGTTTGTTGCTAATCATGCTGATGTTCATTGGCTGTGCACCAGCCTCGATGGGGGGAGGCATTACGACAGGTACCTTCGCGGTGCTAATGATTTCGGTCTGGAGTTATGCACGAGGGCTGACTGAAGCCCAGTTTGGAGGGCGCACGCTCGCCGTCGGTACGGTGCGCAAAGCAGCAGCAGTGCTCACCGTCTCGTTACTCGTTGTCTTCACGACGATCTGGTTGCTGGTTCTCACCCACGATGTCGCGCTTGATGTCGCTGCCTTCGAGGTCGTCTCAGCCTTTGCGACCTGCGGGCTCTCGCTGGGGATGACGGGCGATCTGAACCTCTTTGGTGAACTAGTGATTGTTTTTATGATGTTCTGGGGCCGTCTCGGGGCCTTGACGCTGGTCGTTGCGATCACGCGCCAGCAAAATAACCTGCAGATGGTACGCTTCCCTGAAGAACAGATTCTCATCGGATAAGTTTATGCCATCGGCCAATCAATCACGGCCCCTGCCTCCACCACTACGGCTGGTACTGGGGCTCGTTGCCCTGATGTTCATTGGGGCTTTGATGCTCTGGCTGCCCATTTCAGGGCAGAACGGTGGACTCACCTGGAACGAGGCGCTCTTTACGGCAACCTCGGCACTCACCGTGACCGGTCTCTCGACCATTATCCCCATCACCGATCTATCGCTCTTTGGCGTGTGGATGCTCTTGATTCTCATCCAGAGCGGAGGGGTCGGTTTTATGGTGATTGCCGTCGTGGTCATGCGCCTGATCGGACGACGAATCAGCCTGACGGATCGCATTGCCCTCAAAGACTCGCTCGGCCTCCTTTCACCAGGCGCGATTGTCACCCTAACCCGCAATGTCCTCGCGGTCGTCTTGCTGATCGAAAGCATCGGTGCCATGCTGCTCTACCTGCACTGGCGTACCGATCCAAGGCTCACTGAAGGGCAGGCGCTGCTCTACGCGATCTTTCACGCGGTTTCGGCATTCTGCAACGCCGGCTTTGACCTGTTTACCGGAACCCCCGGCTACCCCGAGGGCATTCCGCGTGACAATTTCAGCCTGGCAATTATGGGTTGGCTCATCTTTATCGGCGGCCTCGGCATTCCGGTCATCGGCGATCTCTTGCTCTACTGGCGGCAGCGTCGCCTGACCCTGCATACGCGCATCACGCTCACGGTCGTCAGCTTGCTGGTGGTGATCGGAACGCTCGGGTTCTTTTTTGCCGAAGGCCAGGCGGGAGGCACCCTCGTTGATGAGCCACCGCTGCGCCGCCTGCTGATCTGCTTCTTCCAGTCGGTCTCGGCACGCACGGCAGGCTTTGCCGGCATCCCCGATCTTGCCCATGTCACCGATGCGAGCGAATTGCTCTTGATGGTGTTGATGTTTATCGGGTGTGCGCCAGCTTCGATGGGAGGTGGCATTACGACCGGGACGTTTGCCGCGCTGATGATTTCCCTCTGGAGCTATGCACAGGGGTTGAGTGAAGCGCAGTTTGGGGGGCGCACTCTGGCGGTTGGGACGATGCGTAAAGCTGGAGCCGTGCTAACGATTTCGCTACTTGTGGTCATCATCGCCATCTGGCTTATTCTGATGACCCACGATGTCTCGCTCGACCGAACTGCCTTTGAGGTTGTCTCGGCTTTTGCCACCTGCGGGCTTACGCTCGGCCTCACTGGCGAATTGAATCTCTTTGGGCAATTTGTGATCATGGTCGTCATGTTCTGGGGCAGACTCGGGGCCTTGACCATCGTCATCGCCATTGCCCGTCGCCAGAATCAGGCCCAGATGATCCGGTATCCCGAAGAGCAGATTTTAATTGGGTAACCGTCGTTGCCAGACCACGCATGCGTAGTCTGGCAACGACGGTTACCGGTCGCGCTGTCACTGAACGAGTGCAGCAGTGATCGCGTCCCAATAGGCAGGAAAGGTTGCCAGATTATTGTGCCGACCGCCAGCGATAGGATAAAAGCGAAGTGGGGCAGTTACCCTGTCGGACAGACGTTCACCATCAGCAAAAGGTACGATTTCGTCTTCTGTGCCGTGGATGATGACCACCGGGCAACTCACCTGACCAAACGAGGCCGAGACATTCAGCGGATACTTGAGCAAAAATGGGGGCAACCAGGGAAACTGACGGCGGGCAAGAGCCTCCAGGCTATAAAAAGGGCTCTCGAGGATCAGCATACGGGGTTGATGCTCAGCCGCTAGGCGCGTGGCCGGGGCACTCCCGAGGGAGCGGCCATACAGCACCACCTGATCCTCGCGATAGCGTTCAAGGATCCAAGCATAGGCAGCTTCAGCATCGGCATACACATCCGCTTCACGGCGGATCTGACCGCTACTCTGACCATACCCGCGATAATCAATGATGAGCAGATCATACTGATACGCCACGAGCTCTGGCGCGACCGCCCCCCATGTCCGCAGACTCCCGGCGTTCCCATGGAGATAGAGAATAACCCCCTGCGGGTCTGGGACACGAAACCAGAGGGCATGGAGTTGAGCGCCTTCGGCGTTCAACCAGACCTCCTCAGCAGGATGGCCAAAGACATACCGGGTTCCCGGCTGATTGCGCTCAGGAAAGAAGATCAACTGCTCTTGCCAGAGAAAGATGACGACGCAGACGAGCAGATAGAGCAACAGGCTGAGAATAAGCAGACGAAGAAGCATAGGCACCTTCCTGCTACGCACGATGCCAGACCGGTGCGAGGTGTTTCAACTCAATGGGAAGCCCGGCAATGACCAGGTAGACTTCATCGGCAACGGCGCTAATACGTTGGTTCGCAAGCCCAAGCAGGTCATGATACGCACGATCTTCAGGTGTGTCGGTGCCAAGCCCCATGCCAAGCTCTTTGGTGACGATGATCAGGGTCAGGTTGCGCGCTTGGGTCGTCGCAAGAATGGCATCCAGTTCCTCGGCAAGGCTTGCGGAAGCCTGGGCCTGATCGTCGCGATGGGCTTCCAGCAGGTTGTGAACCAGGCGCGAGAAGCAATCGAGCAATACAACGGTACCAGGTGGGGCATGTTCCAGCGCCATCACCAGGTTTGTCGGCTGCTCAAAGGTTGTCCAAGACAGAGGGCGACGGATCTGGTGATCCATGATCCGGATGGTCAGTTCCATATCCTCATCATCAAGCTCGGCAGTTGCAAGGTAGAGTACCGGCAGTTCGAATTGGGCCGCGTAGCGTTCAGCGCACAGGCTTTTGCCACTGCGGGTGCCACCAATAAAGAGAGTCATTGCGCTCATAGCAGATAAAAAATGAAAAATAAAACCCCGACCCTGAGAGGGGGGCGGGATGCAAGGAAAAGGTAAAGCGATCATGAGACCTCACAGGTCTTCAAGACCTGTGAGGTCTACCAACACACGGTAGAACGCCTCAGACGTCAATGACAAAGACGGGCACGGTACTGCCGCCACCGGCGGTGACGTTGAGCAGCGTGACCGTGGAAAGCCGGCAGAGACTCCCCTCCACGTGCGAGCCAAAAAGGAAGGGGTCGGTATCAACGAGACGCTGACTAATTTCGACCTTGCCCTCAACAAGCGTCGGATAGGGTTCGTAGGCAATCTGGACACGCTCTTGCACGACAAATGGTTCACGCAACGCCGCCGTGAGGGCAGCCTCCCACTCATCGCGACTGGCTTCCCAGCCAATGGTAATGCCCTTGCCACCATATTCGTCGTTGGGCTTGAGCAGCAGACGATCGCGGTTATTGCGAATAAAAGGGAGCAGGTCGATTTGCTCGTCTTGATAGCTTGTGGCACCTGGGCGAACGACGCGGGTCCAGGGAATATGGGCGGCGAGCGCGGCTTGCTGCGGTTGACTGAGCGTGCTGGTAAACTGCGCATCCGAGAGCAGGGCAAAGAGCGATTTTTTGTGGAGCAGTTTGGCCTGGAAAGAATTGACGATGACACACGCCCCCGCGGCATAGGCATGCACCAGCGGATGGTCAAGCGCTGCATCACCGTAGTGCAGTAAAAACTCCGTCGTGAGCACGCGCTTAAAGACGATGGTGACCGGTGTCGTCTTGCCCGCGACCTCAGCCAGAAGTTGCCCATCGCGGAACTGCAACTCATCAGGTGAACAGATCACCGCCGTGAGGCCATGGGTGGCAAAAAAGGCGGCAAAGAGGGCAAATTCGGTTGCGGTGGGCAACCCGTACCAATCAACAATCGCGACTGTCGGCTCGCCCCCGGGCGAACCGGCCTCGCGCCATGAGGCAAGCAACATCTCGAGCAAACGATGGCGGGCAGGCAACGAACGGAGCGTATAGTGACGCATAAACTCTTGCATCACCGGTGTCGCCAGAAAGACCTCGCTCAACAGGTCTTCATACGCAATCGCCGCAGGACTCTCAGCGTTATACTCGACAAACTGCAGCGACGTGCCATCAACGGTCAGAAAGGTATCCATGCGCGAATGGGCGCTCGGCTCAAGGTAGCCGGGATGCATCGCAATGAGCGCCTCTTCCTGGGGCGTCAACAGCAGGATGTCGCGCACCGCCTGACCAGCGGCCCCGCCCTCGCGAGCGGGGGCCACAACGGTACGGGCAGCTTCGGCAACGAGATTGACGCCCTGCTGCAACCAGGCATACTGTGTTGCGCTGATAAGGCGCGGGCGCAGCACAGTCGTCAACGGACGGTCGCCGAAATAGAGCTGGCGCTCACGCATGGCACTGGTGAGATGCGTCCACGAAGCGGTTGCCAATTCGGGGGTAAGCAGGCGATGGTAGGCGTCAATTGCAGCCGAGAGACTCATAGTACCTCACTCACCCTGGGGCGACGCCAGCGGGGTGGCCGGGGTCGCCGCTGCGATGAGTCGGCCCCAGGCATAGTCGCTCGGCATGGCACGACCCTTGAGCGCCAGATCAATCGTAAAGTCAGCCATCTTCTTGACCACCCAATCAAAATAGTGCGGGGTCAAAGAGTTGACATCAAAATCAGGGGCCGGGTTGGTAAAATCGATCGCGTAAGGCACGCCGTCTTTCAACGCAAACTCGACGGTATTCATATCATACCCGAGCGCCTCGTTGATCTTGAGCGCATTCGCCGTCACGATCCGGCCCTCTTCGGGGGTCAGGTAGTTGTCATCGCGGAAATAGCGATGCGGCCATGGGGCATTGGCATCAAACTTGATCGTCATAATCTCTGTGCGGCCAATCACGATACAACGGACGTACTTCTCCCAGGCGATATACTCCTGGAGCATCATACACTCGGTTGTCGTCTCGTTATAGGCACGCCAGAGATCATCAAAATTATTGACTCGGTAGACCTGCTTGAAGCCGCCGCCCCAGGCGGGCTTGAGAATAACGGGGAAGCCGCCGACATACTCGACATGGTCGCTCCACGGAATGGGATATTTTAGATTGCGCAGCGACTCATCAACCACGCCCTCAACATAAGCGTGGGAAGGCAGCGCGACCGTGCGCGGATGCGCAATGCCAAGCCGCGTACAGATACTTGCGCCAAAGAACTTATCATCGGCGCTCCACCAGAAGGGATTGTTGATAACATGGGTTCCCGAGAGCACCGCATTTTTGAGATACGTTCGGTAATACGGGATTTCGTGGCTAATTCGATCGATGATTACATCGTATTCGCATGGTTCAGCCATAATGGTGCCCCCGAGTTTCACAAACTCAGCGGCCACACCCTGATCGCGGCGATTAACTTCTTCGATAAAGGCGGGGGGCCATGACCACTCGCGGCCCACAATGACGCCAATTTTTTTGGTGCTCACATCTACTCCTGCTATACCGGCGTGCCAAGCGCTTTGAATTGTACCACACAGTCTTATCTGTGGTATCGTATGCAAGGATTCTTGCTTGGTGCAGAGCGAAGCTAGCTTCGCTCTGCGCCAAGGGAGCAGGGCTTGCGGGGCCTTGAAGCTCCAAGCAGAAGCATGGGTTTGTAACGCGACAGCCCTGAGTGGTTTGTCAACGAGGTTTGCTGACAGGCGTGCAGCCACGTCATGCGGAGCGGAGCGAAGCATGACATGGCTGCACGCCTGAGACCCTTCGCTTCGCTCAGGGTGACGCAACCTCGGGAAATTTCGTTGACAGACTACTCTGTAGTCTGTCAACAAAGTTTTCTGGTAGCGCCGCCGTCCACGAATACTGATTTGGAAGACCATCAGCCGCCACTCCCTTCGGCAGCAGAGTAGAAAACGTAAGTTACAAACTACTGAGCTTATGAGAAAGAGGTGAAACGATGCTTGATCGCATACTGGCGAATCCCGTGGTGCGGCTGGGGCAAGTTACGGTGGCCAAATACCAGAAAGATCTGGTGAATAATCTGGCGGCTGCAATTGCCTATTTTGCGGTCTTTTCTTTTTTTCCGATGATTCTCGTCGTCGTGAGTCTGGTCGGCTTTTTGATTGATGTTGATAGCGTCGAGGTGCAAGAGCAACTGCTGGTTTTGGTTGGCTCAGACGAAGTGCGGGCGTTGATTACCCAGACCCTTGCCAATTTTCGGGATAATCGGCTCAATGCGGGCTTGCTCGGTTTTGCGACCCTTTTTATGACCGCTTCGGGCATCTTTGCCGCGCTCAGTCGTTCCTTCGATGTGATCTGGGAGATCCGCCCAGGCATGAATGGCAAGAAGCCTGGGTTGGTAGCGGCAGCGGTCGCCATGCTCTTGAATCGCTTGGCGGCCTTTGCTATGCTGCTAATCAGTGCAGCCGTGATCCTGCTGGCAATGATGGCGAATGTCGCGATGAGCATTGTCGGTAGCTATACCGACTGGTTACCAGGGCAGGATCTCTTGTATCTGCTTGGTCAGGTTGGGGTGACGCTCGTGCTCTTGACCCTGGTCTTTGCGGCGATGTTTAAGCTGCTGCCGAGCCAGCGCATCTATTGGCGCGATGTCTTTCCGGCTGCCTTTATCGCCTCCATCGGTTTTGCACTACTACAATCGGTGGCAAGCCTGATCTTTGCCAATATCAATTATGCGTCGTATGGTGCCGTTGGTGGCATGATGACGCTGTTGCTCTGGATCTTTTTGTCGGCCCAGGTGATCCTCGTCGGCGGCGAGATCTCATTTGCCTGGACCTATATCTTTGGGACACGCAAAGGTCAGCCGATCGCGGTCTTGCAAAAAACTGAGTAGCTGTACATGGATCCAACTCACATGCCCCCCCTATCCAAGGTTGCATCGGGGTTCAAGAACCCGCATCGTGAAACGGTTCTGATCCCGATGTTGCTGCTTGTCGCCTTTGGCCTGGCCCTCTTTGCCCAGATGCGCTGGCTGAACCTGCGCACTTTTGATGGCTGGGCGCTGGCGGCCGCTTTATTGTCGGTGCCAATGCTGATGCTTGCACTCAAAGGGGTGAGTCGCGAGATGCTGTTGCGGCCCGCGCCAATCGAGACGCAGCCATCGGTGCCAGCAGTGACATTGATCGGCGAGCGCTGGCGGATCGGGTTGCTGATGGCCGCAGTCGTTGCTACGCTCATCTTGCTGGCGGGTCTGGCGCTACCAACTCCGGCGAGTGGGTACAACTGGTATGCCCTCGTGTGGATCGTCGCCATCGGGTGCAGTCTGGCAGCCTTTGCGCCAACGCCTGGCACGTGGCCCCGCTTGCGACTGCCTACCCGTGCCGAAATACGGCCCTGGCTGCCACTGGTGGGATTGACGCTGGTGGCGCTGGTGTTGCGGGTCTGGCAACTCGACGCGATGCCAGCGACCCTCGGTGGTGACGAGGGGTCACAGGGGCTCGAAGCAATGAAAGTCTTGCGGGGCGAGATCAACAATCCCTTTAGCACGGGTTGGCTTGGCGTCCCGACGATGAGCTTCTACTTCAATGCGCCGACGATCGCGCTCTTTGGGCATACCTTTGTTGGGTTGCGCCTGCCCTGGGCGCTGATTGGCACGCTGACGATCCCGGTCACCTATCTCCTGGTGGCCCGCCTGACTAGCCCCGGTCTTGCGATGGGGACGGCGATCTTGCTGACCGGGTTTCACTACCATCTGCACTTCTCGCGGCTCGGCTCGAATCAGATTGCCGACGGCCTATTTGTGGCCCTCATGCTGCTTTTGCTCTATCGGGGGTACGATCGGCGCGATCCGCTGGCGTGGGGGTTGAGCGGCATGGTGATCGGGTTGGCGCACTACTTTTACGCCGGCGCACGCCTGACGGTTGTGCTGGCGATTGCCGTGCTGCTGCTCCTGCTGATCCGTGACGGGAAGCGGCTGTGGCGTGAGCAGCAAAGCGGAATCGTCGCCCTGTTCAGCGTGGGCCTGGTGACGGCGGCACCAATGATCCAGTACGCTTTCCGGTTTCCTGACGATTTCAATGCCCGCGTCAATGCCGTTGGCGTCTTTCAGAGCGGGTGGCTCGATCGTGAGCAGGTGATTCTGGGACAGAGCGCGCTAGAGATTATGACAACCCAGTTCTGGAAGGCCGTGCTACTCTATAATGCGGTGTCTGACCCAACGTTCTGGTACGGTACGCCTGATCCGCTCTTTGGGTTGGTAGAAGGGGCCTTTTTCATTCTCGGCCTGGGCTATGCGATCCTGCATCTGGGGAACCGGCGGCTCTTTCCGCTCGTCGCCTGGTGGGGCGGGGCGGTCGTCATTGGCGGGGTCTTAACTGAAAACCCGCCCTCATTGCAGCGCTTGATCACCACAGCGCAACCGGCGGTCTTCTTTGTCATCCTTGGCCTCGCCCTCTTTCTGCGCGGGGTCTGGGCAGCGATGGCGGTGCCCGTCGGGCGCAGTTTTTGGCTCATCATTGGTACGATCGCGCTCGTGTTAAGCCTGCTCAGCGCACGCTATTATGTCGTTGATTATACACCGAGGCGGATCTATGGGCACACCAACAGCCTGGTGGCGACGAGCATGGCTGACTATGTCCTTGAACGGGTTGACCCGGAAACGCTCGTCGTTTTTCTTGGTCCGCCACGAATGTATTACGGGTTCGGGACGATTCTGTATCTGACGGGCGAGAGTCGCGGGCTGGACGTGACCGAGCCACTGACGGCCCCCATCGGAGGCGAACTCGGGAATCTTGGGGAGCCCCTGGTCTTTATCTTGCTCCCCGAACGCCGCGATGAGCTTGCGTTCATTACGCCCCGGTTCCCTGATGGCACCCTTGAAGTTGTGCCATCGCCACTTGATGGTCAGCCGCTCTTTTTTGTCTATCGGCCAGACTACTAATCTGTAATGTAAATAATCCGTGCGCCAGACTCACGCTGGGGGCGCAGATTATTTTCCCTCCGATACCGTGGGGCTAAAGCCCTCGGCCATGGAATGCGAAGCCCACCTCTGCCCCTTTGCGTCAAACAATCTACCTTATGCACGAACGCACTGGCCTCAGGTAGACGGCGTCTCTTCCGAGGGCTTGACCGTTTCACGCGGTTTGCGCTCGATGCGCTCGACCCCCGCGTTCATCCGTTCAACCAGACGGCTCACATCTTCAGCAAAGCGGTCGGTATCCTGGATCGGGAAGGCAAAGCGCACTGGTCCGAGCTCATTGAGTCGGCTCAGGATGTTACGGGGGAAGAGGGCCAGTTGATCGGCAAAGTCGGTCAGCAGATGCTTGACCAAGGGCTCAAGATTTTGCACCGTATTCGTGCTCGGAGGCGGGTCAACCAGCGTCAATACAAGTTGCCGGATATACTCGGCGTAGCTCTGGATCTTGACTTCGCCCTGCTCACGGACGATCAGTTGACACGCGAGGCGCTGGCCTTCGGCGAGTTTTGCCTCGGGAATCCAGGCTTTCTCGGCCTCACTCGGTGGACTCAAATACTCGGCCCCTTCCTGCACCTGGCAGCGACAGAGTTGGCAGGTGCCCGCATTGTCACACAAGAAGCCGATATGTGCCGCGTTGCGTCGGGCGACATTCAAGACCCGCTCGCCGACCTTCGCTTCCATCGCGACATCGTTCATGATGATGGTAGACATGTCTGATCTCCTCTGGCTGGAGCTTGGGGGGCCACATACACCCAGGTCGGTCTTCACAATAACATAGGCGATAGATCGCGTCAAGCAAGATGACGAGGGTGTTAAGCGTGCGCTCACTCCAGCACATCAAACCCAAGGGCAAAGCTTATCGCCTCGCGTAACTCGCGGAGCCTTGCTGGTGCAAGATGTGTAATATAACCGGCGAGCTTGGCTTTGGCGATCGGATTCATTGCTCACCCCACGCTTGCTCAGCGTCCCAAACATCAAACTCACCTGGCGCAATGGGGTGTTGCGCATAGCCTCTGGCATGCTGCTGCTCTTTTTCAAGGATGGCGTGATGGCGTAATGCGAGTTGGAGGGCTGAGCGAATAAACGCCGAACGGGTTGTTTGCAGCGCCGCCGTCAGATGATCCACTTCAGCCAGCAACTCGTCATCAATGGTCATTTGGATTGTTTTCACACAACACCTCGCGCTGTGGATAATAATCCACATTCATAGCAAGGTCAAAGGTTTCGCTTGCTCGGTCGCGTCAACTGCTGGTGCTGGAACCGGCCAGCGTAGCTGGCCGGTTCCAGCACCAGCCTTACACCCCTACGCCGCCTATGCCGAGCCGCGCTGCATTGCTGCGCAGCGCGGCAATGACTTCGGCGATGAGGTCGTCGAGCGGCATCGCGATCACGTCGGCTCCGTGGCGAATGCCGTCACGACTCACTTTGGCGGCAAAGGCTTTGTCTTTCATCTTTTTCTTGACCGATGAGACTTCGACGCTCGCGATGTTTTTGTCGGGGCGCACTAGCGCTACCGCAGTGACAAACCCGCTCAGTTCGTCAACTGCATAGAGTGTCCGTTCCAGTGGCGAAATCGGTTCGATGCCGCTGTAGTCGGCATGACTCAAGACGGCCCGCAAGACTTCTTGACTCCATCCGGCTTCCCGCAGATGCGCGACCCCGTAAAAGGGGTGCCCTGGCAGCGCCGCCGGCAAGGGTTCGCCAGCAAGGATCGCCTCGGCCATGGCGGTCGTGGCTGGCCCTGCCTCGGGCATGCTCGGATATTGCTCGAAGTCCATGTCATGGATCAGGCCTACCGCTTCCCAGAGGTCGGCATCGGCCCCGGTTTTGTGGGCAAAATGAGCCATACACGTCGCGACTGCCTCGCAATGTTTGCGCAGGCTCTCCGTCTTGACCCACTCGTACAGGGTTGCTCGGGCACGCTCACTCAACATACATGATCCTCTCTCTTCTTGATCCCACATGCGTTGTGCAGGCTCCATAATAGCAAAAAAGTGACGAGCTCGTGCCATGCCATGGTGACACAGAGCAAGAAGCCTACTGGCCCATCGCGCCACCCTCCGAGTTGCCCATAGCGCCGCCAGAATTCGCGCGTCGGTGCCCCCAGCAGGTTGCGCCAGCGCATGATGCGCCCCTGCCGATAGAGGGTCTGCGCTTCGGCGAGCGCATAGCGGCTCTGTTTGTGCCACAATTCGTCGAGGCGCACGATGTTTTCGTGCCAGAGATGCTCGCTCGTCGCGGCAATGGCCCCGTCCAGGCTCGCCGCTTCATGCACCAGGCGGCTTTCGTCAAAGTGCGCTGCTGTTCGCCGGAGCAAGCGGAGTTGGTGGTCGGGATACCAGCCGCCTCCCTGCAGGATCTGGCCGAAAAAGCGATTGTACCGGGGCAGGCGAAACCCTGCTGCGGTTGGCTCGTTCTGCAGGGTCGCCCTCAGTTCGTTGGCGAGCGCGGGTGTAACCAGTTCGTCGGCATCGAGGAAGAGCACCCAGGGTGTCGTGGCGAGTTCCAGGCCGCGGTTGCGTTGCGCTGGAAAGCCGCGCCAGGCTTCGCAGACAACCCGTGCCCCGTGCTGCTGCGCTCGTTCAGCCGTACGGTCAGTCGTGCGGTCGTCGAGCAGCACGATCACCTCATCGGCTAGGCCGCTCACACTGCTCAGGCACGCCTCGATATACGCTTCTTCGTCGCGGGCAATGATCACCACGGCCAGCATGGCTACTCCTTTTCAGCGCTGCAATTGGATCGACGCAAGCACAATGCTCTCGCCGTCACCGACGCCAACGGGATCGAGCCGCAAGCCGGTAATGATCCCCTGCCATCCGGGGGCAGCGGCAAGATCGAGACGATAGGTGGCGAACTCCTCGCCCTCGACCAGTGTCCAGCGCACGGAACGATCCTCGTCGGTCTGCCCGTTCTCGTCAAGCCAGAAGAGTTGGGCATCGCGGGCGGCAGTTGTAGCGGCCATGGTGATCTCGATGGTTGCAAACGCCGCTGCCTCGAGGCGTATGGGCGGGCTGATTAGGGCCGGGTCAACGCCTGGCTCGAGCCGCCAACCCGTTGCATCGCGCCCAATGATCGTTGCATTGCGCACCTGCCAGCCCCACTCCAACTCGGTGAAAGCCCAGCCCGGCCCCTCGGCGAGGGTCTGGGCCGCATCCAGCACCCCGTAGCTTGGCAGGGGCGCGGCAAGTTCAAGCGGGCGCAGCGCCGCCAGGTAGGGCGCATAACAGGCTGCCACCTCTTCGGGGGCCAACCCGAGTCGTTCGCTGGGTGTCGGTGGCTCACCGGGGGGCGCTGGCGGCGGACGAATCGCATCGTCGGCAATGAAGACAGCGTAGCCGCTGGCGAGCGCCGTCGCAATGCGTTCCTGGATCAGCGCACACGCGGCAGGCCAGTCATTGCCGGTCAGCGCAACCGCCTGATTCAGCGAGATGACGTTGGGGTGCTGTTCGTAAAAGGGGAGATAGAGTTCGGCAAGGCCATCAGGCACGACCAGGAGATCACCCGGGGCCGCTAGTTCGCCCAGGGTGGTCGCCGCAAGCCGTTGCAGATCGCGCTGCGCATCGCCACGTTGCTGGATTGTCACCCAGTTCAGGCCAAGCATGGTCACCCCGATCCCGAGGAGGATCACCTGGGTGAGTTGATGCCTCCAGCCTGGAACCTGGGGGCCTTTCAGGGAGAGAGTTGTTGCCGGATTGTATCCTGATGCTCTTTTCCCCTCTCCCCCAAGGGGAGAGGGGGGGGCCAGTACCTGCTTGCTGCCGCTGCTGCTGCGCCCGAACGCCCCGCCCCCCTCGTGGGGGCGGGGTTGGGTTTGGGGGGTAGCGCCAGCCAAAAACCCTCCACCTGCATGGGCCTGAGGATCCCGCTGGTTGCTGGCAGGGTGCGTTGCCAGCAAGAGCAGCATATAAAACGGGGGCAAGCTCGCGATCCAGAATTCGCTATTATCTGGCTCCCACCAGAGAAAAAAGGCCCCGTAGACCAGCAACCAACTCGTAGCGATCACCAGGCTCCCCGGTGGTGCGGTGCGGAACAGCGGGCGCAAGTGGAGGAGCAGCACGCCAAGGAGCAGCAAGCCCAGGATCGCCCCGCCTGGCTGGGCAATGGTGTCGGCGAGTCCCTGCCCCAGCAAGCTGAGTTTCGTCTGATCGACCGGCCCCCCCCAGAAGCCGGTGGTGGTATAGCCAGCAGCCCAGGTAAAGAGATCGGTTCCGGTGCGGAACCCGCTGACCCCCAGACCAACCCACAGATAGGCCCCACCAACCACCAATGCCAGCGGCAGTCCATAACTGACCAGGGTGACAACCAGGCCGCGCCAGTCGGTCGGCCTTGCCTCTTTTTGCTTGACATAACTGTAAACCAGAGCGATACCAGCGGGCACACTCAGCAGCACATTCGTCTGGTGAAAGAGCACCGCCACGCCTTGCACCAGGCCGAGGCTAGCGGCAAGGGTTGGTGAAGCAGGCGTACGGGCGGCGCGGAGCATCAATGCGAGGGCAACGATAAGGAAGACGGCCGCAATCGTATAGACTTCGACCTCAAGCGCATAGTACCAATAGGCAAAACTGCTCCCGAGCAGCAACGCCCCGAGCAACGCCGGTTGCCATGCCCACATCTGCGGCTGATGACGCCCGATGAGGCGTCCTATCAGCACCGCAAAGAGCGTCACCCCAACTGCCCCTGCCAGCGCATTGGTCAACTGTAACAAACGTTCGGCCCCACCGATCCACCCCAGGCCCCTGGCAGCGGTGTGGATCAGCGCCCCGAAGGGGCCATAGGCGAGGTGATGCGGATGGAACAACTCTTGCCAGGGCTTGCGTTCGACATCGAGGATATACGAGAGCGCATCGTAGGTATGCACATCGGTGAGGGTCAGCACATAGAGTGCCGCGCAACAACAGAACGTCAGGAGGGCAAAACTTCGCATTAAGGCACGGCATCCTGTCGTTCAATGCTCACCTGATCCCCAAGGGCAGTCCCGGTCGCAGCGATCATACCAGCGGGTAATTCAACCACATAGTGGGCGCGCCAGGCACCAGCAAAGGGGCGATTGGGTGGCATCGCGCTCGTCAAGCCCACCACACGGTCGTGGCGATTGACAAAGACGACATCAATTGGAAAGCGCATAAAAAAACTATGCACACTCGAACAAGGCACAATGAGCAACCCCTCACCGGGCGCAAGGCCGGGGTGCCCAATCAGGCCTTTGCCGCGCGCCAAAAAGCTCCGTGCCTCGGTACAGACCAGCGCGAGCGGCACAGCCCGTGTTTGATTATAGACGGCTACGGTCACGCTTCACCCACCAAAGGACTGCAACAGGCGTGGCACGGCAGGCCCGAGGATCACCACAAAGAGGGCCGGGAAGATCAAGAAGACCATGGGGAAGAGCATCTTGATTGGAGCCTGCTGAGCCAAGGCCTCGGCGCGTTGGCGTCGTTTCACACGCATCTGATCGGCCTGGATGCGCAGAATCTTCGACATCGACACACCGAGCTGATCGGCTTGAATGATCGCCGAGGTAAAGGTCTGCACATCTTCCACGCCGGTACGTTCAGCGAGATCCTTCAGCGCCTCGCGGCGCGTACGACCGAGGCGAATATCAGACAGCACCCGTTTGAACTCGCGGCTCAGTTCATCGTCCCATTTTTGCGTAACGCGTTGGAGGGCGAGGTCAAAGGCGAGGCCAGCTTCAACGCTAATACAGAGCAGATCAAGGGCATCGGGCATCGCCTTCTGGATCGCCTTTTTGCGGTCAGTAATCTTGCGGCCCAGCCATATCACGGGCAACATATAGCCCAGGACAAAGCCAATGATACTATAGAGCATTGCCTGGAGCGTCGTCTCCATCGTGTTGAATGCGACAACGGTAATAATCAAGCCGAGGATCAGCGTCAACGCGACGCGGAGGCCGATAAACATCGCCGGGGTAATATTGCCTGGATTGCCAGCCAGTTGCAAATTCAACTTGAGCCGATCCATGCTCTGTTTTGGCCCATACTTGCCCAGTGTGGTCAAGAGACCGCGCGTAGCCGGCAGAATCACCCGCTGGCTAAAGGGTTGCTCGAGCTCCATCTCTTCGAGGGTCATCGCCCGTTCAGTAAACTGATTGAGGCGTGCTTCAATCGCATCTGAGCGGCGGGAACCCATCAGCACAAACACCATGAGCCCGATCCCGCCGAGGATAAGAACCCCAAACAAGAGTAGCATAGGATTCATCATCACACCTCAATATCCATAATCTTCATAATGACAAAGAAGCCGATCACAATCATCACCATTGATGCCACAGGCAGGCAACACCAGTTGTCGGGGGGGAGGCCAAAGGTAAAGATCGGGGCCATATATTCTGGGTTAACCGTAGAAATAAAGATCGCCAGACCAACGGGCAAGCCGGTAATCACCCAGGCCGAGATCCGGCCCTGGGCTGTCAGCGTATTAATTTCACCTTTAATCCGTACCCGTTCACGGATGGTATGACCGATCGTATCGAGGATCTGAGCCAGATTACCACCCACTTCCATCTGAATATTCACCGCCGTAATCAACAAATCGAGGTCTTCAGAAGGAACCCGGCGTTGCAGATTGGTCAGCGCCTCTTCGGTTGAGCGTCCGAGTCCGACCTCCTGGACAACCCGATGAAACTCATCATTCACGGGATAGGGTGCCTCTTTCGAGACCATATCAAGGGTTTGCAAAAAGCTATAGCCACCGCGGAGGGCATTGGCCATCATGGTAATCGTATCACCGAGGTGATCATTAAAGGCCTTGAGGCGTCGCTTCATGCGCATCCCGAGATAGAGATTGGGCAGGAAGGAAAAGAGCACGGCCCCGACGATCCCGGATGCGAGCATTGCCATCGGGGTCGCACGACCAACAAAAGCGCCGATCCCTGCGCCAAGGAGCGCGGTACCGAGTTTGGTGATATAGAACTCGGCCACCGTCAACTTTACGTCAGCGCGGGCGAGGTCACGTGCCGTATTGCTCCCCTGTTTGCTTTTGGCAACAACCTTATCAATGCGTTCAAGGGCCTGACGTGGATTTGCCTCATCGGTTGATTGTTCGCCACGCCCAGCAAACTCATCAAGGCGTGAAGCGACGCTATCGCCCTGGCCGCTGCGCAGCATCACCACAACTCCAGCAACGATCAGCACCAGCAGCAAGCCCAGGCCACCGAGGGTAATTGGCATCATCTCAGGCGAAAGTAGTCGCTCCATACCATGTTCCTCAGGATAGCAGAACCACACACCTGGTCTTGCCCGGGGGCACGCGTCTGCCAGATACCGGGTTCTCGATCCTTAAAAACTAAGTCGATCACTCGAGCCAAAGATTGTTGGCGAGAGATAGATATTCATCGACTCAAACTTCTCGATAAATTTGGGGCGTACCCCGGTGGGGCGCAAGATGCCCACGATCTTGCCCTTTTCATCGACGCCCGTCTGTTCAAAGACAAAAATATCTTGCATCACGACCACATCACCCTCCATGCCAGAAAGTTCGGTAATCTGCGTGACCTTACGTGAGCCATCCTGGAGGCGGGACTGCTGGACAATCAACTGCACTGCCGAGACAATCTGTTCACGGATGGCGCGGGCGGGGAGATCCATCCCGGCCATCAGGCACATCGTCTCGATACGAGCCATCGAGTCTTTGGGCGTATTGGCGTGCAGCGTCGTCATCGAGCCATCGTGCCCAGTATTCATCGCCTGCAACATATCGAGGGTCTCGCCGCCGCGACACTCACCGACAATAATGCGTTCAGGCCGCATCCGGAGGCAGTTTATCACGAGGTCACGGATCGTCACCTCGCCGCGCCCCTCAACATTGGGTGGGCGTGACTCAAGACTAATCACGTGATCCTGGCGGAGTTGCAACTCAGCCGCATTTTCGACGGTAATAATGCGCTCATCATTAGGAATAAACGACGAGAGCACATTCAGGAGCGTTGTCTTGCCTGAGCCGGTACCACCCGAAACGACAATATTGGTACGCGACTTGACGCAGGCCGCCAGGAACTCACCCATCTCCTGGCTCATCGAGCCAAAGCGGACGAGGTCATTGATCGTCAGATTATCTTTGCGAAACTTCCGGATCGTCACGGTCGGGCCATTGAGGGCGAGGGGCCGAATAATGGCATTGACGCGTGACCCATCGGGCAAGCGGGCATCGACCATTGGTGACGACTCATCCACGCGGCGTCCAAGGGGGGCGACAATGCGGTCAATAATGCGCATCACGTGGGCATCACTACTAAACGTAATATCAGTATGGATCAGCTTACCGGCTTTTTCTACATAGATCTGCTTCGGGCCATTGATCATAATTTCACTGACGGCCGGATCAGCGAGCAACGGTTCAATCGGGCCAAGCCCAATAATATCAGCCTCGATGGCCTCAAACATACGCTGGCGTTCCGATTTGGTCAGCACAATGCTTTCGCCATCGAGGATCGCCTGAAACGCCTCTTCGACCTGTTTGCGCACGCGAACTTTATTGCTCAGATCCATCCGTGGATCGAGTTCACTAATCAAGCGGGTTTGCACCCGTGTTTTCAACTCATTAAAACTCGCATCAACCGTCGCCTGGTGGGGGCGCAGGGTATTGGTGAGTGGTTGGGCCGGGCGGGCGGCGGGTGGGGCTGCGCCAGCCCCGAGTTCACTCGTTGGAGGAGCGCCCCCTAGTCGTTTGAGTAGTGACATCTAGCGCCTCCTAGCGCTTAAAAAACCGAAAAAACCCACCCTGAGCGGGTTTCTCAGCCGCTTTGCCAGCCTTCTCGGGTAGACCCTTGCCGGGATTTCCCTTTGCGCCGGTGGCGCGTGTGGCGGCCGTCAGATCACGAGCGAGACTCAGGATATCACGCGAAAACTGGTGATTGGGCTTGCTAATGATCAGGGGCACGCCCTGGTTGATCCAGAAGGTGACATCATGTCCGGCATCACCAATTTGATGGCTTACCTTGCGCTGGAGACTCTTCTCGATATCTTCGGCCTTGATGCCGGTGCGATTGGTTGCTTTATTGAGCACCAGCATCGTCTTTTCTTGCGGATACCCCAGCAAATCGGCGACTTCGAGGAAGAGGGTCAGATCGCGGATGCAGTGCATTTCGAGGGTAATCAGCGTCACAATCCGTGTCGCCAGATCGAGTGAGGCCAGGGAGCGATCCTGAAAGGAAGCGGGGGTATCAACGATCACAAAATCAAACGAACGTCGGAGGGCTTCAAGAATCGCACGCACATGCTCGGCATTAACCAGTTCACCGCGTTGGGGATCAGGCGGGGCAAGGAGTACCTTGATCTGCGAGGTATGCGTAGCGAGCACATCGTCGAGCAGTTCTTCATCAAGCTCATCTGTCCGTTGCGCAAGATCGATGATCGTTTTATCTGAACGCAGATTGAGGATGACCGCCAGATCACCAAAGATGGCATTGGCATCAACCAGAGCCACCTTTTTACTGGTGAGTTGGCGGATCGCAATGGCAAGATTCGCGGCGACGACCGAGGTGCCCACGCCGCCTTTGGGGCTAAAGACAGCGATGATCTGCCCAAGCTCGGCCGCACGTTGGGGTGTATTGCCGCCCGTGCTCTCCGCCAAGTTGATTGTTTTGGGACGGGTAGCAGCGAGTTTATGGACGTGGCGAATGGACTTATAGAGGTCATCGGCACTGATGGGCTTGGTCAGAAACTCACGTGCCCCGGCGAGCATTGCCCGGCGCAGATAATCTGTTTCGCCCTGCACACTCATGATGATGACCTGGATCGCCGGATCTTTATTCATGATCGCTTCAGTGGCGGCGATTCCGTCCATATCGGGCATATTAATATCCATGAGGATGACGTTGGGGTGCAGTTGGCCAGCCATCGCAATGGCCTCACGGCCACTACTTGCTTTGCCAACAACCTCAATATCTTTTTCGAAGAAGAGTAACTTCTCGAGTTGTTCGCGTGTGTCAACAATATCGTCGACAATCAGCACGCGGATTGTTTCACCCTCGGCCATCGGTCTCTCCTCACTGGTTATCAGGCGGTCACACTACACTCCTCAACCGGAGGCACAGTGCTTAGGGGACGCGTACCGGTGCTGGCGTGCGCGTCGGATCGGGCGTTTCGAGTTCTTCCTGGCTATAGATACGTGGCGGCAGTGACTCGGGCAGAGGCACCCCAAACTCAGCCGTTAGCAGATCCAGGGTCGCCCCGATCGTCTGTTCGACGGCATCATCGCCGGCCCCACGGAGGACAAGCACCAGGCGCGCCTGCGTTGAAATCGCCAGTTCCATCAACTCAGCTTCTTGATTATTCAGTGCCAGCACAAGTGTCCAGAACCCTGGCGTAATCGTGCCTGCGGCGGCACTTTCGGGTGGAATGACCGGATTATTGACATCCTCGACCGCAACAATCTCTTGACCAGCTTCGCCTTCGGGGGCCGGGGTACCCTCGGCTGGTGGGGGGGCAGGGCGAACAATGCGCAGCACCTGAGCGCGTTGAATAATCGTCTTGGTACTCGGGAGTTGCTCCTGGTTATCCTGGAAGACCAGTTGAGGCGCCCCTCCAGGCTCTGAGGGAGGGAGTAGGACTGGCTCGCGTTCGCGGCGGTTAATCGTAAATGTTGCCACCACATCGACAAAATCGCCGGGTTTAATCTGGTCAGCGACCCCCGAGAGGTTATTGACCAGGAAGGGATAAGCCTTATCGGCGGGACGATTGGGCTCGGCGGTTGGGATCTGCTGGGAGAGCCCTGGTTCCGTCAGCGCACTGCGCGGAATGCGCTCACCAGCGCGAAACGCCCGCATCGTCAGTTGACCAATGACTTCACCGGGGGTCGAAATATCTTGAGGTTCAACAAATTCGGTCTGGGGGATCGAGATGACCTCGAGGGCGGCCAGATCGTTAATGACCGTATTGGCAGGAATATCAACCCGGGCTCGTACGACATCAACTTCGGGGATGGCCGTTGGCTCGGCGATGATGGTTGGCACCTCGGGGGCACCGCCAAGCAGGCTACTTCCTCCTGGTTGCAGAAAGAGAAATGCGGCTGCCCCACCAACGATCAAGATCAAGCCAATGAGTAAGATGAGCACGCCACCACGCTTCATAGCGGGGTATCCTTCCTATTCAGGAGCGGTCGTGCAGATGCGCTGACCGTATGCCTGGCTATCATTATAGCATATGCCTTTAACCATTACCTTACCAGTGTGGGTAGGTAGAGCCTGTTGATTGACAGGATCGTGAACCGACGGATCAACGGCGTCGTGGCGCTCTCGGTCAGATTTTCGCCGCGATTATTGGTTTTGCCAAGGCCTCCTTCGGCAACCAGATTGAAGGGATCAATCAGGGCGGCCACGGCATAGTGGCCTGGCGTTGCGAAGAGCGTGTGGAGATCGGTGAGTGGTTGATCCTGGCCTAACTCGGGCAAGAGCGGGTGGGCATTGTAGTTCGTATACCAGCCTGTATTCAAGGCCAGCGTGACATCGGGCGTTGTCTGGGGCCGATTCACCCAGTGGTAAACTGGTGCGCAATCAACGCGATTATCGTCATCATTTTCAATGGGGAGGGTTGGTATCTCAAGCTCGGGCTCGGGTTGCTCAAGTTCGCTATAGGCAACACAGAGTACCACGGGGAAGAGGTCGGCCCCGACGAGCGCGGTTTCGCTTCGTCCGTCAGGATGCAGGTTCTTCATCGCGAGGTCGAAGCTGTCGAAACGACCACGTTGGGTGACGGTAACGTCAAAACGCTCGATCCAGAGATCGGGTTCACCGGGGATGGTCTTTTCAACGCTGATATTGAGCAGTTTTGGCGTTTCAGTGATATCAATCGGCGGGATCAAGCCCCCTTCGGCATTGCGGCCATTCTGGGTCAAAAGGGCGCGATACTGGAAGCAGGTTGCATTGAATTTTTCTTCGCCAAACACCTCCTTTAATTCAACACGGTTGTTGCCAGACTGCGAGAAGAAAGCCGAACTGCGGTCACTATCGAGTTGCACCCAGGGTGTATTGGCCGGAAACGCGCCCTCATCACAGCGTGCATCAGCGCGGCGTACCCGGCGAAACTCGATGATGAGATCAGCGGTGGGGTTGCGCGACCGGTCGATCGCGGTGGTCCAGTTGAGCGCGAGCACGCGGGCGGCACCATCGGCTGCGGTTGACTCGTCACTATCGATCCGTATATCAAAAAAGCGCGAATAGTACGATCCCTCGACGCTGCGGCGGGTTGCGTTTGCTTCCGCGAGCCCCCCGATTGAACCACGCCAGAGCACGCCGCTGGTATTGCCACTGCGATCACGGCCCCCGAGTGAAATGGCCCAGGCCGTGCCGGCCCCGGCGGGGGCTTGCACGTCCTCGGGGTAGCGGGCGGGTACAATCACAATGCCAGCATTGGCAAGCGGATCGAGCAGCGGATTGGCGGGATTGTTATTGCCGATAAAATACTCGGTACTCTCTTCGGTGATGGTCTGGAGATCAAAGAGATCATCGTGGATCGCCGAAGTGATCGAGTCGAGGGCCGAATTGGTGGCGCTGGTGGTCGTCCCGCCAACGACATAGAGGCGGTTGTTGTAGGCAAAGCCCGAAAGCCCTGTGCGCGCAACACCCTCGGTATTGACTAGGCGATTGGCGAGATTGGGCCGCTGGTTCCAGGTCAGTTCCCCGGTATCGGGATCAACACTTGCGCGGTAGACATACTCGTTACGGAAGGTGCGGGCGGGATTGACATAGCCACCTGCAATGAAGATGGCATCACGTGCCACCGTCACCCCATCCTCAACGACGGTGATGCGCGAGGCCATTGCGCTGTGATCAAAGAGGGCTGGCGTACCGGCAAAGCCACTTGGGGGCACAACGGGTATATTGCCGGTGCGTACCCATGGGTCGTCGGTAGCGTTTGTCGTGGGATGCCTGAGCCTGCCCGTCGTTTGATCAATTTTGGCATAGAAGACGGCTGCCGTGGTGAGGTCGGGAAGATTGGTGGCGACCATCAAGCCGCCGGTGACGTACAAAAACGCGTTGTCACTGGATGTACGCACGATCACGGCGGCCGCATCGGCAACCCCGAGTTTCCGGTCACCAATAGTTGGCGGGCCTTCGTCAACAATCGGGGGACTCGGCAGCATAAAGCCGACCCCCTCGTCGTTGGCTGTCCAGGTAAGGTTGCCATCAGCGGTCACCGTGCCAATCTGCACCAGTGGTGTGGTCAGGTTGCTTTGCGAACACTGGGTGGCCCGGACAATGCCCCCAATTGCATAGAGATACCCGGTGTTGCTGCCCGCCGGTACCTCGAGTGCGGCTGCGGCAACATTGCTGCGCGGGGCGAGGGTCTGCACTCGCCCACCACACTCATCAGCGGTGAGGATCACGGCTGGGGGCAAAGGATCATCAAGGAAAAAATCGTTGGCACTGGTCGCCCCTTCGGGCAAAGTCTCCTCAGTATAGCTATGCGCAACGACAAAGCCATTGGCTTGATCGACGGTAGCCCAGAAGGTCGAACTGATGGTAGTACTGGCCTGGAGCGACCCCTGGCTGCCGGCAAGCGTATAGATCCGGTTGCCAAGGGCTGCTACACCGTGGCCTTGTACACCCGGGTTGGGGAGTGTCTGCGAGTCACGGCTCCACTTATTGAGCAATCCGATGGGGGTGAGCAAGACGGCCCCTTCTTTATCGGTGCCAGGAGGTGACTGCACATCGGCGCTGATCGAGGTACGCTGAACGGTGCCCCTCGCAAAATCGCCCTGACTATTGTCAAGCATTTCGGTAAAGATCGTGACAGCGGCCCCGACCTGGCCGCCGGGAAGCAGGACAACCACCAGCATGATAATCATGAGGGTGGCATATGAGACCGCACGGGTACGTCGGACACTCGAACGCTTATGCATGAGAGGACTCCTGTGGACTACGGGCTGAGAGGGGGGATACGTGAAGGCTGTCTGTCAGGAGAAGGGGCGGGGAGGGATAACCCTCCCCAGCAACATCGCAGGTACCCACCCGACCAGGCTGGACTTGCTTAGGGCGTAATCCAGGAACGTGGATTATCCTGGCAGACATTGACCTCGGTGGTGGATGGGAAGCGCATATGCAGGTCAACCTGGGTTGACGGTTTGAAGCTGCCCACCTGGCTGCGGGCCGAAACCTCGATCGTTGTATTGGGCTGGGTCGTCACCCCATCCCAGAGCACATCATAGCGACGGGGCAACGGATCAATATCTTGATCACTGGGATCGCGATACAAGAGCCATGCATTTAAGGTATAGGTACCCGGGCGCACGCGATCGGTGAAGCGGTAATAGAGTTGGTTGGTGGCCTCGTTTACCTTGATTTCGGTCACCAGGGCACCGCCGCTGCCACTCTCGGTCGGGGTGAGCGTCACAAAGCCCACCGTCGGCCACCCGAATTGCCGACCACCCGAGAGGGTAAAGCGCAGATCCGGCGAGAGATTCGTCTGCGTCATATCGGTACGCACATCGCCTTCACGCGGAATACAGGCAAGATCCTGCACCTGACGTCCGATTGACTCGAAGAGGATATCGAGGTTGTTCTTGCCCGTCGCCGGATCGGTTTCGAGCGTCGAGACCACATAGCCAGTCTCGAAGCCATTGATCGGATCCGAAGCGATCTGCCCGCTGCTCAAGCCACCGTACACCTGGTTGAGCGGCGAAATGCCGACAGCGTAGACAATCGTACGTGCTTTGTCTTCATCAGGAATGGAGCGTGTATCAGTCACGGTGCCTTTGAGCTCAGCATTGCTGACCGCGATTGACTGATTGATCGGACGATTATAGAGTACATTATCTTTCACATAGGTACCACCGCCTTCATTGGTATGGCAGATGGCTGTATCAATGAGTTGTTTCGTCTCCAGGCCCCGACAGAACGCCCGGTGGGTGCCCTCCACCGCACCTGGGCGACCCTGGCCCCATGTATTGGTTCCGTATGTACCCACCGAATTGAAGGCGAGATAGTTGCTCGCGTTTTGATTAAAGAACTGATTCGACACCCCGTCGGTGATAAAGAGCACCACGCGCAGATAGGTAAACTCCTGACCATTCCATTCTACCGTTGGATCAGACGCGCGTAGCACGCGCGAGGCGCGGAAGAGGCCAGCAGTGCCGTTGGTGCCGCCATTGCTGACATAACGCTTGAGGATCTTGTCAGGGCCAAAGATCGGATGGGTATCATCCCGCTCTGGCACGTCAATGGTGCCGGTTGAATGCTCGTCAATCTTCTTTTTCAGCACATCCTTGTTGCTGCTGAAGTGGGATTGTGAACTATTGGGCGTGCCACTATTTTTGACGTAAGTGCCGTCACTCTTTTTGAAGATGAAGGCATTGCCATTACTACTAACCTCGCCTGTGTACCAGACGTAGGCAAACTGATCGGGCGGACGGGCAGGATCGTCCGTGTCAAAGTAGGCCGTCTCAATGAGTTGCTGGATCGCCTGTTTGGCAATAAACATCCGGCGTTGGGTATATTCTCGCCAGTAGCGTGATGAGCCGGTACCATCAGTCTCAGAATTGCCATCAATGGTTGAGCCATTAGGGCGGGTATAGACTGGCCCGTTGGTACACTGGGTAAAGACCGAGGGTTGCGGCACGCCATCCACTGTCAGTGGCCCCTGATTTGAATAGAGATTGCCGCCACCGCCAACATCGCACTGCCCATTGAAATTGGCACTCATCGAGCCAGACTGGTCGAGCACAATCACCCACTGGATCGGATTGTATTCGGTTGGGCGATTCTGGTAAGCCGGGGTCAGGGCCACATCGCCCCACACCTCACAGCAATCCTCCTCGTTTGGTGGCACCGGGCTAAACGAACATGCCCCGAGCAACGCATCTTCCTGTCCAAGGTAGACGAGATCGAAATAAGTATTATTGCCCTGGTTCTTTGAGTCGAGGATCACAAAGACTCCAAAGGCGGTCACGTTATAGCGGGAATTAGCCCCATTGTCAGCGGCCGGAGGATTATAGAGTGGCAGGATCATCCTGGTGCCAAGGGTCTGATGCTCCTGCATTGCGTCCCAGGCTTTGCCAACCATCATCCCGGTTGACCCCCAGACCCAGTCACCAGGGCTGAGGTTGCCAGGGAGGGCGGGATAGTTGACATCCACTACCCCTGAAGGCAAGTCGGCCTCTTCAAAGCCATCGCTAAGATTGCCAAACCCACGGAGACTGTTTTCAGCGTCGACGGCGCTTTTATTCGCTTCGATCCAGCGCAAGAATCCGAAGTTGCCAGGGCTACCGCTATCTTTTGGATAGACGCGCCGTGCCGTATAGGTGGCAAAGGGGCCACTGGGAATGACGCGCCAGTTGGCATCATCCACTTGCCTGAACTGGCTCAAGTCATCGGTCAAGGTCATGCGGTCAATCGCAAATGGATAGACGCCCTGTCCCATCGGGCACTTGCCGGCATAGGCACTGGCCCCGATGGGCAGATCGTTGCGCCCAACGACGCGAGCAAAATAGGTGTCAACCTGACCTTCGAGGCGCACCTGGATAAAGGCAACATCATTGGTCGGGATCGCATTGGTATTATCAGGGGTGATCGACGAAGCTCCGGCAATAGCTCGGCCATCTTTATCGAGATAGACAGCCGTCAATTGCACCTGATTGCTGTTTGGTGTTTGCCCATAGGGGGCCACGCCAATGCCATTGGCAGTCAGCACCTGCAGGATCTCGTTGTAGACCATCGCGCTGGTATCACCGGCACGGCTATTGAAGACAAAATTCATGCCTGCGATCGACGACGCATTGGCGGCCGCGACCACCCGGCGCTCTTGCGAAAAGGTGTTGCCAACATCCACTGACAGGCCGACCATGGCGACAAGCACCACGATCATGAGGGCGATCAGCGGGATGCTTTGACCTAACGTTCGCCTACGATACATTTGGGTTCTTGTTTTCATGATCTCTACCCTCCATCTACCAGTTACTATCTTGATTTTTTCTTTGAACTGCCTTCGCAGTTCGTAACGTACGTTTCCCGGGTTTGACACCCTGAGTACTCCATGCCTTTGGGCGCTCGTCAGACCTCACAGGTCTTAGACCGGCTTGGTTGCTTCGACAAGGTTTCAGGGTACTGTATCGTTGACGCTCATCGGAGTGCCGACTTCAGTCGGCTGAGCCGGAAGCCGACTGAAGTCGGCACTCCGAGTCGAGGGTAAAGCTGATCTGGCCCTTCTGAAACCTTGTCTTAGGAGCGAAGGGTCTCAGGTGTCCCTAAGGCGTTGTATAGTACTGGCTGCGCATCGGCATCAAGTGTGATGCTTGCAAGCGCACAGTATTGCCAAAGACCGGAGCAAAGGGAAAGAAAAAGCGATATTCGTACCGTACTGTCACACGAATCCAGCACCCGCTCCCGCCGGCCTGCAGACCACGACCTCGCTCATCGCCGACACAGGAAGGCTGCAGATCATTCGTGTCAAAGCCGGATAGGTTTTCGACATAAATATAGCCATTCGGATCGGTAGCAACACTATCTTGGTCATACAACTTCGGACTCTGAACATCATCATTAACGCCGTTGCCATCGAGGTCGCGCAGATTGGCAAAGCCGTTCCCCTGATCCCCTGCGGCCCAGTAGACGCGGTTGGCAATTTCGGCATAGGGAATCACCAGTTCAGTAATATTGCCGTCAGTGTCTTTGACGGCGTGCGGATAGCTGCCATAGACGGCACCCTCCTGGGCGGCAACACGCAAGGCTTGCAGGGTAAAGTAGATCAAGCCCAGATCAACGACGGCCGCAAGCAGAAAGAAGATCATTGTTGACGCAAGAGCAAACTCGACGACGGCCTGGCCCCACTGCTTGGGGTGGTGTTGGGGCAACGTCGGGTGAGCGGGCTCAGGGTTGGTCCCACTTCGTCTGTTTGCATTCATCATTACGTATGTGATCAACTTCTTCATAAGTGGCTCACAACATCATTTATGGCGTAGGATCAGGATTGATTCGCACCCACTCGATCTGATCGGCGGCACAGGCGACCCCGATCTGGCGCGTGGGGTCACGTCCAAGGTTTTCGAGTGAGCGGCGCTGGGTTACCCGCATCGTCACGCCATCGTTCATGCCGAGCAAGCCAAAGAGTGGTGTGAGGCTATTGACCGGGTACGTGATCGAGATCTCAATTGGCCCCCGCGCAGCCAGGTTACGGGTAGTGCCACCATCGGGATAGCGGATGGTCACATACTGTGATTGGGCGACAGCGTCTTGTTCGTTGACCCCCATGCCAAGCAGGGTTAGCTGTGACTCAATCGCCACATAGACAGCATTGACACAGTTATCCGAGCGAATGCTGCGCGGTGCCCAGACATCTGGGTCTTGATTGAAGCCGTTAGGGTCCTGATTCAGCCAAGACTCGTGCGGAGGCAACTGGGCGGCCACTTCGGCCCCATTGCGGGCTGCCTGTGAGATAGTCGAATAGGCAAAGATCAGCCAACCAAACTCGATGATGCCAAAGATGACGATCAAGAGAATGGGAAGCATCAAGGCCATTTCGACGATGGACTGCCCTTTTTTGTTCTGCGTATGCGCCATGACCGGCCTCCGTGCAGGGTCTTCTCGCCCAGCCTTATTATAGCTCTAGGGCAAGGAGATGCTCAATAGTCTAATGGTACCGTGTTGGGGCACGGGCAAGCCGTGCCCGTACGGGGGGTGGCGGGGGCGGGGTGGCGGCGGCGGGGCGGCGGGGG
>NZ_RYFF01000109.1 GCF_004138165.1 Candidatus Chloroploca sp. Khr17
CGGATGGCGTGACGCTGGTGGCACGTATGCACCGCATTTGACCAAGACTCGTGTCCAAAGGTGCTTGACACATTCCGGGCCAGGGTGGTACGCACCCAGGCGCGGATGGGCGGGTAATCATCGATGATCAGGACGCGCTGCAAGGTCGCGGGTGGGGGTGGCGGCGGCGCGCTGCGGACGGGTGAGGGCCCGCATGGGATGGCGGTCATGGTCATGGCAGAGTCCTTTCCGGTGATGGGTGCGCCGCCCGCCCCCGCGGGGCAACCGCGTCTGCGTCCGGCGCGACGATGGGGATGGTCACGCGCAGCTGCGTGCCGGCGCCCGGCGCACTGGTCAGTTGCATCGTCCCGTCGTAGCGGGCGACCAGCATGCGGATGTCGCGCAGGCCGCGCCCGCCGGACGCGGGTGCCGCCGGATCCATCCCGCAGCCATCGTCGCACACGACCAGGATCAGCGCATCTGGCGCATATTGGAGCGCAACCGTGACCTGCGTGGGCCGGCCATGCAGGTAGGCATTCATGAGCGCGTTGTACAGGATGACGATCAGCGCCCGCTGCTGAGCGTCGTCCACGCGGGGTGGGCGCATACCCGTGACGTCCACCCGGCAGGTGCAGTGCGGATACGTGCCGGCGAGATTCTGGGTCAGCGCGGTCACCGCCTGTTCAAGATCGTCCGGGACGAGGGCGGCCCCGGCGGGGTGGGGCAGCATGGCGACCATGTCGAGCAGCCGTTTGGTCTGCCGCAGGCCCTCACCGAGCCAGTGGGTGCGCTCATCGTCCGAAGTGGCCGCACGAGTGAGGAACAGGCAGTGCTGAACCGTCAGCACCTGCGGCTTGAGGTGGCTGTGGGCCAGCAGACGGATATCGTCGCGCATCGCCTGGCGCCCATGGGCCTCGCCCAGCGCGAACAGGTGCTGGGCGGCGGCGGAACGCGGCTGCGACGCCCCACGCCGGCGGCCATGCCAGACGCGGTGGAGCGTGCGCATGGCCTCGTGGACGAAGGTTTTGGGTCGGCGCAGCAGTCCGTAGATCGTCATACGGTGTCCTGCCCTTCCGTTGCGTCGGCCTGCCGCAGCCGGGCACGCGCTCGGCTGAAGGCAAGCGCGGCGTCGAGCCAGCCAAGCCGCTCAGTGGTGCCTCCCGCGCCAGGCTCGTCCGCTGTGGGGGTGACGATGCCCGTCGGCGCAGGTGTGGTAGTGTCGAGCGACGGTGGGGCCGATGCAAGATGGGCAAGCGCGGCGTCGAGCCAGCCAAGCCGCTCGGTGGCGCCTCCCACGACGGGTTCATCGGCTGTGGGGGTGACGATGCCCGTCGGCGCAGGTGCGGCGGTGTCGAGCGACGGTGAGGCCGACGCGAGATGGGTAACGTCACGCGTTGGTGTGTCGGGGGGGGCCTGCGCGGATGCCACGCCAGATGGCGCAGCAAGCGTGTCGCGGAGCTTCGGCGTCGCAGCGCGAGCCTCGGCGACCGAGCGATCACCAGGCGCAGGGGCAGGCTGGGTCAGCGCTGCCTGCTGCGCGGCGAGATCGCGGTTGACCTGGGCCAACGCCTCCACGTAGCGCAGTGGTGTCGGGGCGTCTGCCTGGGCCTGGGCGATAACCTGGGTCAGCAACGAACGGCGGGCGGTCAGCAATGTCCGGGCCAGATCAGGCGGGAGCGCGTCCACAGCGATTGGCTGGAGCACCTCCACGGCGCGCACGAAGTCGCCGCGCTGTCGGTGCGCACTGGCCTGGGTGAGGGCCGTCTGACATGTCGTGAGCGTGATCTGGCGCTGCGTGAGGGCGGCCAGCGCGGCCTGCCAACCGGGATGGGTGGCCCGTCGGCGCATGACCAGCACGTTGGCCGGGGGCACAACGCTGAGCTGCTGCGCCCGGTCAAGCTCCCAGGCCGCCAGGGCCGCCTGGAGGCGGGCGGCGGCCTCGTCTAGGGCTTGGTCAAGCGGTGCAACCAGTTCCGGCATCTGCAGCGCCTGGGCGATCACGGCCTGCACCTGCGCAGGGTCGCTGGTATGCAGCGCACGCGTCAGCACCCCAGCGGCCTCGTCCCAGGCTCCCTCGCGCAACGCGGCCCGGGCGCAGTGCAACAGGTCGTCATCGGGGTGCTCGGGGACGGGCTCAGGTGAAGTCGGCTCTCCCTGCCGATGATCCGCCCTGCGTTCATCATGGGTCAACCCTGGCGATGGCTCGTGCTCAGGCGTCGTCGCTCCGGCCCGCCGGTGGGTCACACCACGGTGATCATCCTGCAACCCTGGCGATAGCTCGCGGTCAGGCGTCGTCGCTCCAGCCCGCCGGTGATCTTCCTTGCGTTCATCATTGGTCAACCCTGGCGATGGCGCACGGTCAGGCGTCGTCGCTCCGGCCCGCCGATGATCGGCCCTGGGTTCGTGAGCCTGCGGCTCTGGCGGTGGTGCATCGGCAATCTGATCTTCCTGTCGATCTGATGGAGCCCCCACCCAGGCCTGGATCCGGGCCGAGCACGCGAGCGGGGCGTCACGCCAGACCAGCCGACCTTCCTGCACTGCGGCCCGGGCCGCCCACGTGATCGCGTCAGCGGTCACCGTCGCCGTGAGCAGCGGCACCAGGCGCGGAGCTTGATCAAAGGCTGAACCCTCAGCGAGCAGGGCCACCGTCTGAATGCAGGGGCGGTTCCGAGGCTGGGCCGACGCCACCTCAATCACGACGTCGAACGCTGCGCTGAGCGCATGCAACGCCGCGTCGGGGGCACCGGCAAACCGCGTCCCCGCCGCCGTTGCCGCCAGGCGGGCCATGCGCCGCAGCGCCGCCGGTGCCGACGCCGCGTCGATGCGCACCAGCATCCGCTGACCGGCCTCCGCGTGATGGAGTATCTCGCCGGCGTCAGCGTCGTCGAGCATGGGCAGCACCACCAGATCGGGCCTGAGCGCGGCGAGCGCGGGCAGCACCGTGGGGCGGGCAACCTGCATGCAGCCCGGAGCGGGCGGCTCGTCAGGCTCCCGTGCAGGCATGGGCGTCGGGCCGCCCACCGCCCCAGCACGGCGGTCGACCACCAGCACATGCTGCCCGGGCGCGCCGTGGCCGTGGTCTACCAGCGCGTCCAGCACCTGCATCGTCGCCGCCTCCGGCGGGCCACTGACCAGGCACGAACCACCCGCGTCCAGCAGGAGGGCCAGCAGCGCCGCCGCAGGCGCATCGAGCATGCCCCGGTCGACCAGCGCAGGGAGCGTGGCCGACGGGCGGTGGCGACGGCGCATCACCACCAGCAAGCCCGGCTCAGTCGGCCGCATGGCCATCACGCAGGGTTCGCGCACGAGGTGCAGCTGGAGCGTGCCAGGCCATGGGCCCGTGATGATGGGGTCCTCCGCATCCCAGATCAGGCCACGCGCCCGCGTGAGAAAGGTGGCCCGCAGCAGCGGTTCACGCGCGCTGGCATACGCCTGGGGCTGGATGACCCGTCGCTGCGGCCCCACGCCCAGCACGGTCGTGCCAATGATCATGATCGTCGTGATCGTCGCATCGTCGAGCAAGGCCTGCACGTGTTCCCCCCAGGCGCAGGTTGCCTCCCAAAGCACCTGGAGCCCGCGTTCGTCGTGGAGTAGCGCGGGATCGACGCCTTCCAGCTGCGGGTGCGTGCGGGCGGCGTGCAGCACGCGCCGGAACACGGCCTGGCGCTGGGCTAGGTCGCCGCCGGGATCGAGCAGGAGGTCACGCTCCGTGGGGTCGAACCCCGCGTCAGCGGTGGCTGCCTCAGCTTCACCGCGCTGGCGGGCACGCGCATGCGCTTCAGCCCGCTGGCAGGCACGGTTGATCCAGGTCGCGATGGCGCGCACCATCGCTTCGGTCACCGCCCCAGGCGGCAGCGCCTCGTCGTGAACACTGTGGTGCTCGGCGGCCCGCTGATCGAACCTCCGGGGCGTCGTACGTGTCGTCATCGTAGGTCTCCCTTCATCGTCATCGCCTCTGGCCGGGCCAGCAGGTGGGGGGGGAAGGCGGCTGCGTTGCGCACCCACCGGTTCCGCATCAAGGAGCGGGGGCCCATCCATCGCGTCATCGTGAACCTTCTTTCGTGGTCGTTGCGTCCGGTACGCTTGGCAGGGGCGTGGCGGTGGCAGCTGACCTGCCCGCCCACCGCGTCCAGAAGGATTGGGCGTGGGCTTCATCGGGGTCAACGCGGGTCAGCCAGGCGGGGGGAAGCGCGACCCCATCCATCCAGCGGCGCGCAACCTGGCGAATCGCCTGACAGTACGGTCGCCGGGGGGCGAGATCAAAGGCCGAGCAAAAGGGCACCCGCTCGGCCGCCATGCTGAGCAGCGCCGGGTCGTGCGGTACGAGGCCCAACTCGGGCACGTGCGGATACTGCCCCAACACCTCGCGCCGCACCGTGCGGATATCCATGACGTGGCCGCGGGCACCTGCGATCCAGACCAGCATCGCCGCATCCAGGGCCAGCCGCCCATCCTCACGCGGGAGCTTGCCCAGCACCTCGAGTGCCGACAGCGCGCCCATGCGCTCTTTGTGCCCCGGAGGGCAGACTACGATGGGCGTACTCGTGCGGCGTGTGAGCAGCGAAACGATCACCGGACGGCTCTTCCAGTCTGTCCCCAGATCCACACAGACCACGTCATACGCCAACTGGTCAAGCGTGGCGATCAGCCCATCCAGGCAGGCGGTCGAGATATCCCAGGGATCGCGCACCCCCTGACCCGCGCAGAGGATATCGAGCCCGCTGCGATGGTGGATCATCCGCTGCTCGACGAGCTCGCGGGGATAGGAGGTCACGAGATGCGGATACGCGTCAGGCAGTGTGGTCAAGCCCGCCCGCCCCTCGTCGCCGAGCTGGAAGAAGTTCACCAGCGCACCCTGGCCGATATCGAAATCCACGGCCAGCACCCGCAGGCCGCGCCGCACCAGATAAAGGCAGAGATGCATCACGGTGGTGGTCTTGCCCGAGCCGCCCGCGTTGCTGGTGGCGACCATCAGGTACGGATGGCGCAGTGGTTCCAGCGTGAGCTGGTCGAGGATCCAGGCGACCACACGCTGCGCCTCGGGATGGTGTGGCGTGCGAGCCTCCGGCGTGATGACCTGAAGATCACCGCCGGTCGTACGGACTTCGTCGCGCAGAGCCGTCTGAATCGCCTCCGGGGTGTCATGACGGAGCGTCACGATCACGGGAACCTTCGGCTGACGCGAGCGGCTCATCCAGACGACGAGCTCCCAGAGCGAGGTCGCGCTATCCTTGCCGGGCTTCGGCACCATCGTATCACTCAGGATCACCGCATCGAGGCGGGCGGACGGGTTGCGCATGACGGCCGCGATGGCCTCCGCCTCACGCAGCAGCGTGAGATGGTGCGCACTTCCCAGCGCCTGTTCGAGCGCCGGGAGCAAACCGGGAACATCAGAGCCAATCAATAGCGCCATCGGTGCTCCTGTCATCTCTCACGGTATGGACGCCCGACGTCGGTGCGCCCCTCATTGGTCAACGGTCAACCTTGGGCCAGAGCGACCGCTGTGCCCCACCGGCAGCGCCGCGGCAACCAGGGAGGATCACCAGCGGTACCGCGACAACCAGGTGTCACGGCCACGAGAACCATCAGCAGCCTGGCGGATCATTATCTCGGTGCCAGCGGTACCGCGACAACCAGGCGTCACGGCCACGAGAACCATCGTGCCGGTGGACACGACCACCAGCGGAGCGGCAACGAGCCAGCACGAACATTGCGAACGTGGCGACAATTCATGCAGAAGGCCTCGTGGCAGCTCCCCCGTGGGTCGTGTCAGGCTTGCCATGGCACGGCCACCAACCCCATCGTTCCTTCGTACGGCACTAGCGGAGCGACAACGAGCCAGCACGAACATCGCGGACGTGGCGACGCCACATGCAGAAGGCCTCGTGGCATCTCCCCTTGGGTCGTGCTGGGTCTGCCCCGGCACGGCCACCACACCCATCATTCCTCCGTACACCACCAGCGGAGCGACAACCAGCCAGCACGAACATCGCGAACGTGGCGACCATCCATGCAGAAGGCCTCGTGGCAACTCCCCCTTGGGTCGTGCCGGGTCTGCCCCGGCACCTCAGGGTATCGGTGCGAGGCCCACGACGTTTCAAAGATACCGTTGGCAAACTTGGCCCTCTTGAGCGATACTACTGGTATGGGCAGTCGAACGTTGGCCCAGTGA
>NZ_RYFF01000025.1 GCF_004138165.1 Candidatus Chloroploca sp. Khr17
GCGTTAAACCCCTCCCCGCCTCTGCGTTAAAACCCTCCCCATCAAAGCCCCTCCAGCGCATACCCCCCATGCCCAAAGACGCACGCTTTGCCAATGTGGACAATGCTGCCCATCAGTAGTACCGCCCGCAGCGCGGCGGGCACGCCACGCAACTCGGCGCTGCCTTCGATGCCGCCGAGCGACATGGTCTGCGGGGTCGGGCCGCGCGTTGAGGTGCGCCGCCAGTCGTTCCACGCCATTTGGCCTGGCCGCACCTCGATCGCCTCGGCCGCCTCGACCAGCGGGCGATACGGGGTTGCCCAGCCGCCGTCGGCATGAAACGCCGCGAGCACGTCAATCCGCCAGCAGGCTGCATGGATCAGCGCCGCCGGCACAATGCGGTTGAGGTAGTCGCCCCGGTATTTCAAGCGCAACGGACCGTGCAACGTCAACCGCAGATCCTCGGGCATGGCGGCCGCCCGCGCCACAACCTCGGCACTGCTCAGCACCGGCAACGGCTCCGTCGCCACCATGCGCCCATCCTGGTAGATCACCGTGCCCACCGGACTCCACGGGGCCAGCGCTTCGGCGCGTTCCAGGCGGGCACGGGCGTTGTCGCGGCCCAGGCCCATGTCGCCCAGACGCTCGAAACTGAGCAGGAAATAGGGGAGGAAATCAATCCCGCGTCCAATGAGGACCAGCGTCAACTCCAGCACCTCACCGGCGCGGTAGTGGGTGCGGGTCTCTGCGGGCGGTTCGATCACAAAGGGGCGCGGCACATCACGCAGGTCGTGCAGATAGGGGTTGTCCGGCGGGTGCGGCGTGGCAAAGATCCAGCGAAACGGGCAGATCGTCGCACCCGCGCAGACCTCGCTCCGCCAACACGAGCGCGGGCACGATACCTGCTGAAAGGAGTACCCAAAACCGCCGCGAAACATACTGCCTTTGCGGGCTGGCAAAACTCCATCCGACAGCAACCGAAACGTCAGCCGTACGCGCAACGTCGCCAAATTCGGCACATCCCCTGCCACAGACCCACGCCCCGGGGAAAGCGTATCTTCCATAGAACCTCGCATGATCGATGAAGATCCATGTCTGATTATACCGATCAGACCGTGCGCGAATGCGCACTGATGTGAACAGAAGCCTACCTGAGGGGGCGTTATCGCCTTACCAAAGCAGGCTCACAGAGTCTGATCACATTTCTCAGCAGTCTATCAGTCGAGTGTTACCAGGATATTACCAAAGATATGCGTTGATCAGACCATCCTTATGCGCAAAAGAGAGCTAAATCGTAGGCCTTCTTGATCTCGGCTTCGCTGGCGATCTCCTCTATCGTTGCGCCCCCAAAACCCCTGGTCGCACATACCGCAGGGCGCTTGCATCTTCATCTTCACGCGCGCGGTCTGACCTGCGGAACGTCCCATGCGCCTGTGGCGTAGGTGTGATGGTCTTCCAGCAATGAATCCGGTCTAGCCCGCGAGGCGGGCTTCGCTTCCCCTCGCCGAGGGCTTATGGTCTTCCAGCAATGAATCCGGTATAGACCGCGAAGGCGGGCTTCGCTTCCCCTCGCCGAGGGCTTCAGCCCCACGGCATCCGGCGCAGAGCGGATCATTTCCTGGAACACCATCACGCCCCACGGCATCCGGCGCAGAGCGGATCATTTCCTGGAACACCATCACGCCCACGGCAAGAAGAGGCAACCGCCCGAACAAACATCGCCGTCGCCGCCTGGTTAAGCTGGGCTCTACGCTCAACCTTACCCCGAAGGCCCTCGTTTTATTGATTGTGCAACCTGCCCAAACTTCTGCCCAACTGCGCGCACGAGTCCATAACTGAAAAAGCTCAGCGGCGGCACTCCGGCAAACGCTTCGGTAATAGCATACAGCGTATGGAGCGAGATCTGGCGCTCGTTGCTGACCGCATAGATTGGTTCCCACGTCTCGGGCTGCAGCTTGGCTTTGAAGGCATCAAGGCCAGCAAAGTTATAGAAAGGCTGCCCATAGCTACGCATGCCTTTGAGCAAGAGGCGTACCATTGGTGGTACCGAGTGGTCATGGTCGGGGGCATGGGTAGAGAGTGGAGCCAGGCCAAGCGTGACATAGCTGGCCCCACGCTCGGCAAAAGAACGCATCGCAGCGTCAACGAGCAATTCGGCCGTCCCATTCGGGGCGGCATGACTGCGAATAATCTGCTGGATCAGCCACCCGTTGCGCCGGGGAATGGGTACCGCCACCAGGTAGCCAATAACCGTTGAAGCACGATAGGCCGCAAAAACCTGATGATCGCCTGGCACCGCCAACGCGTCTGGCTCGACCAGAAAGTGCATGGGTGGCAAATGGCGTGTTGCCAACCAACCCTTGAGGCACTGCCGAAAGGCTGGGGCACGCCGCGCCACCTCTGCCTCTACCGCCACAACAGTCACATCTTTGTGGCGTGCCCGCGCAAGTTGAGCGCGCAATGAGGCTTTCCGACGCAGGATGTGCGGCCAGTTCGCAGGATCCCAGCCTGGTTCGGCCCCAAGCACCATCCGCGCTGTCGGCGTTTGCCAGGCCAACGCGTCAAGCAGGGGCGCCTGCGCCCCAAAATAACAGACCCGCGCACCATGGCTGGCCGCATCAGCCGCAAAAGCACGTGTCACCGCAGCAAGACGCTCTGGCAGACAAACCGGTGCCGCCGCGACGACCCGCGTCCGGGCCGCCGACACATAGCCGACTACCCCATCACCTTCAGGCGGAAACCAGTAGGTCAGGCCACGGGTCAAAAGCTGGCACGACATCGTATGCCAACCGTAACGCTGCAGCAAAAGCCGAATGTTTGTCTGGACGATGATGTACGCCTATTGCTTCTGGGCTAGCCACGCTTGCAGATCAGCCACACCCTCAAAATCAAGCACCGCATCGATCAACGCAAGCCTTTGCGGAGGCAACAGTTGCTCTACCTGGCTCAATAATGGCGCAGGTACGACACCACAGCGACGTTCCAACAGGCGCAGCAACACGGCAAACTGACCCTCTTCACGACCCTCTTCGCGACCCTCTTCACGGCCCTGCTCACGCAGTTTGCGCATCATCGGAGTCTCGGGCAACCCATAATCGCGCATAATGATCTGTTCAGCCATTGCTGCTATCTCCTCATCTGTACATAACAACAATAATTCTGCCAGCAAACGCTCACATTGGTCATCCGTTGTGTTCGCGACTACCTGTCGAACGGCTGCCGTTAACATCACCTCGGGTTCGCGCATCCGCGTTTGCCCAATCAACGCCATGAGCGCCGGACGCTTCAACGCCAATAACTCCTCGGCGGATAATTCCCACAGCCGTACCACCTGATAACGCCATGACAGATAGGTCGTTCCATCTAAATTATACAATGCGTGTATACCCTTATCACGCACTCCGGCCCCACCTAAATAGAGCACTACACTGTAAATGGGTCATTCACGCCACAGCGCCAACCCGATGATCGTCCCGGTCACGAGAAAGACCCCACCAAGGCCAAGTGACAGCGCCCACGGGCTAACCCCCTGATCGGCAATGACGCCGGTGAGATACGCCGAGAGCGCGGTCGTCAACGTGAGCGCCGCATATTCGGTCGCAAATACACGCCCAAGCAATTGATCAGGCACCCTCGTCTGCAACAACGCTGTGCTAAAGACCCATTGCACACTGCCGCCAAGATGCGCAAAGAGCACCGCCAGTGCCGCCAGCGCCAGCGTTGGCATCGCACTGAGCGCAAGGTAGCCCGCCGCCGTGACAAAGAAGCCCATCACGATGGCGCGGCGCAGAAAGCGTTGACCGTCGCCGCCCAGCCGCAGCGCCAGCAGCGGGCCAATGCCTGTGCCAAGCCCCCGCGCCGCATAGAGCAAGCCAATGCTCAGTGCCCCATCGCGCCCCAGCGGAAAGACCTCGCGCCCCAACAGCGTTAGCAGCAACAAAACCCCGCCCCCAACACTCCACAACGCCTTCGTCAACGTCAACCAGAAGACCTCGCGATGGCGCACGACATAGCGTACCCCCTCACGCAATTCACCACCGGCTTGCCCCACCAGCGCCCGCACCGAGCGCCCCTGTGACGCCGAATCAGCGCTCAAACGCTCCGACGGGCGCGGTTGCACCGTCGCAATAATCGCCGCCGAGAGCAAAAAGGAGGCCGCATCCAGCAGAAAAGCCGCCCGCACGCCCAGGGTAGCGGCAACCAGGCCACCGAGGGCCGCCCCAATCGCCAGCATGGCCGACCAGGTCGCCCCACTGATCGCATTCGCCGTCACCAACTCTTCACGTGTACAAAGACTCGGCAGAATCGCCGAGCGAGCCGGCTCAAAAAAGGCCGCCATCGAAACCTTCAGCACCACGGCAACATAGACCAACCAGAGATCTGCCGGGCTATTGACGAGCAGCAAGAGCAAAACCATTGCCGCCCGACCAAGATCGCTCGCAATCAAAACCAGCTTACGCGGTAGCCGATCAATCACCACGCCCGCAAACGGACTGACCAGCGCCCCTGGCAAAAACTCGGCCAGCAACAACAAGCCCAGCGCCTGACCCGAACCAGTCAAATTCAAAAGCAAAATAAAGAGGGCGATGCTATCAAGCCAATCGCCCAACTGACTCACAATCTGCCCATACCAGAGCCGACGGAACTGCTTATTGCGCCGCAGCAACGCTACATAGCCAACAGCCATTGCTAGTCCCGTGAACGCGACTTCATCACACGCTCGATATCACGTTGCGCATCGCGCTTCGCAATATCCTCGCGCTTATCGTAAAGCTTCTTGCCCCGAGCAACACCCAACTCAACCTTGGCACGTCGCCCCTTAAAATAGATCTTCAGCGGCACCAGGGTCATCCCCTTCTGCCGAATCAACCCATCAATACGCCGGATCTCACGCCGATGCAGCAACAACTTACGCGGGCGCGTCGGCTCGTGGTTAAAATACGTGCCTGACTGCTCATACGGCGAAATATGCGCCTCATATAAAAAGACCTCGTCACGAAAAACGCGGGCATAACTCCCCCGCAGATTCACCTTGCCCGCACGCACCGACTTAATTTCAGTGCCCGTCAAGACAATGCCCGCCTCAAAGGTCTCTTCAATCGCATAATCGTGGCGCGCCTTCCGATTATCGGCCACCACCCCGGCAGGAGGCTTCTTTGACGCCATAACATCACCTCAAACATCCTCAACAAAGAAGCCAGGTAGCGCTGCTACCTGGCCTATCACTCGTGGCTCCCCGACGTGGATTCGAACCACGAACCTACTGATTAACAGTCAGCCGCTCTACCGTTGAGCTATCGGGGATCACTCCGCTCACGGACAGGGCAGATTATAGCATAGGTTTTCGCTTTCTGCAACTCGTACAACAAGCGTACCCAGGGCGATTGCATCTTCCGTGCATGCACCCCGCCAGGGCACCCGCAAGGGGTGCCCCTACACCGAACCCGGCCCCCGGCCCTGTAGGGGCACCCCTTGCGGGTGCCCGGCCCTTGCGGGTGCCCGGCCCTTGCGGGTGCCCTGATAGAGCGCCTTGTTGTCTCCGGTTTCGTATGATGCAATTGCCCTAACCCCCGCCGCCGTGCCACTTGCCACGACCATATGGATAGACTAGAATGTACCTCAGAGCAATTGTAGCCGTGCGTCACCAGGTACATGGTGCTTGAAGGATCCTATCTGTGAGAATTGCTGGCAATTATACGTTTGAAGCAACCCGCGAAGAGGTTTGGGCAGCCCTCAATGATCCCGAGGTGCTTGCGCAGACGATCCCGGGTTGTCAACAACTCGATGAAGTTGCGCCCCATCACTACCAGACAACCCTCAAGATCGGGCTCCAGGCCGTCCGCGGTGTCTATACCGGTACTGTCCAGATTGATAATGTGGTCGCCCCCGAGTCCTACGATCTCCATGTCGATGGCAAAGGCAGCAATGGGTTCCTCAAGGGGGCCGGTACGCTTAAGCTTCGTACCGATGGCGTTGAGACCATTCTTGATTATGGTGGCGAGGCTCAAATCGGTGGCAAGCTTGCGAGTATCGGTCAACGCTTGATTGATGGGGCCGCTCGTACGTTGATTAACCAGAGCCTCAAGGCTCTCGAGCAACAGATTGTGGCGCGCCGCTTTGCCCACGCCATGGCCCACACGGCTGAGGTCGAACAGGCAGCGGACGAGGCGCTCGACGACATCCCATCGGTGACCGAGAACCTTGATGCGCCATCACCCTCTGCCGAGATGCCTACACCATCAGAGGCTCCGCCTGCAACGAGGCAGGTGCCGCTTTCTCCCGATGCGGTGCGCCGCTCAATCAAGGTTGAGCCAGGTCAAGGGCTGACCGAGACGGCCGTGGTGCGTGGGGCGGTCGAGGATTTCCTCAAACAGAACCCGGCAACGCCCTGGCTGATTATTGCCTTTCTCGTTGGTTATTTGCTCGGTCGTCGTCGCTAAAGCCCTGAACCCTGAACCCTGAACCCTAAACCCTAAACCCTAAACCCTAAACCCTGAACCCTGAACCCTTTGCCTATAAGAAAGGTATCCTGTGACGCGCATTTCGCTAACCGTCAATGGTCGTCTGTATCAAGGTGAAGTTGAACCGCGGACGCTGCTGGTAACTTTTTTGCGTGACCATCTGCATCTCACCGGTACCCATATTGGCTGTGATACCAGCCAGTGCGGGGCCTGTGTGGTGCATCTCGATGGGATCAGTGTCAAGGCATGTACGGTATTGGCTCTGCAGGCCGATGGTGCTACCGTGACAACCATTGAGGGTCTCGCCCAGGATGCGACGTTGCATCCGTTGCAAGAGGGGTTCTGGGCTGAACATGGGTTGCAGTGCGGGTTCTGTACCCCGGGCATGATTATGTCGGCTGCCGACCTCTTGCAGCAGAATCCCGATCCCTCTGATGAGGAGATCCGACACGCCCTCGAGGGCAATCTCTGTCGCTGTACTGGCTATGAGAATATTGTGCGTGCGGTGCGCTATGCTGCCCAACAGATGCAGTCAAACCAGAATGCTTAGCCCTCTGAGCCAGGAGTTGCGATGATCCCGAGTTCTTTTACCTTCTATGCACCCTCCCGTCTTGATGAAGCGCTCGACCTTTTGCAGCAGTATGGCGATGAAGCCAAACTGCTCGCCGGCGGTCATTCCCTCTTGCCGACGATGAAGCTCCGCCTCGCTACGCCTGCGGTGCTCATCGATCTTCATAAGATCCCTGAACTCGTTGGCGTTACCGTTGACGAGCGGGTCACTATTGGGAGCATGACAACCTGGAGTGCCCTCGAAGCTGATGCGACGCTCTGCCAGGCCGTACCGGTGTTCGCTGCGACGATCCGGCTGATCGGGGATCGCCAGGTGCGCAATCGCGGTACCCTCGGTGGGGCCCTGGCGCACGCCGATCCCGCCGCCGATGCGCCCGCGGTGGTGCTGGTACTCAATGGGACGCTGACGATCTATGGGCCTGCCGGGCTACGTACCGTCGCCGCTGAAGACTTTTTTGTTGATATGTTGACGACTGCGCTCGCCCCCGATGAGATCCTCACTGCGATCACGCTCGACTGCGTTGGCCCCGGTGAAGGGGCGGCCTATCTCAAGTTCGCCCATCCCGCCAGTCGCTATGCCCTCGTTGGCGTCGCGGCGTTCCTGCGTATCGAGGCTGGTCAGATCACCGCCTGCCGCGTCGCGGTTACTGGTGCCGGGGTGCGCGCTGAACGCCTCACAACCGTCGAGACCAAGCTGCTGCATCAACCCGCTCAACCCGAGGTCTTCGCCGCAGCCGCCCAGGGTGCCGCCGCTACACTTGCGATCCTCGGCGATCTCCACGCCAGCGAAGCCTACCGCCGGGCGATGGTTGAGGTCTATACCCGGCGCGCACTGGAGGCCGCTGCCGCAAGCCTTCGCACATCGTGATTGATCCAAGGAGTCCCCTATGCGTCGCGTAATGTACAAGCTATGGATGGTGCTGATCGTGATGGCGATCGCGCTCACTGGTTGCAATAGCAATCAGGCCCTTCGCCCTGTGGTCTCACCTACGCCAACGCCACCAATGAACGCGACCGAAATACCAGCAACGCTTGCGCCGAGTCCGTCGCCTACGGTGCCGACGGCGACCCCGTCGCCGACCGCAGCGCCCCCGACGCCAACGCTGTCACCCGTTGCCACGACGCCCCCCGCCGAGGCGCTGCCTGGTAGCGAGATCCTCTTTCTCCAGATGGACGATCTGGTTGCGCTCGATGTGACAACACGGGCCATCCGCACCCTCGCCTCAGCGGTCAGTGAGATGGCCGCAACCCCCGATGGCCGTCTGCTCGCCCTGGTCCGCACGGTGGATGCGCAGAACGAGCTCTGGCTCGTGGCACGTGATGGCTCAGGTTTGCAGCAGGTGACGTCCAACAATCGTTTTGCAAGCAGTCTGAGCTGGGCACCCGATGGGCAGACCATCGCCTATACCTCGGCAACGATGGCACGCCCGACGTTGCCCGAATGGGCCGCCTGGAGTCGCTGGTGCGCCGAGGCCGAGGTGCGCCTGCTTGATGTCGCTTCAGGTGAGGAACAAACGCTCGGCAGTGGCTGCGAACCAGCCTTTAGCCCGACCGGGCGCCGCCTCGTGTATGCAACCCCGCCCGAGTATACTCTCAATGGGCTTGATTTTCGGGGGGCGGGCAATGAACTACGGATGCTCAATCGCCAGGGCGATAACGGGTGGGAGATTGCGCTCTCTGATGGCGCGGGCGGCTTGCCCCAAGGCCATGTGCTCTATGCCCCCGCCTGGTCGCCTGATGCCCTGAGCATTGCCTATCAGCGTTTTCTTGGCTATCAGACGCTCGTTGATTTCAATCTGACCGAGCAGACGAGTTCGTTTGATCGCCGCGGTGAGCCGCTGAACCTCGGAGCAGGTTGGGCCGAACCTCCCCGCTATGGCCCTGGCAATCGCTTGGTCGCCATCACCGAGTATAATTTCAGCGATGCGCGCGGGTTTACCGGCTATGATGTCTGGTCTACGACGCTGTTGCAACTCGACGCGACGGCGACCGTAATGATGCCTGACCGCGAACTGACGCTGAGTGCAAGCCCGCTCACGACGCTGGAATACGCTCGTACCGTCGCCTGGTCGCCCGATGGTTCGCAACTGGCCGTGCTCTTGCCGCCCGACTGGAAATCCGCTTTGAGCACCTTCGAGCCGCAGTTTCCCGACGTTGAAGCCGGTGAACTCTGGCTCTGGGCACCTGAAGCCGATCCATCTGAACGCCTGGCCCAGAATGTTGCCTTCACGTCGCCAGTACTTTGGCTGCCGCCCCCGCCCGTCATCACGGTAAGCAGCGCCGAGATTGCCCTCGCTGTCCCTGCCGAATGGGAAGAACGGCGCGGCCCAGTGGATTATCGCATCGCCGATGGCCCCGATAGCCGCGTGCTTGCCTCGCGCCTGGTCGCCGGAGGGCCTCCCGGTGGCTCCATCACGCTCTTCCCCGAACTGATCCTGCCCGATGCCACCCTCGGCGAGCCGCTCGTCTTGCCCGATGGCAGCATGGTGCGCGAGCTGCGCGGCACAACCCCCGAAGGCGAAAGTGTCGCCGGAGCGTTGCGCATCAGCCGCAATAATCAGGTGGCCTCGCTCTACCTTGCCCCAACCGAGACCTGGTTGCTCGATCGGCCCTTCGCCCTCGCTGTGTTAAGTAGTCTGTGAACAATATGACTTTCATCGCAACGCTTCGCCCCTTGCTCCTCAGCCTCGGGGCCTCACTTTTGCTGCTTGCCTGGCTGGCCGCTTGCACGATGCCCGGCGCGGCAACGCCAACCTCGCTTCCCGACCCACCCGCTGCGCCAACCGAGGTGCTGCCGCCAACCCCGACGCCCTTGCCGCGTGGCGGCGAATTGACGATCCGCCTCGCCGCCGCGGTGCCCGCGTTGCGTCCCTGGCAGCCGCGCTCACGTGACGAAGAGCAGCTTGCCGCGCTGCTCTACAGTGGCCTGCTGCGCCTCGATAGCCAACTGCGGCCTGTTCCCGATCTCGCCGAACGCTGGACCACCGATGCCGATGGGCGCGTGCTGACCTTTACGTTGCGCAGCGATCTGACCTGGCACGATGGCGAGCCCCTCACCGCCGCCGATGTGCTCTTTACGCTCGAACGCCTGCGCAATTTGCCAGTCACCACGACCGCTTTGCTCGCCGATCTGCGCTATATCAGTGCCGCGACCGCCCCCGCCGCCGATACCGTCGTGATGACGCTGACAAGTCGTTTTGCGCCCATCCTCGCGACGATGGCGCTGCCGATCTTGCCCCGCCATCAGCTGCTGGATCAAGATTTTGCCAGGTTCAATACCTGGGAAACACCCGTTGGCAGTGGGCCATTTCAACTGGCAAGCGATGCGCCAAGCCGTACGCTGGTGCTCGAACGGTTCGAACGCTATCATCACGGGGCGCCGTTGCTCGAAAAGATCACCTTTCAAGTGCTCGCCGATCCCGCAGCAACCCTGGATCACCTGAGCGACCAGCGCCTCTTGCTCGCCGAGTTGCCCTGGTCGCCGACGCTGACCCCGCCCGCCGGAGTGCGGGCCTCGGCCTACCCCGAGAATGGCTACTATTTCGTCGGCTTCAATCTGCGTGAAGGGCGGCCCTTTGCCGACCTCCGTCTGCGGCAGGCGCTCGCCCTAGCCCTCGACATCCCGCGGTTGGTCGAAAGCGCCACCAAAGGCCAAGGCCTCACCTTCGGCTCGACAGCACTCCCCGGCTCATGGGCCGATCTCACCCCACCCCGCGCCACACCAGTCAACCTCGAAGCCGCCCGCACGCTGCTCGATGAAGCCGGCTGGATCTTGCCTGACGGCGCAACGATCCGCCAGCGCGACGGCACCACGCTGACGGTGAGCCTCTATGTGCGCGAGGACGACGAGCGCCGCCTGCTTGCGGCCCGCCAGATCGCCGCCGCCGCCGCGACGATCGGGATGGCAATTGAGGTCGAGACCGGCAGTTTTGACGAGGTCATCCGGGCGCGTTACGCCCCGCCCTTCGCCTTTGATCTGCTGATGGGCGGCTGGATCAACGGCGCAGGCGACCCAGGCTTTGGCGATGTCACCTTCTATGACCCCGACGATTTTGCACTCTTCCACTCGAGCCAACTCAATCAAGGCGACGCCGACACCCGCGCCACACGCAACGTCGTTGGCTACCGCAACCCCGCCTACGACGCCAACGCCGAAGCCGCCCGTCAACTCTACAACCTCGACCAGCGCAGCGCAGCCCTCCGCCAAACCCAGGCCATCATCGCCGACGACCTCCCCTACCTCTTCCTCTGGGTTGACCGCATGCCCGTCATGCTCAACGAAGCAATCACCACCCTCGACGGCCCAATCGACCTCAGCTCGCCCCGCTACTACTGGAACATCGAACGCTGGTACCTTCTTAACGCAGAGACGCAAAGACGCTAAGGCGCAGAGAGAACACATAACATCACACCTCTGCGCCTCTGCGCCTCCGCGCCTCTGCGTTAAAACCTCTGCGCCTCCGCGCCTCTCACCCAGGCTTCCGCGCCTTCAACGCCAGCGTCACAAACGTTCGCTCGGTTCCCCGCAAACGGTCATTCCGCGCATCAAAGAGCCGAAACAGCCCCACCCCGAGGTTGATCGGGTTCAAGGGACTACCGCTGTTGCGCTCGCCACGAAAGCGGTCAGCACTATCACGCAGCCCTTTGGGCAGCAGATTGCGCTCGATCAACGGCTTGCCAATGCTGTACACAATGAAATGAATAAACGGGAACGCATAGTGCGTCTGCTCTTCCACCACCTCGACCGTGAAACCGGCCTCGCGCACCGCCTCACGCAGTTGCTCGGGCAGATACAGGCGCTCGTGGTTGCTCCAGATGCCGGTAATAGGACCGGCACTGGTGATCGGTTGACCGCCAAACGCTTCGATCGTCTTATTGATCGGATCCCACCAAAAAGGATAATTGGCGTGCGGCACACTGATCGCAAGGATGCCGCCGGGCTTGAGAATGCGCCAGATCTCGCGCAGCGCCCCACGATCATCACGCAGATGCTCCAGCACCTCACTCATCAGCACCTTATCAAAGCTCGCATCAGCAAAGGGCAACTGATGAATATCAACCTCGGACAGATCGGCGGGCACCTGCTCGCGCTCGGCCCAGTGCAAACGCTCGCGATCGCCATCAACGCCGATCAGGTTGAGTCGGCGGAGACGGCCCATCATCATCAGATACACCCCCATCCCGCAGCCACAATCGAGCACCGTCTCGCCATCGTGGAGCTCGAGGAAGCCAAGCAGCGTCGGCGCACGGCGGCGATAGGCCATATCAGCCTCGTTGCGCAACAACTGCCCAAGCAAAGCCTGATCGTCGGCAGAAAGCCCGGTGTGCGCCTGAGGCGCACCATTGAGCGAATGCAGCGAAGCTGCCGCCGTCATTGGGGCCGCCGCCAGGGCAGGCCAGGAACCACCAACCAGCCGACGTGATGCCCGTGCCCCAAGATCAGAGCGACTCCGCGTCTGTACCAACCGGGCCAGCAACTGCTCATACGCATTCATCGTTTGATCCGTATCAAAGATCCGACGCACCACATCCCGGCTCGGGCGATAACGTTCACGCTCGGCCAGGGTCGCCAGAATCGTTCGCGCCAAGCCCGGCGGATCGTGCGGCGGCGCAAGTTGTCCAAAACCACTCTCACGCACCACCACCCGCGCCCCAGGAATATCCGTCGCCACCACCGGCGTCCCACAGAGCAGCGCCTCAACCTGGGTAATTGCCATCATATCGGTATGGCTGGGCAGCACAAAAAGATCGAGCATCGCATAGAAACTGGCAAGTTGTTGGCGATCCTTGATCAACCCCAGAAAGGTGATATGCTCCTGCTCAGCCTCGATCAGGGGGCGGCAGATCGCATAAAAATCATCGTAGACCACGTTGCGCTCGCCGGCAAAAACCAGATGCGCCTCGGGAACCTCGGCACGGATCAGCGGCAAGGCACGGAGCAGATCGTCAAAACCCTTTTCACTGACCCAACGGCCCCCAAACCCAATCAAACGCCGGTCAGCCAGGCCAAGTTCCTGCTTCCAGGCCGCAGCAGCGGTGGAATCGGGTTCAGGGAACTCAACCGGCGGCAAAATACAGGTCAGCTTTTCATGAAAAGGCCAGAGCAAGCGCGAATGACGGGCATAATCCTCACTATACGAAGTCAGGCCATCGGCGAGGCTCGCGGCAGTACGCAGCACCTGGAACGCCGTCCGTTCAAGCAACTGTTCAACAGGGCTATCTGGCATCACCACATCACCGTGATGCGTCATCAACAGCGGCCGCCCCAGGCTCCGACAGAGCAGTGCGACGAGCGGGGCTTCAGGCAGCGGCGTATGGATCTGCACGACGTCATGTTCCGCAATCAGGCGCGCTGCCGCCCAGGGAAACGCCGGTGTCACCATCCCACGACTAAAGCGCGAGACCGGTTGCAAGCGCACGACCCGCACCCCATTGAGCATCTCATCGCGGGCAAGATCGGAAGCATGGCGACTGGTTAACACCGTCACCTGGTGCCCACGCGCCGCCAGGTGCTCGGCCACCCGTACCGCGTGGACAGTCAACCCGGTCCAGTGGGGGTGGTAATAGGTCAAGACAATCAAAATCTTCATGGTGTTTCGGGGAGCACAAGTTCGGCGAGGGCCGCTTCTTCGCGGGAGCGCATCAGCGCGGCATCATCAGGGCCGCGTTCGTGATCATAGCCAAGCAGGTGCAACATCCCATGAACCGTCAAATAGGCGAGTTCACGCGCCCGACTGTGGCCATACTCGTGCGCCTGCGCGACGACCCGCTCATACGAAAGGGCCACATCACCGAGATAGCGCACCGCATCGGGTTGGGCCACAAACGCGGCACCATCACCATCATCGGCAAACGAAAGCACATCGGTCGGCTCATCGAGGCCCCGAAAAGCACGATTCAGGGCTTGCAGGCGGGCATCATCGGCGAGCAACACACTCACCTCCAGCGGGCCAGCAACACCTTCAACCGCGAGCACAGCAGTAGCGGCCTGCTCAACCAGCGCCAGATCAAGGCCTGCCTCAGCGACCGCTGCCTCCAAGCCATCTTCCACCAGTACATCAATCTGATAACGACGCATACCCCATCAACCAGACAGGCGCAGGCCCAATACTTTTCAACGAAGACCTCACACGTCTGCTCGTCCGCATTAGGACGCCATCATCAAGACCTGTGAGGTCTCTTCTCATCCTTCTTTGAGGCGTGCCGCTTACTGATGCTCCTCATCGCGAAAAATCAGGTTCTGCACCTGCACCAGCACATCACGCTCGCGGGCAAACGAAACACGCAGCACCGCCTCCTCGAGGGGAAACCAGCGGGCATCGTCTACTTCACTCTGCTGAGGGCGCACCTCACCGCGCTCATAGCGCATCAAAAAAAGATCGACATACTTATGCACCCGCGAAGATCCGGCGCGAAACCAGTACTCGATCGTCGCAAGGTGACACACAATCGCCCCTTCAAGGCCAGTCTCTTCGGCCACCTCGCGCAACGCAGCCGCTTCAGCCGTCTCACCGCGATTGACGTGCCCTTTGGGTAAACCCCAACGGCCGCCCCGATCCGTAGCAATCAGGGCGACCTCGATCTGATCTTGAAGCACACGAAACATCACCCCACCCGCAGAATAGGCAGTACGATGGGGAAGCGCGTGATTGGAACGTGCGGGCATAGGCAACGACTTTTTATCAGCCACGCTTGATACTGCGCCCAGCGCGCATATCCCAATAGGTATTGATCGCATAATGGATACGCTGACGCGCAACATCAACATGCTCCCAGCCTACCGGCTCCACCCGCGTACCCTCAAGATCCTTATACACCGTAAAGAAGTGCTCGACTTCCTTCAAATAGTGCGGCGGGAGGTCGGTATAATCCAGGAAACTCGAAAAGAACGGATCATACTGCAACACCGCCAGAATCTTATCATCAGCTTCGCCCTTATCGAGCATCCGGAAGACCCCGATGGGGCGAGCTTCAACGATACAGCCCGTGAACGTGGGCAAGTTCGTCATCACCAGCACATCAAGGGGATCATTATCGTCGTAGTACGTCTGGGGAATAAACCCATAATCACCGGGATACTGCACGGCTGAATAGAGCACCCGATCAAGCTTAAAAGCCCCGATCCGCTTATCGAACTCGTACTTGTTCCGTGAACCTTTGGGAATCTCTACAACCGTATGGATCACATCGGGAACACTCGGCCCCGGATCCAGATCATGCCAATAATTCTGCATTGTCGGCCCCTCAATAGACCCTTCTTGCACAAACATCGCCATTATAGCATGTGATAGCTCTTCAGCGGCAGCCCTATGCACCGTAAACCAATATTTGGCTAGGTGGCGGGCGCACGCCCGCCACCTAGCCAAATGGATAGCATCCTCCACTAGACCTGATAGCTTCCATCACCACAAAGAAATGTTATAATACAGCAAGATCTGGCTGTGATAGAATACACAAAGGCTGTGCGCCTCATGAGGAGGTTCTAACCCTCCCGGAAAGATTGCTGCACGTGAAAGAGTTTTTCCGCCGAACGAAAAAGAGTTTCCCCGCTGATCAGAGTAGCGAACAGGCCCAGATCCCCGATGACCTCTGGGTGAAATGTTCCTCTTGCCGCGAACTGATCTATCGGAAAGAACTGAACGACAATCTCAAGGTCTGTCCCAAGTGTGGTCACCATATGCGCATGAGTGCCCGCGAGTGGATCGGCCTGCTTGATGTTGGCTCCTTCAGCGAAACCGATGCGCACCTCTTGCCGACTGACCCCCTTGGCTTTGTGACACCCGACGAGGCATATGCCGATAAGCTGAAGAAGTCGCAACATCGCACCGGTCTCGCCGATGCCGTGCTTGCAGGCATCGGGAGTATCGATGGGCTCTGGATGGCTCTGGCTGTCGGCGATTTCGCGTTTATGGGGTCGTCGATGGGTAGCGTCTATGGCGAAAAGATGTCCCGGGCCGCTGAACGTGGTGCCGAACTTGGCATTCCCCTCTTGACGATCAATACGTCGGGTGGGGCGCGCCAGCAAGAGGGCGTCATCGCGCTAATGCAGATGGCCAAGGTGACGATGGCGCTCAGCCGCCTCGCCGAGGCGCGCCAACCCCATATTGCCATCCTGGTTGACCCGTGTTACGGCGGGGTCACCGCATCGTATCCATCGGTCGCCGATGTGATCATTGCTGAGCCGGGGGCCAATATCGGGTTTGCCGGCAAGCGCTTGATCGAGCAGATTATGCGCCAGAAATTGCCCGCTGGCTTCCAAACCTCCGAGTTTATGTTGAACCACGGGATGATTGATATGGTCACCCCGCGTGGCGAATTACGTGATGTCCTGGCGCGTTTGTTGCAACACTATCGCCGTCAGTCACCCCCGATGGAAGAAGATGACGATGGGCTCGAAGCAACTGACGCAACGCCAATTTATGTGCATGGGAGGGTCTGATGGAACAACTCGATACGCCCCATGTTCCGGTCGAGTTGACGCCCTGGGATCGGGTGCAATTGGCCCGCCATCCCCAGCGCCCTCATTCGCTCGATTATATTTTCGCCCTCTGCGAAGATTTTGTGGAACTTCACGGTGACCGTCGTTTTGGCGATGATGCGGCAATCGTCGGTGGGATGGCCTCGTTCGGCAACCGGACGGTGATGGTGATCGGGCATCAAAAGGGCAATGATACCCGCGAGAATATGAAGCGTAACTTTGGCATGCCCCATCCCGAAGGGTATCGTAAAGCCCAGCGCTTGATGCGCCACGCCGAGAAGTTTGGTATTCCGGTGCTCTGTTTTGTCGATACCCCTGCCGCCGATCCGAATAAAGAGTCGGAAGAACGCGGCCAGGGCAATGCCATCGCCGAGAGCATCCAACTGATGACGGTACTCAAGACACCAATCGTGGTGACGGTGATTGGTGAAGGTGGCAGCGGTGGGGCGCTCGCCCTCAGCGTTGGCGACCGTATCTTGATGCAGGAAAACTCGATCTATTCGGTCGCGTCACCCGAGGCCACGGCCTCGATCCTGTGGCGCGATGCCGCCCGCGCCCCCGATGCCGCCCGGGCGCTCAAATTGACCGCCCAGGATCTCTATACGCTCGAAATTATCGACGAGATCATTCCTGAAGTTCCCGGCGGTGCCCATACCGACCGCCTCGCCACTATGGATACCGTCGGTAAACGCATTGCAGCGCACCTTGAAGATGTCTGCGCCCTTGACCTCGAAGTTTTGATGCGGCAACGGTATGACAAGTATCGCCGCATCGGTCAGTACGAAGAACAGCAGAGCTTCGCTGGGCGCAGCTTCTTATAAAACCCTCCCAAAACGAGTTTCTGTGTACGAAAAAAGCCAGCAACGCTGGCTTTTTTCGTGCAAAGAAAACCGGATGGCACCAGTCTAGGTGCTTAATCACGCCTTCACCTCGCCTTAATACTCCATTGACCCCCGATTAATGCAACTCTAGTACGATACCAGAGCAGCTTTTTCAATCAATTCAACCTATACGCACCATGATGTGCAGCCGAGTCACCGCTTCAATGATGCGTCATGTGAGCATGACGTGCTGTCTGGGATACGCAATGCTTCAAAAACAAACTCGCCATGTGACAATGCGCGAACGACGCGAATGGCTTCTCTTTGCGCTGTTGCTTGGCCCCAACCTCTTCTTGTTCGGGCTGTTTACCTACTGGCCCTTGCTCTACAATTTCTACCTCAGCTTTGTCAGTTGGAATTTTTTGCGTCCCAGGAAACGCTTTGTCTGGTTCGAGAATTATGCCGAAGTCTTTAGCCAGCCTCAGTTCTGGACGATCGTCTGGAATACCGCCATCTTTGCGCTCTTTTCGGTGGGCCTGACCCTGCTTATTGGGCTTGCCCTGGCGTTGTTGCTCAATCAACCCCTGCGCTATCGCAATGGGGCCCGCGCCGTCCTCTTTTCGCCGGTCATTATGTCGGGTGCCGTGGTGGCGGTGGTCTGGAGCTATATCTTTGATCCGCGTTACGGGCTCATTGATCAGTTGCTGGGGCTGATTGGTCTCAGTTCGCCAAACTGGCTCGGCGATCCGGCCTGGGCGATGCCCGCCGTGATTATGGTCTATGTCTGGAAAAATCTCGGCTATGCCGTCGTCATCTATCTCGCTGGCCTTCAGGGCATTCCCCGCGAACTCTACGATGCCGCACGCGTCGATGGGGCGGCCCCGTGGGATCGTTTCTGGCATGTGACCCTGCCCGGGCTCTCCCCCGTCGCCTTCTTTTTGTCAGTGACCAGTATCCTCGCCACTTTTCAGGCCTTCGATATTATCAAGGTACTGACCAATGGTGGCCCGGTCATTGCCACGACCACGCTTATCTTTCATCTCTACGATCTGGGTTTTGTCAGTTATAACGCAGGCGAGGCGGGCGTGATCGCGATCGTGCTCTTTGCCATTATGCTCATCCTGACCATCATTCAACTCCGCTATCTCGAACAACGGGTGGCCTACAGTTAAGCCTGACGATGCGGTATGGAACCCGCCTGGGAGAAAAGATCATGGCTTTGAGTGAAGAAATCACGCTGACCCCTACCCTCGAGACAAGCTGGCGCACGCCACGTCTCTGGCGCTTCGCGGGGTATCTCGCGATGCTGGCGACCGTGATCGTGATTGGCTTGCCTGTCTACTGGACGGTGAGCGCGGCGTTTAAGACGACCGGTGAAATTTACCGCCTTCCGGTCACCTGGTTCCCTGCGGAACCAACCCTGGCGAATTTCCCCCAGGCCTGGAATGCGGCTCCCTTTGAGCGTTACTATCTCAATAGTTTCCTTACCACGCTGGGGGGCATGGCGGCTGAAGTGACCCTCGCGATTATGTCAGCCTATGCCCTGGCGTTCCTGCGCTTTCCCCGCAAGCAACTCGTCTTTTTGCTCTTGCTGGCGGCCTTGATGATCCCGGTCGAAATCACCATTGTGCCCAATTACCTGACCGTCGCCCGCCTCGGCTGGATCAATACGTATGCGGGCATCATTATCCCCGGTGCCGCGATTGCCTATGGCACCTTCCTGCTGCGCCAGGCGTTTCTCTCGCTGCCCTACGAGGTGATCGAGGCGGCTCGGGTCGATGGCGCTGGGCACCTGCGCATTATGTTCAATGTGGTGATGCCAATGGCTCAACCAGCCATCGTCACCATGGCCCTGCTCTCGATGGTCGCCAAATGGAACGATTTCCTCTGGCCCCTTATTGTAACGAATACCACCAATATGCGTACCCTGCCCATCGGCATCTTCTGGCTCCGCAATAGCGAGGGCCTGATCAACTGGGGCGTCATTATGGCTGGTTCACTCTTTTTGATTATCCCTGTGCTGATCGTCTTTCTGATGGTTCAGCGCTATATCGTTGATGGCATCGCTGCTGGTGCTGTCAAAGGGTAAGGTAGGCACCGCTGGGGCGATAAGAAGCCCCGTGGTCACATAGATTTCGTGAGGAGAAAGGAGTCCGTGAGATGGATCAACTGAAGTTGACGCGGCGACAGATGCTGCGGATGATGCTCGCTGGAGGCAGCGTGGCAGCGCTCGCTGCGTGTGGCACTGCCCCGGCGGCCCCAACGACCCCCACCGATGCGCCAGCGGCCCCGGCCGCTGCTACCACCGCCCCCGCCCAGGTAAGTCAAACCGGTTCAACCGTAACAATCACCTACTGGGGCTCGTTCAGTGGCAACCTTGGTGAAGCCGAGCAGGCCATGGTGCAGCGTTTCAACGAGTCACAGAGTGATATTGTCGTTGATTACCAGTTCCAGGGGAGCTACGAAGAGACGGCTCAGAAATATACCGCTGGCTTGCAGGCGAATACGATTCCCGATCTGATCCTGCTCTCGGATGTCTGGTGGTTCGGCTTTTATGTCGCCGGTGCGATCAGTGAGCTCGATGGGCTGGCGCAGCAGGCCGGGTTGGATTTCAGTGACTACGAGCCAGTCTTGCTCAATGAAGGCAACCGCCAGGGCAAGCAGTTCTGGATCCCCTTTGCCCGCTCGACCCCGCTCTTTTACTATAACAAAGACCTCTGGGCCGAGGCGGGGTTGCCTGATCGTGCGCCCGAGACCTGGGCCGAGTTTGGCGAGTGGGCACCACAGTTGATTCAGCGTGATGGCAGTACGCTGACCCGTTCAGCGTTTGTGCATCCCGATGGGGCCAGTTACATCGCCTGGCTCTTCCAGGGCGTCACCTGGCAGCACGGTGGGAAGTATTCAAACGAAGACTTCACAATGACCATGACCGACGAGAATACGGTTCGGGCCGCCCAGTTTTATCAGGACACCGTGCGTGACATGGGATGGGCCACCCTCGGGCAAGACATCAACCGTGATTTCCTCGGCGGAGCCGCCGCTGCGATGATGGCCTCAACTGGTGGTCTCGCGGGGATTACGGCAAATGCAACCTTCCCCGTTGGCGTCGGCTTTTTGCCCAAAGAGGCCAACTTTGGCTGTTGCACAGGTGGTGCTGGCCTGGCCATTCCGAGTGGCATTCCCGATGAGAAGAAACTGGCAGCAATGACCTATATTGCCTTTGCCACCAATACCGAGCAGGCCGGAACCTGGGCGCGCGATACTGGCTATATGCCGGTGCGCATCAGCACCAAACAGACCCCGGATATGGTCGCGTTTTTCGAGGCAAATCCGAACTTCAAGACCGCTGTCGATCAGTTGCCGCTGACCCGCGCCCAGGATGCTGCCCGCGTCTTTGTGCGCAACGGCGACCAGATCATTGGCAAGGGCCTCGAGCGCATCATTGTGAACGGGGAAGTGCCCGCTACCGTGTTTGCCGATATTGACGCTGAACTAACCCGCGCAGCCGAGCCGATCCTGGAGGATCTCCGCGAGGTTGAGGGCTAAAAAAGAGGGCGTCTCGGCCAGCAATGCTGGTCGAGACGCCCCTTTTTTAATCTAGTCTTGCTCGCGGCGGCGTGGGCGTGGACGGTCGCCACTGCCACTACGTGGCGGGCCACGGCGGTCGCCGCGGTCGCCCCCGCGGTCACCGCGATCGCTGCGCGGTGCTGCCCCGGCTGCCCGCCGATCATCAGCGGTTTCGCCAGTCAACACGGCCCGACGGCTCAGGCTAATCTTGCCCGTTCCACCATCAACCGCGATCACCATCACATTGATCTCATCACCGATCTGGATCACATCCTCAACATTCTCGACCCGAGTTTCGGCGAGTTCACTAACGTGAACCATGCCATCTTTGCCAGGCAGAATATTGACAAACGCGCCAAACGGCTTGATGCTCACCACCTTGCCGAGGAAGATATCACCAACCTTTGCCTCGCGGGTCAGGCCTTCGATAAACGCCACGGCAACCTTGGCCCCTTCGCCATCACTAGAAGTGACAAAGACGCGGCCATCGTCTTCAACGTCGATCTGCGCCCCCGTACTTTCGACAATGCCACGGATGGTCTTGCCACCAGGCCCAATGAGCGCCCCGATCTTCTCGACCGGGATCTGCAGCGAAATGATGCGCGGCGCATATGGCGACATCTCGGTACGATGGCTAGGCAGCACCGCGTTCATCTTGTCAAGAATGAAGAGCCGCCCCTGACGCGCCTGCTCAAACGCCTCGGCCATAATCTCATAGGTAATGCCGGTCGTCTTGATATCCATCTGCAGACCGGTAATGCCCTCGGCGGTACCAGCAACTTTGAAGTCCATATCACCGAGCGCATCTTCGAGGCCCTGAATATCGGTAAGCACCTTCCAGCGGCCATCGGGATCGGTAATGAGGCCCATCGCCACGCCAGCCACATGCGACTTGAGTGGCACACCCGCATCCATCATGCTCAGCGACGAACCACAGACACTCGCCATCGACGACGACCCATTCGAACTGAGCACCTCGGAGACGAGGCGCATCGTATAGGGGAACTCGGCCTGTGTGGGCAGAACCGCGTGGAGCGAGCGCTCGGCGAGGGCACCGTGACCAATATCGCGTCGGCGGGGCGAGCCCATCCGCTTGGCCTCACCGGTCGAGAAGGGCGGGAAATTATAGTGATGGATATAGCGCTTGGTCGTCTCGATCCCCAGGTCATCAAGGCGCTGCTCATCACCGGGCGAGCCAAGCGTCGTAATCGTCAAGACCTGCGTCTGACCGCGCGAAAAGAGCCCGGTACCGTGAACGCGGGGCAGCACCCCAACATCAATAGCAATCGGACGAATCTCGTGCAGCGCACGGCCATCAACACGGATGCCCTCATCAAGAATGGCATCACGCACCTCAGCCTTGAGCAACTTCTCGAAAGCCTTGCTTACCTCTTTGCTGCGGGCAGCAAGCTCCTCGTCGGGCTCATCGACGGTAAAGTGAGCGACCACCTCAGCCTTGAGCGCACTAGTACGCTCTTCGCGCTCGGTCTTATCGGTACTTCGCACAGCCTCACGCAAACGGTGCCCCATCCAGATACTGATCGACTCTTCAAGCGAAGTATCGACGGCCGGGGGCACAAACTCACGTTTGGGCTTACCGCAGAGGCGCACCAGTTCTTCTTGCAAATCACAGAGTTGCCGACAAACCTGATGGCCTTCCGTCACCGCCTGCAGCATCTGCGCTTCGGTCAACTCATACGCCCCGGCCTCCACCATCAGTACCGCATCGCGGGTACCTGCGATCACCAGATCGAGGCGGCTCTGCTCCATTGCGCTCATCGGCGGATTCGCAACAAGTTGCCCATCAAGAAAACCCATTTGCACGGCCCCGACCGGCCCCTTGAAGGGCAAATCGCTAATGGCAAGGGCAGCCGAAGCGCCAATAATCGCCATAGGGCCAGGATCATTGACCATATCCATCGCGAAGGTCGTAATGATGACCTGCACTTCGTTCTGATAGCCTTTGGGGAAGAGCGGACGAAGCGGGCGGTCAGTAAGGCGTGACGTCAAAATTGCCGTCGTCGTCGGGCGGCCCTCACGCTTAAAGAAATTACCAGGAATCTTGCCCGCCGAATACATGCGCTCTTCATAATCAACCGTCAGCGGAAAAAAATCCACCCCCTCGCGCGCCTCTTTCGCCCCAACCACCGTGGCGAGCAACAGCGTATCACCATAGCGCACCGTCACCGCACCATCAGCCTGCTCAGCGAAACGCCCCGCCTCAAGCGTCAGCGTACGGCCAGCAATCTCAGCGCTGACCGAAAAGACCTGCCGTTCTGTCATACGTTCTTTTCTCCTCATCTGGCTCAACACAAAGCCAACCATTTGCATTGCAGAGGAGGGGTTCGGTACTGGAGCCCGCCAGCGGATAGCAACGACCAGCCCCTGGCGCGCTCCAATCCCGAACAACCTGATCCTCTGCCAAAGACAACACAAGGGTGCCAACGGTCGAACGACCATCAGCACCCCTGGCTTTAACCTGGCATAAGCGACACAATCACCATGCCTTAACGACGCAGACCAAGCCGCTCGATCACACTGCGATACCGTTCCTTATCACGACTCTGCAGGTAGTTGAGCAAGCGGCGGCGGCGCCCCACCAGCTTCAACAAACCACGCCGTGAGTGGTGATCGTGAATATGGATCCGCAAATGTTCGATCAACTGATTAATCCGCTCGGTAAGCAACGCAACCTGAACTTCAGGTGAACCGGTATCAGTGCTATGCACCTGATAGGAATCAATCAGATTGGACTTCTCATCTTTTTCGAGCGCCACGTCTTCCTCCTGGATAATCGCGCACGGGCCTGGCGCAGCCCGGCGTTCCTGGCTTTTGGCAAGCTTGTACAAGCGGTCACATTATAGCACAGATCGCCAGCATGTGCTAACTGCTAGAAGGCTTCGGGTCAGGGCGATGGCATCTTTGGTTCGTGCATGCCGCCAGGCCGGTGGATCGCCCCCATACGCCCACGCCAATGGTTTTCCAGCAATGAATCCGCTCGACCAGACCTCACAGGTCTGCGAGACCTGTGAGGTCTAGCCTGTGCCGCGCATACCGGATTATTGCTTGAAAGACCATCACGGCAACGGCAAGGCAACCACACACAGCACCCGCAACGGTCTCGCCGTTGCGGGTGCTGTGTGTGGTTCAAACGCTGGTGCCAAGGACCGGACTTGAACCGGTGACCCCCGCATTTTCAGTGCGATGCTCTACCAACTGAGCTACCTTGGCGGATGGTGATTTACCGACAAACAGATTGGAAGGTTTCGGCAAACCGATGGTGGGCGATGACGGGGTCGAACCGCCGACACCCTCGGTGTAAGCGAGGTGCTCTACCACTGAGCTAATCGCCCCAAGTTGTTGTGGTGCCCAGGAAGGGACTTGAACCCTTACGACCGTGGTTAGGTCACTAGGCCCTCAACCTAGCGCGTCTGCCAATTCCGCCACCTGGGCAATTTGTTAAACACCGCACTATTATAGTCAGGTCGTGGCGGTTTGTCAAACATTGCCCAGCGTGCCCAGCGTGTTGCGATTTCTTTACAGTGAATTGAACAAGCAGGGATTATACTGCATATCAGACAAGAGTTTGCCTGCGGCAAGGTCTCCAGGATGGCCTATGGGTAAGGTATGCGACACACTGGGCGGAGGGAGCATGACCAGCATTTTGATTGTCGAAGATGAGCTTCTGGTCGCAATGGATACCAAGGCATTGCTCACAAACCACGGCTATGATGTGACCGGGGTCGTGACGAGTGGCGGCGAAGCGGTCAAGCAAGCGTTGAACCTGCGCCCCGATCTGGTCTTGATGGATATTCGGCTCAGGGGCGAGATTGATGGCGTGACTGCCGCAACCCAGATTTTAAGTCATTTAAGCGTGCCGGTAATCTATGTCACCGCTTTTGCTGATGAGGCCACGTTGCTGCGTGCGCGTACCACGGCCCCCTATGGCTATCTCGTCAAGCCGTTTGATGAGTCGACACTGATTGCTTCGATCACGATGGCCGTTGAACGCCATTCCCGTGATAGCCGCGCTACTTCGCGGGCCGAACTGCTCAGTACCATCCTCAATGGCAGTGGTGATGCGGTGCTTGCCGTCGATGCGAATGGCCTTGTGACCTATGTAAATGACCACGCGGCACGGATTTTGCACCAGGATCCGCAACAGGCGCTTGGGCGACCTGTCGCATCGGTGGTGCCGCTGCGCGATCCGTTTACCGGGGCGCTCGTGGCCCCCCCTGCGCTTGATACGCTGCTCGGGGCCGCAGCGTCCCCACGTCCCCGAACGCTCGATCTTTGCATCCCCGGTCATGCCATCCGCTCGGTTATGGTCGGCGCAGCCCCGGCCAATGGCACCTCGGGGGTCACCGGTGCGGTGATGATCCTCTGGGAACAACCCGCTGGGACCAATCGCACCCCCCAATTCACGCCAATCGCGCAAGCCATAACGCCCGCAGCGCCCCCGTCGCCTCAGCCCGCGCCACGTCCGCTTAGCCCGGCAATCCAGGTCTCACACCTCAGCGCGGCCTGCGCAAGCTTGATCGCCCCCGGTCATGTTGACCGTCTGCTCAAACTGCACCTCTTGCTCGTGCTTCAGCAACATCCGCAATTACACCACGATGCGCTGAGCCTAAGCGAGTGGCTCAAAGAGCCTCCCTGGGAGGTGCAAGAGGCGTTGACCGAATTGACCGAGATTGGTCTGCTGGCCCATAATGGCGCGACCAGTACGCCTGCCTATTATCTTATCGCGGGCAATGATCAGAGTGGGGTGGCCGCGCTGGCCCGCGCTTTTGATGATCCCGAGTTACGTCAACTCCTCGTTACCCGGGTACGTGCTGCCCAACAGGAACGGATGATGCGCCAGCCGCCCCCTTGGGATTTTCTGCGCTAAGCTGTGCTCTCAGGGATAAGAAGCGTCACCGTTGTGCCAGGTGAGTGTTGCCAGAGAAGCTTGCCGCCGATCTGCGCGGCAAGTGCATGGATGATCTGGAGACCCATTGTCGAACTGATCGCAGGCTCAAAATCGGCGGGCAGCCCCGCTCCGTTGTCGGCAACCTTCAAAATGATCGCCCGCGAGGCATCGCGTACCCCGGTGATCGTGATTGTTCCCGACTGCCCCGGTAAGAAGGCGTGCCGCAGGCTATTGGTCAGCAATTCATTGAGTAACAGACCCAACGCCATCGCCTGATCCACATCAATCCCCGGTACTTCGATCTCGCTGCAGACCACCACATTCCTGGCAACCACCCGATAAGCCCGCAAGAGATCGGCGACCAGTGCGCGTACGTATGCGGCCAGATCAATGCGCGCCAGATCAGGAGCCTGATAGAGTCGCTCGTGGATCAGCGCCATGGCGCGGACGCGCCGCTGACTCTCAAGAAAGAGTTCACGGGCCTGCGGGTCGTCAATGCGGTCGCTCTGCAGCCGCAACATCGAGGCAATGACCTGCAGGTTATTCTTAACCCGATGATGGATCTCTTTGAGCAAGACCTCTTTTTCGTTGAGCGAGTTGCGCAAGCGAACTTCATCCTCGCGCACGGCTGTAATATCACGCAGCACGCTCTGGTGGAGATTGGGGCCAACCCGTACTGCCGTATACTGGGCCACGCCACGGGTACCGTCGGGGCGCCGAAAGGGGAACTCGCCCGTATCACGGCCTACCTCAAGATAATGCCGGTGCCGTTCAGCGGCCTCGGCCCCTCGGTCTTCTCGCAACTGATCGGCGCTCATCCCGATTAGTTGCGTGCGCGGAACCCCAAAAAGTTGCACTGCTGCCTCGTTGACATCAAGATAAACCCCACGATCATCTGTCAGGACAATCGCATCAGGACTCGCTTCAAAGAGACGCCGATAGCGTTCTTCGCTTTCGCTCAGTCCATCTGTGAACAATGCCGCAGGTGTCTGAGTTGAATCGGTTGCGCCATTTTGGGTTATGCGATACCCACCGCGGCGGCGGCGCAACGATGGCAAGCAAATAGCCAGACGACGATTCATAGGGGTTCGCGCCCTGCTCCTTCTTCTTTTCAGGGGGTAACAGGCCCCTGAGACAAGTTGCGCCTCAAGCTTGCTCAGACTATACTGCATAATGCAGACAAAATCCAGTCCTCAGCCAGAATAAATCAGGCGTCTGATCACGGAGGAGTCACCAATGCGGGTCTTGCTCTTAGATAACTACGACTCGTTTACCTATAATCTCTATCAGTATCTCAGTGAACTTGGTGCCACGGTCGACGTGCGCCGGAACGATGCGATCACACTGGCCGAAGCTGCGGCACTCCAACCAGACCGGATTGTCGTCAGTCCCGGGCCATGTACGCCCACCGAAGCCGGGCTTAGCATCGCTTTGATCCAGGAACTGGGGCCGCATATTCCCACGCTGGGCGTCTGCCTGGGGCATCAAGCGCTCGGGGCGGCTTTTGGCGGGGCAGTCATCCGTGCGCCACACGTGATGCACGGTAAACGCTCGGCCATCTATCACGAAGGTGAAGGTGTCTTCGCCGGGATGAACCAGCCTTTCCAGGCAACCCGCTACCATTCCTTGATCGTACGTCGTGACGACTTGCCCGACAGCCTCGCGATTACCGCCTGGACCGACGACGGCCTCATTATGGGCCTGCGCCACCGTACCTATCCCATTGAAGGGGTACAGTTCCATCCCGAGTCGATCCTCACCGACGATGGCAAACGGATGTTGCAAAATTTCCTCTCGGGGTGAGGATTTTGGTGTCGTTCGCCGTCCACGAATGGGGGCACGAATGAACGAAGAGCGCATAGAGCAACCCATGTTCGTTTCTTCGTGATCAGCATTCGTGGTCGGCGGCGCTACCGGGAAATGTAGTTCCCAGACCACTGATTAGTCTGGGAAGTAAGGGTTCTGACCTTCCTGGGAGCGAGGGCGCGGCGCCCTCGCTCCCAGGAAGGTCAGAACCCTTACTTCGCACCAACCCGACATCAGCTATAATAGAGCGTACGCTATGATCGTTCTTCCGTGTGGAGCAACTATGCGCCTGGTAACTTTTGTGCCGCCTGATGGTCACGCCCGTGCCGGGGCCTTGCTCGTCGATAGTGTCATTGATCTGGCCTCGGCGGCACCACTCGTACTCGAAGAGTCTATCGATCTGCGCTGGGATCTGCTCAGTCTCTTGCATGCTGAACAGGATGTTGGCCTCGATACGGTCGAGGCGATTGTGAGCGCCGTGGTACAAATGCTTGGCTTTGCTCCTGCAGAGATCGGTGAGTTCGAAGAGATGCTCTCTATCTCAACAGGCAGTGTGTCGCTCGGCGGTGAGGCGATGGTCTATCCATTGGATCAGGTGAGCTTGCTCGCGCCATTGCCACGCCCGGCGAGTCTGCGTATCTATGGGAGCTTTGAAGAGCACGCGCTGGCCATGGCAAGTCTCCGCGAGAGTCGTCTCACCGATGTCTGGTACCGTGGCCCGGCTTTTAGCTTTGCGAATCACGGGGCAGTGTATGGTTCCGGGGCTGAAATCCTCGCTCCCCCGAGCGACGAACTCGATTATGGGCTAGGTTTGGGCTGCGTGATCGGCCAGCGTATCCGCGATGTTAGCCCTGAGACGGCACGTGAGGCCATCGCCGGCTACATGATTATCAATACCTGGACGGCCCGCGATTACGAGGCCGAAGAGCAAGCCCTGGGCCTTGGCCCGATCAAAGCACGTGATTTTGCCACCTCGCTTGGGCCATGGCTGGTCACACCCGATGAACTTGACCTCTATGCCGATGATCAGGGGCGGATGAGCCTGACGATGATCGCTCGCGTCAATGGCATCGAGATGTCACGAGCGACGGCAGCCCTGCAATACTATTCGTTCGCTGAGATGATTGCTCACGCCAGTCGCAATGTGACGCTCTATCCAGGTGATGTGCTTGGCACCGGCGCAGTGGGGGGAGGTTCGCTGTTCGAACGTACCAATGGCTACGGACCATGGCTGGCTCATGATGATGTTGTTGCGTGTGAACTAACCGGTCTGGGCATATTGAGCAATCGGATCATCTGAGAGGGAAAGCTTATGCAAGCACTTTCGCGCATACTCCTTGGCATTATAACCGCCGTTCTGTCAGTGGGCTTGGTCATTTTTGGGGTTCAGAATACCGAACCAGTTCAGATTAAGTTTCTTAATTTCAGTAGCAATAACATCTCAGTTTCACTGGTGATGATTGGATCGGTTATTATGGGGGCCGTGCTCATCTGGCTGATGGGGCTTTGGCGTGAGGCACGCCTGAGCCTTCGCCATCGCCGCGAGGCCAAGGAGCGGGCCCTGCTTGAGAGCAAGAATAAGGCACTTGAGACCCGTGTCAAAGAGCTTGAACGCCAATTGAAAAGTGACGGCCTGCTTGATACAAAAACTGACGGCCAGGCCGCAACCAAAAAATCAACCTCGCGCCTGTGAGGTTACGGGGTTGGGTTGAGGTAACATGGAAAAGGGTGAATACATAACAATGGCAGCCGTCGAGCGGCAACACTGGTGGTATGTGGGCATGCGTACCCTCAGTGCGGCCTGGCTCGATCAGGTCTTTGCCAGCAGGCACGACCTGCACATCCTTGATGCCGGTTGCGGTACCGGCGGCGATGCGCTCTTTTTGCGCCAGTATGGGACGGTCATCGGGCTTGATTATGCCGCCGAAGCGACGGCTTTCGTTGGTGAACGGCTGCCCGGACGCTTTGCCCGTGGCTCAGTCCTTGATCTGCCGTTTGCCGAGCATAGCTTTGACCTTGTCACATCGTACGATGTGCTCTATCATACCGGGGTGCCCGATGAAGCCCCAGCGTTACGTGAGGTGCGTCGTGTCTTGCGTCCCGAGGGGCATCTGTTATTGCGCCTGCCGGCCTATGAGTGGTTGCGCTCACGCCACGACCGTCAGGTGCATACGCGTAGGCGCTATGTTGCCAGTGAGGTACGCCAGATGCTCGCCAAGGCAGGGTTTGTGGTCGAGCGCCTCAGTTATGTGTTGAGCCTGCTCTTTCCGTTGCCAGCAACGACCCGCTTGCTCGAACGTTTCCAGTCTGATCACGGTGAAGCGTCGGCGATGGAATTACCTGGCACGATGCTCAATACAATCCTCTATCTTCCCATGGCGTTTGAGGCCAACTGGCTCAAAATGGGCGGAACGTTTCCGTATGGTCTGTCGATCCTCTGTTTGGCACGGGTCAAGCCAGCCTTGCCCAAAACAATGCTTCCAAGGATGGTGAAGTAGTTATGCATCAGGTTGAACCTGTTTCGTCGCCCACTGAACGGGCACTCGATCGTTTGAGTAGCTCACCACGGCTCTGGAACGCTCTGCGTTGGCTCGCCGAGGCTGGGTTTGCCGGTGAACGGATGGCGATTGCCCGCGAGTTGCGCCCCTGGCACGGTGATACGCGCCGCTTCCTTGATCTTGGCTGTGGTACCGGTGAGTTTGCACGCGAGTTTCCTCCGGGCCATTATGTCGGCGTCGATCCATCGTTTGCCTATGTCCAGTTTGCCGCCCACCATCGCCCCGGGGCCTATCTCACCGGGCTCGGTGAGGCTTTGCCCTTCCAGGATGCAAGCTTTGACGCCGGGTTGGTCTGTGGGGTGCTTCACCATCTGCCTGATGCCACAGCCAAGGCCGCGATGAGCGAAATGGCCCGCGTCTTGCGCCCCAAGGCTCCACTCCTGGTGATCGAAGATATCCCACCGCCAGGCCGCTCGAATCCTGCCGGGCAGATGCTGCACACGCTTGATCGTGGTGGCTATATCCGTACGACCGAGGCCTATCGCGCTATCTTTGGGCCAACTTTTCGGGTTGAGCAAAACTATGCGATGCGCACTGGTATCTGTGATTACGCGGTCTACCTGCTGCGTCATGGATCATGATGAACAATAGACAGCGGGTGGCAACCGATCAGCCAACAACGTCAATGAGCCAGTCTCACGTGTCCCAAAAGGGGCTAGTACCTATGCTGCTTGTGTTTTTAATGCTGCTGACAGCCAGTACCCTGACCGTGATTGGTGAAGTGCTGCTGAAGCTTGGGGTCAATGTCGTCAGTGAGCAGGTCGGGGCTTTTTCGCTTGCGCCCGAGGTGCTCTGGGCCACATTTACGGACTGGCGGGTGATCAGTGGTTTTGTCCTGATCTTTGGGGGCGCGATCTTCTGGCTCGGGGTGATCTCGCGGGTGAACCTGTCGTTTGCCTATCCGCTACTGGCCCTCAATTATGTGCTTGTGCTGGTACCATCCCGTCTGGTGCTCAATGAGATGATTACGCCAACCAAGCTTATTGGGGCAGTGATTGTGGTGATCGGGGTGATTGTAATTACCTGGGGTGCCGCTAATCAGTGATGAAAGGCGGGGCATGAAGGGGTTTCTGGTTCCTGCTGGCTTGCTCGCTGCCGCACTCACGCTCTGGATTTTTGCCTATCAGGTACCGTTCCGTCAGGTGATCCACGTCGGTGGCGAGGTCACGACTCAGCGCCGCTTTGATGATCAACCCTTTTTGCTGCGGGTCAATGGCTCTGAACCTGCCGATCGCGTGGCTGACCCCGACCAACCCGAGGCGTGGCTCTGGTGGTGGGAAGTGCTTGAACGTACGGGTGGCCGTTCTTACCGCTGGACAACCGCTGAGTCAACGCTGCTCGTGCCCGGTGTCGGTGGTCAGACCTATCTGGTTGAGCTTGTAGCAGGCGGTCAACCTGGTGGGGTGATGACAACCTGGGAGACCGGGGAGGGACGGCGCACCACGCTGTTTTTGCCCGAGGGAGGCCCACGCCGCTACCTGCTCCTCGCGGCCACCGAGGGCAATGGTGATCTCCGCATCATTATGCGCACGCCGCCGTTTGAAGCTCCCGGTGATCGGCGTGAACTCGGTTTTGTGCTCTATGATCTTCGCCTGCAAGGCGTTGATCAGGGGCTGCACACCCCTGCCTGGCCGCAGTTGCTCTGGCTCGGTGTGGCCTTGCTCGCCCTCTATGCCTGGGTGCTAGCCGCTGGGGCTGGCCGCAGTGGTGCGGTTGCGCTGGCAAGCCTTGGCATGCTCGCAGCAGCGGCAACCCTGATCTGGCAGCGCCCCGCCCTGACCCTCTTTACCAGCCTGATCGCCCAGTTAACCCTGATCGGGGCGACAGCAACCCTACTTGCCGCGTGGGCTGCACGCTCTTTCGGCGAGCGCCATCGGCTGGTGGCTGGCCTCGCACCGGTTGTCGGATTGGTCACAGCCGCCTTTGCGCTCCGCATGGCTGGCATGCTCCACCCACACGCCCTCTACAGCGATACGATGCTGCAGGCCAATAAGCTCTTTGAGGCCAGCCTTGGGCAAATCTTTATGACGGCCGGCTTGCCAACCGCGACCGGAGGCGGCGTGGGGCCGTATCCGCCGGCCCCTTTCCTGGTGATGATGCCGGCCATGCTGCTGGTTGAGTCGAGTGCGGCCAACCGCATCCTGATAGTGCAGACAGGAACGGCCCTGCTCGATAGCCTGGTTATGGTCGCGCTCTGGGTAATGCTACGGCACGCTGGTTATCGTCAACGGGTGGCCTTGCTTGCCCTGACAGGCTATCTGCTGCCCGTGACGGCCCTCGAATCCTTTTCCGTGGGTGAACTGGCCAATCTGAGCGGTCAGGCGCTGGCAATCCCGCTGCTGCTGCTGCTCGCTCTGGGGGCAGGAGCGCGACCGACAGGCCCTGTTAGCCGACCCGCGCCCGCGCTGGTCAGCCTGCTTGGCGTCGCGCTTGCCGTCGCGCTCGTCGCCCACTCAGGGGTAACGCTCTCGATCGGGGCGGTGATGGCTGCGGCCTGGCTGATCGCCCTGCTCGACTACCTCCGCCAACACGATGGCCCGTTCAACCTCATGCGCCTGAGCCTGGTTGCAGCGTTGGCCCTCGGGTTCGTGCTGGTCTTTTATTACACGGCGCCGGTCTATCTCGCCAGCCTGCGTGAGCGGGGCGGGGGTGAAGCGGTGAGGGGAATGGGGTTACCTGCGATTATGGTCGATACCGCCAGAGGCATCCTCGGGCTGGCCCCGCCAGGGCGACGATCCATTGCGATCCCCTTTGTGCTGAGCCTCGCGGCCCTTGGCGGGCTCGCGCTGATCTGGGCGCAACGGCACCTGCAACCCCGCGCACGAGCCTTACGCGCCACCCTACTGGTCTGGTGGCTCGGCACCCTGCTCACCCAGGGCTTGCTGCTCGTCGCCGACCAGGGCGTGCGCTGGGGGCTCTTCCTCTACCCAGCCCTCTGCCTGAGCGCGGGGCTCTTGCTCGGAGCCTTCTGGCAACGCGGGCGGGCGGGCCGGTTGGTCAGCAGTCTGATGGTTGCCTACATCATCAGCTACGGCATGATCCACTGGATCATCCAGGTACGCGATTATTTTCACATCTAAGTTTTTTCATACAAAAAGGGCCAGCTAAGCTGGCCCTTTTTGATCTACCTCAAAAAACTTACTCGTCGCGGGCGATATCACGGACAACGTCGGTGACCGAGAGAATGCCCAGGGGCTTTTTGCCCTCATCGCTATCATCAAGAACGACCACACGATGAATCCGCCGCTCCATCATCAATTTACTCGCATCCTGCATCGTATCCTGGCTGCGCACCGAAACAACATCAGTCACCATAATATGACCAGCCGTCAGACCGCGCCAATGCTTCCAATACTGCTCATAGAGCCGCGCATTAACAAGGTCAGTGCGCGAGATGAGCCCGATCATATCTCCATCCTCATTAATTACAATGAGGGCACTGACATCATTATCGGCCATTTGCCGCGCAACATCCTGAATCGGGGTATCGCGTGAGCAGGTAAGCACACCATGATGCATAATCTCACTGACCAGACGCTCCATACAGAGGGATCCTTTCGCGCAAAAGAAGACGACCTTGTGAAGAATTCTACATACGAGTGTAACGGGACTGACACATTGCGTCAACTACCAATGCGGGTAGGACTGCCCATTCGTTTGTCAGTACCCTTTTGGTGAGCATCGGCACGACAGGATCGTTATGCTCGGTCACTGACGTGTCCAGGTCAGGAGATTCCAGGTAAAGGGAGCCGTTGGGTCGGCCTCGATCCCGAGGATCGTCGGATTCGCAAGAACCAGATCCACACGTTGGAAGAGAGGCAAGACCGGGAGTTCCTGGGTAAAGAGCTGTTGCTGCTTGAGGTAGGCGGCAAGTCGTTCCTGGCGATCGAGGGAAGTTGTTGCCACACGGATCGCCCGGTCGGCCTCAAAGAAACACCAGCCCGAGAAGTTGTTGCCTGTCCAGCCATTGCTCTCATTCGGCACACCCGCACAGCTCCAGCGCTCCCATCCACGGGGGTCAGGCCCGGCGATCCAGGCAAAGAGGGCGAGATCAAACGTGCGGCGGAAGAGTTGGCCCTCAGGACTATAGAGGGTTGTGGTCGGCAATTCTTGCACCGAGATCCCAAGGCCAACGCCCGCCAGATCATCGCGAATCTGTTCAGCGGTGGCAACGCGGAGGGGGGAACCCTGGGTCGTAATGAGATTGAGAATGAAGGGTTGACCGGCCACTTCGCGCAAACCATCGCCATCCGTATCAACGATGCCAACTTCATCAAGCAACTGCCGTGCCAGATCAGGATTGAAGGGATAGCGCGTCAACTGATCAAGCGGTGCTGCGGCCCAATGCTCAGGCACAATCCAGCTTTCCAGCACACGGCCATAGCCGCCGAGCAACGTCGCATTCATCGCCTCGCGATTGATCGCGTGGGCAATAGCCCGACGCACACGAATATCTTGCAAGGCCGCCACATCAAGATTGAAATCGAAATGTTCCCAGATCGGGCTATTGACCGCATCAACCATCAGCAAACCAGCCTCGGCATCGGCACGAAGCGCCGTCAGGAGCTCGGGAGGAGGCTGATTGAGTGCGACGACATCGAGACTTCCACCGGCGACTGACGTACGCAAGAGATCAACGTTATCACGAAAGACAACGCTAATGCCCGTGATGCTCTCGTTGGCCTCGGGATAGAACGGATTGCGGGCCAACCGGGCACTGCCCGGCTCACGGCGTTCGAGCATAAACGGGCCATAGCCCACCGGCTTGAGGGCAAACTCACTCATCATGAAATCATCGAGTGGCTGATCGGCCAGCAGATGGCGCGGAAGGGGGGTAAAGTAGGTACTCGCATACGCCGGATCAACAAAATCAGGCTTCAACACGGCGCGCGTCGTATAGGGGTCGACGAGCTCATAGCGTTCGAGCAAGGCCAGTTTATCGTTCGTCTCTTGGCCCAGATTGATCTGGCGCGCCAATTCGTAGGCAAAGAGCGAGTCTTCAGCGGTCAACGGCGTTCCATCTGACCAGACAAGGTCAGGGTTCCAACGGAAGGTCACATTGATCTGTTCGACGGTCGTGATCGTCTCAGTTGGGGTCGGGCTAATGAGGCCGAGCGAGTCAAGATAGACCTCGACCTCGGTGAAGGCCACATCGCCATTCTCGAAACTGGGCACACGTTCAAGGACGCCGGTGTTCGTATAGGTATAGCCCATGAGCAACAGGGGCGAAGGAAAGAGCAACTCGGCCAGCGACGCGCTCACCCGTTCATCGGCACTATCAATGTGGTAAGGCAAGAGATCAGCTGGTTCAGCAGCGAGCCCGATGCGCACGCTGCCTGCGCTGACAACCGGTGGTTCTGTCGCCACGAGTGCCTCGGTTGCGTCAGGCAACTGCGCACCTGCAACCGTTGGGGTAGGCGGAAGCGTCACCGTGCGTTCAACGCCCCCCTCAATCTGACAGGCACCCAAGAGCAAAACCCAGAGCAAGATAGAGAAGAGAAGAGATTTTTTCATATCTAAGGAGGCATTGTAGCGGATCAGGTTCTAATTGTCTAATGTCCTATCAGCTGTACCTGTTCACACGTCTCCTGGGAGCGCGGGCGGCTCGCCCGCATCCAGACCCGAGCGGGCGAGCCGCCCGCGCTCCCAGGGTGGTGCTTTACCCCAAGTCTGAACAGGCCCTATCAGCTCAGGCAGGCTTGGTTGACAAAACAAAACAAGACGGGTTACAATCTCGCTACGCATGTTCTGAAAATTTGCCGGTATGACTGTACAGAAACAATGACCCTCCCTTCGCTACCAATTCGGTATGAAAATCATATTGCCCTTGGGCATCCTGATCGCCGTCGGGTGCTCGTCTTGCCCGATGCCGACGGATGGCGCCTGCCAACGTTTGTTGAGGCTGAAGGCCACTTCTGGCAGGAGATCGGGCATATCAATCACTGGATGGCTGAACATCTCGGGCTAGCGGCGACCACCCTACGTTGCCTGGCGATCAATTATACGCCCGACGACGAGGTACTCTCTAAAGTCTATGCCGCCGTACTCGAAGAACGGGTTCCTATTCTGCCCCACGAGGCTTCCTGGGTCTCAGCCGAAGAGGTCTTGACCCTGCCCCTGGCGGTGGAAGAACATCGGACGGCCCTGGTTGACTGGTTTGCCTGGTACAGTGCAAGTGCGACACCTGCGCCAGCCCTACGGACGCCATGGTATATGCCAGGCTGGTATGAAGCTGCGGTTGCATGGGCCAACCACACCCTGCATCAACACCAGATGCGGCTCACCGGCCAGCCGATCCAACTCCGTTCATGGCAGCGGTCGGCAATTGTGCGCCTGCCGACTGACCAGGGCGCGGCCTATTTGAAAGTGGTACCCCCAGTGGCGCACTACGAGCCAGCCCTGACTACAGTCCTGGCTGCGCTGACGCCACGCCGTGTGGCCCAGCCAATTGCGCTTGATCAGCAGCACGGGCGGTTGCTGATGCATGAAGTACAGGGCACCAGTTTGATGCTCTACCGTGACGATGATGATCTCGCCCTCTGGCAACAGGCCCTCGCCGAATTTGCCACCCTCCAGATTGCGACGGCCAGCCATCTAGGCGACCTGCGGGCAACTGGCCTCCCAACACGCCCACTCGCTGAACTCGAGCGCTACGTGATGGCCCTGCTCCACGATCTTCCCGCCACCCTGCCCAACCGTCCAGCCGGGCTTTCCCGCCACGAACGCGAACGGCTGCGCCAGCTGGCCGGGCAACTCAGTAGGCGCTGGGAAGCGCTCCAGAGCGACGGCATTCCCCTGGCGCTCGAACATGGTGATTTCTGGGCCGGGCAGGTACTGATCAACGAGAACGCCTTTGTCTTTCTCGACTGGGCCGACAGTTCACTCAGCCATCCCTTCTTTAGCCTACTGCTCTTGCTGGTCGAGAGCGAGGATTTCTTGCCCGATATTCCCAACGTACGCGAACGCCTGCGTGATGCCTATCTTGAGCCGTGGGCCTCGGTTGTGCCAGGGATCAACCTGGTGCATACCTTCGAGCAGACCCAACTGCTCGCCGCGCTCCAACAGGCCGTCTATTACCATACGGTTGTCTTGCCCAGCCTCGAAGTCAAGTGGGAACTCGAACTCATGCCTCCGTTTTACCTCAAAATGGCCCTCCGGCTCAGCGAGAACGAAGGATAGTGCCCAATACCTTGCATATAAGACGGATAGTTTGACGCAAAGGCGCAAAGGCGCAAAGGCGCGAAGGTTTGAGGGATTTCTATGCGCAGCTTTGCCCCTTCGCGCCTTTGCGTCAACACGAGTCAACTGTATGCGCTCAGGTATCAGTCGTGGCGAGTTGCTGCAACATCGCCTGGGTATCAATCAGGTGATTGTTAAAGATGCTGCGGGCAAGCTCTAGCAACTCGGCAAGCAACGGGTCACGCAGGCGATAAAAGACACTGGTACCATCTTTGCGGGTCTCAACAATGTTGCGCGTGCGCAAGATCGCCAGTTGCTGCGACACACTCGACTGATCCACCCCAAGCGCGGCCTGCAGGTCGGTCACGCTCTTTTCCCCGGCGATCAGCTGCTCAAGAATGACCAGGCGTAACGGATGGCCGAGCGCTTTGAAGAACTCGGCTTTGAACTGATGAAGAGGTTGATACATTATGTCACCTTCGCCTCAAACGCCAGACGTTCCTGGGCTTGCTGCAAGACAATGCAACGCTCGCCGTGGGCATGGCAATGGGGGCACCCCGCCACCATCCGCCGCTCGTGCAACTCGACAATCACATCAGCAGAACTCCAGTAGATGTAGCGCATACCAATCTTCTCGGCAAGCCCGGTGCGCTGAAAGAGCTCCATCACCGCTGGCTGCAAGGCGGTAAAGAAGATCTCGCCGCCACGGGCGCGATGCTCTTCGACAATCTGGCTGATCGCCTGGGTGCCCATCACATCGATCATGGGCACCCCGCGCATGCTGATGATGAGACTATAATACTCGTTCGCATGCTTGAAGGCTTCAAGAATCGTATTGACACTGCCAAAAAAGAGCGGGCCGGTCAGATAATAGACATGGATGCTTGGGCAGGTGGCGGTAATGGGAAAGCCCTGCTGCTGCATCTTTTCGGCATTAATGGGCTCGCTCGTGACGGTGGTACTGATGGCCGACTGACGCAGGTAAATAATAGCCGACAGGCTGATCCCAATCATAATCGCCTGAGTCAAATCGAGAGCGGCGGTCGCGATCATGGTCACGAAAAAGCCAATGACGGCATGTTTCAGGCCACTGTGGATAAAAAAGTGGATGCTCTCCCATTCATTCATCCGCCAGGCCGTGACCAGCAAAACCCCGGCAAGGGCAGCCAGCGGCACACGGCTAATCAGGGGGGCCAACACAAAGACACTGAGCAAGAGCACAAGCGAATGCACGATGCTCGTCACGCGCGTGACACCCCCACTCTTGATCGCCACACTCGTCCGGGCAATGGCAGCCGTGGCCGGCACGCCGCCAAAAAAGGGGATGATCAGGTTGCCAATGCCCTGCGCCAGCAACTCTTGATTGCTCTCAAACCGTCGTCCACTCATCGTCGCCCCCACCGAACCACAGAGCAAACTCTCGATCGCGCCGAGGGCAGCAATCGAAACGGCAGGCAAGAGCAGATCATTCAGTTCGAGCCAGGGGATCGCGCCAAAGGTAAGGCGCTGGTCGAGCAAAATTGTCTGTGGGATTGTACCGATGACCGGGATATCCCAGCCCACCACGGCCACCAGGATCGTCACGAGCACCATGCCGACCAGCGAACCAGGGATCACCCGGGTCAAGCGCGGCATCATGATCATCACTGCCATCACCAGTACCGTCACCAGGATCGTACGCCAATCGGGCATCAACGGATGCGTGAAATAGTGCAACAGCCGCTCGAACGCATTCTCGGCGGGGGGAGTCGTCACGCCGAGCACATTGTCGAGCTGCCCGATCACAATAATGAGCGCAATGCCGCTGGTAAAACCCGCAATGACTGGTGAGGGAATGAACGAAATGTAGCGGCCAAGACGAAAGAGTCCCAGCAAGAGAATGAAGATCCCGGCCATCAACGCCGTAACCCAGAGCCCACCTAAGCCATAGCGTTGGGCCACGACGATCAATACCGCCGACATTGCCCCCGTCGGCCCAGAAATCTGAAAACTCGCCCCACTCAAGCCCCCAATGATGATCCCAGCGAGAATCGCCGTCACGAGCCCTGCGGCGGCATCAGCGCCTGACGCGACCCCAAACGCCAGGGCCAGGGGCAAACTGACGGCCCCGACCGTGATGCCCGCCAGCAGATCTCGCCGCAAGGTGTCGCCGTTGTACCCGGCAAATTCGTGACGCAACTGCTCAACCAGCGGAAGCTGCGCAAGACGCTGCATAGATCCACACATCCTTTTCTTAAATAATCAAATATACAAATATTCATATATTTGAGAAATAGTATAGGGTGGAGACTTCGTTCTGTCAAATAGGGCGATCCCCATCAAACCTGCCAGGTGGGCGCCAGGATATGTCTCTGGTACCCCAAGAAGCGCGGCGGCGTCCACCTAGCAGGTTTCTGGAAACGTGCTTGCGCTGGCCGTTGGCCCCAGCACAAGCACAGGTTTTTAGGGCAGCAGCACGCTAGAGACGCGGCAACAGAGGCCGCGTATAGCGCAACGGCGCAGGATCATTCCGCAGCCGTTCGAGGTCGGCAGCGGTGTCAATGTCATACCAGGCTGGCAGCAGAGCCGTGCGCAGGCCCAGTTCGGCGGCACGTTCGAGGGTGTCGTGCAAGACGTGCGGGGTGCTCATCGTGACCTCCCGAAAGAGGCGTGGGGCAGATTGACGCAAAGCAGCCATGTAATAGCCACCATCCTCGCATGGCCCGATGCTCAGGTCGTATTCCTCAAGCAACGCAAACGCACGCCCCAGATAGCTTGGCGGCAGACTCGGGCTGTCGCTGCTCATCACGCCAACCGCAGGCGCCCCGTCCGCAAAGGCGGCCTCACTCACATGGGCCAGGCGCTCACCAAGCGGCCCATCGCCCTGGGGCAATTGCCGCAGGTCAGGCGCAAGGCCACGAAAATAGGCCTCGCTGCCGGGTGAATCAATGCCCAGCACCACTTCAATCCCAGGCACGCGCCGAGTTAAGGCGAGCGTATCCCGCAACATCCCCTCAGAGAGCAGCGTAGCCTCTTCGAGGGTCAACGGGGGACAAAGCCGGGTCTTGGTGCGGCCAGGCAGGGGCTGTTTCGCCATAATAATCAGGACAGGTCGCTGTTTCATCGGCTACGCGCTACTCCTACACGGTCACACGCGGCGGCAAGCGGACAGAGGGAACATTTCGGCGCAATCGGCAGGCAGATGTGCTGCCCAAGCGTGACGAGGAGCCGATTGATCGAGAGCCAGTACGTACCAGGTAGCTGTGCCCGCAGGACCATCTCGGTTGCATCGGGACTGCGCGTGCGAACGTAGCCCCAGCGATTGCAAATGCGGTGGACATGAATATCCACACAGATGCCAGGCAACCCGAAACCAGCCGTTAGCACCAGATTCGCCGTTTTGCGACCAACCCCTGGCAAGGCCAGCAATTGGTCGAGCTCATTCGGCACCTTGCCATCGTACTGTTCCAGCAAGATCCGGCTGATCTCGCGCAGAGAGCGGGCTTTGTTCCGATAGAAACCGACCGGAAAGATCAGTTCGGTCACTTGCGCTTCACTCAGGTTGAGCAAGGCTGCTGGTGTATCGGCAACCGCAAAAAGACGTGGCGCAACCACGGCGGTCAACGTATCTTTGGTTCGCAGACTCAAGATCGTCGCAACCAGAATCCGAAACGGGGTAGCCCCCTCGCCACCCATCTGGTCAATCAAGGGTTGCGCATAGTGTGGCATCGTCGCTGCGAGAGTCGCCATGACCGTATCAATCGGAAACGGCTGATGCTCAGCCGGGTCAGGAAGATCAGGTTTTTTTGTCATATATGTATTTTACTCACTCTCGCAGTAGGCGCAACCCGGTAGTATATCGGGTTGTTCGAGAGCGTACCCATAACTAAGTGGGAGGGCCTCTAAGCCACACGCGCGGGCGATCGCACTAATCACGAATTCACTGATCGCCGCCTCTTGCGTCACCCGATCAGCGACCAGTGTGGCCCCTGGCTCACGGAGGGTCAAGGCCCCAAGCCACGGATGATTCGGGCTGGCAACCGCAACAAACGCACGATCCGCCCCCTGCCGCACGCGATCCGTCGCAATCGCGGCGGTACAGGCCACCCCAAGCAAGGGCCAGTCTCCTTCACTAAGCGTTCGAGCGCGTTGCAAGGCCCAGTTTGCCAATGCCAGCGCGGTGGTCGCACTGACTGCCTGCGGCGATGGGTCAGCCACCAGTTCGGCAAGCGCCCGTGGTGCATACACATCGCGCGCCTCAAGGATCGTGCGCGACGAACCAGCCACCGCATGTAACCAGGCAAGCGCCAGCGAACCAGCCCCCGCACAGACATAGACAAGGCGTGGCGGTGCCGCATGAATGGCAACAATCGTCTGGTTAACGGGAAGCGACGGCAACACGATGTTTCTCCCTCTTGACATTAGGGAACCTATGTAGGATGCTTATCATACAACAAAAGTGGTCTCCGTATATCTGTATAAGGAATTTGGTATGTCAAGTGACCCGACAAAGAATCGACCACAACGCACAGGCGATCTCCTCGATACGGTGAGTGAAGTAGCAGTTGGCGTTGGCCGTTTTGGTTATAGCCTGCTCTCGCTCGGGCTCAGCATTTTGCCCAAACAATCGCGCGAGTCGATGCATACAGCGGTCCGCGAACTCAGTTACGGCTTTGCCCGACTCCCACGTGATTTTGCCGATATTGCGGGCGAAGAGATCGAACACTGGGCCAACACCGATGAAGCGCCCCCTGCACGCGTGCAGAAAGTTGCGGTTGATCTTTTTGATGCTGAGCCTGTCGCCCCGGCGGCCCCAGTTGGGCCTACGGTCAAAGCAACACCAGTTGCGGTAGCGACAAACCCTCCACCCAGAGAAGTCCCATCACCCGAGGCAAAGGCGGCCCCCACCCCCGAAGCAGCCAAGTCCGCTGCAGCGGCCCCCGCCCCCAAGCCCGCGGCGGTGGCCCCCGCCCCCAAGCCCGCGACGGCGGCCCCCGCCCCTGAAGCACCCAAGCCCGTGGCAGCGGCCCCGGCCCCCGCAGCACCCAAGCCCGCAGCGGCGGCCCCCGCCCCCAAGCCCGCAACGGCGGCCCCTGAAGCACCCAAGCCCGTGGCGGCGGCCCCCGCCCCCGCAGCATCCAAGCCAACCCCAACAGCCCCGGCTACTGGAGGCGCAAAGCCAGCATCAGGGCCAGAGCTCGAAGCTCCGACCGGCATCAACATCGTTCACATTGAATTTGACCCACCCGGTCGTGATGTTGATGGCGAATATGTGCTCTTGCGGAACACCGCGAAAGTACCGATGCTCTTGGCAGGGTGGAAACTCAGTGACGGCGGCGACAAGCACACCTTTACCTTCCCCTCCTTCACGCTCAACCCAGGTGGCGAAGTCAAGATCTGGACAAAGTCTGGCAAAAACAACGCGGGCAACCTCTACTGGAACAGCCGCATCCCCATCTGGAATAATACCGGCGACACCGCAAGCCTCCGTGACGCGCAGGGCCATGTCGTTGCCCGTTACACCTACGAGGGCAAAAAATAAGCGGATAAACTCGCTGATAGTGGCACAAACGGCCAGATCGACTGGCCGTTTGTGCCACTATTAACATAGAAGGGTAAAGCATATGCAGCAACGGCAACATCTTATCTTGATGGGGCCACCTGGGGCAGGGAAAACCACGATTGGGGATCTGCTCAAGCAACATGAACCCCTTACAAGCATCGCCACCGGGCGCTTCCTGCGACGCGAAGTTGCCCAGGGAACCACCATGGGGCAGATGATCAAACCACTACTCGAGCAGGGGCAATTTGCTCCCGACGATTTAGTGGATCGCCTGATGCGACAATGGCTCAACGAAGTACCGGCCGACCAGGGGTTTCTCCTTGATGGCTACCCACGCAATCTAACGCAGGCGCTCGCGCTCGAAGCGATGCTGGCTGAAATCAATCGTCCGCTGACGCGGGTCATCTCGCTCGAACTCAACGAAAGTCAAGTTCTTGAGCGGCTGACCGGACGAAGGATTTGTCGTTGGGAGGGCGGGGCCTTCACCCTCCATATACGCGATCAAGCAGCCATCGAACGTTGCGCGAGTCTCGGGGGCACGCTGAGCAAGCGTGACGATGACGAGCCAGCGATCATCACTGAACGCCTGGCCGTCTATGCCAGTGCAACGAAGCCTATCCTCGATTTCTACGCCGCGCGGGGACTGTTGAGCAAGATTGAGATTGTTGACGCCAACGGGCCACCCGAAGCAGTCGTCGCAGCGGTACTTGCCGCCATCAAGCAAGCCTGAAGAGCTACCGTGCCTCTGCATCTGCCCGCCCGTCGGCCAGGTAGGTCTCTAACTGAAGCATCGCGGCCACCAACTGATCCTGACGAAGGGCCGCCGTCATATCGCCACGGGTACGTTCGACAACGGCACGGAGGGCATCAGTCGTACGGCGCAACCCGCCAGTAATGGCATCAGGAAAATCGACGGTCACCAACCCACTGTAGACTTCGTCCATTGTCTGGAGTAGGCGTTCACCGCGTTCAACTTCACCGTGGCGCAAGCCATCAAGGATCGCCCGACGCAACTCACTCGCTGCCTCAGCGAGCCCATTGAGATAGGCTGCCGCCTCGACGCCAAGTTCGCGATGGCCGGGGGCCGGTGTATCCGCAAGAAAAGCCAGGACAAGATGCGCCTCAACATACTCCTTGAGGGCATCCTGGGTATAGCCAGCAAAGCGGATCGCCGGAAAATCAGTCGTTGTCGTAAGGATCAAGGCAGCAGCAGCCCGCGCCTCGGCGAGCAGGCGACGTGCCTCGGCAAAATCGCTGCGATGGGTCGCCCGAATACTGTTGGCACAAAGACGGATCAAAGCGCGCGACACACCAATAGCCTGTTCACGCACCGCATGATCGGCCTCAATCTTGGCCGCACACGCGGCCACAAGTTGTTCAATGTTATCTTGCATAGGCTACAGAGTACACGATGATCGCCATTTCTGTCTAGTGGTGAACCTGTTATACTAGTAGGCAATCTACCTAAAAACCCAGGCTTGTGCTGGCGAAAACGGCCAGCGCAGTTGGCCGTTTTCGTCAGCACAAGCCTGATTCTTGGGGGCCTGCGGCCCCCAAACCCCTAGCTAGCGGCTTACGTTCAGGTGTAGGGGGCCAGAATTCCAGGAAATAGGCCTGAATTTACAGTTAAAATACTACAGGAAGAGCCTATGACGACGCAGCACATCCTGATCGTTGAGGACGAACAAGAGATTGCCAATTACCTACGGCGCGGGTTGGTGCTCGAGGGATTTCAGGTCACCGTCGCCAATGATGGACCGGGGGGCCTGGTTGTCGCACGTGAAACGCCACCCGATCTCGTCATTCTCGATTTAATGCTCCCTGGTCTTGATGGGCTTGAAGTAGCAAAACGACTGCGGGCCGCCTCAGAGGTGCCGATTATCATTCTGACCGCCCGTGATGCCGTGGCCGATCGGGTACGCGGGCTCGAGTATGGGGCCGATGATTATCTGGTGAAGCCGTTTGCGTTTGAAGAATTGCTAGCCCGTATTCGGGTTCAGTTGCGCCGCCGCCAGACGGCGCAACAACACGAACAACTACGCTTCAGCAATCTGACGCTCGACACAGCCTCACGTGAACTCCGCGTTGGTGAACGACGCGTGGAATTAACCACGAAAGAATACGACCTGCTCGAGCTCTTTCTGCGCCATCCAAATCAGGTGCTCACCCGCGAAGTCATCTTTGATCGAGTCTGGGGCTACGATTTTGGTGGTGAAAGTAACATCATTGAAGTCTATGTACGCTATTTGCGACAGAAACTCGAAGCCGAAGGCGAGGCACGTCTGATTCAGACGGTGCGCGGGGCCGGATACATCCTGCGCGACTACGAATAACCAGATGACCTCCTTCTGTAATCTACGGCCCTTCTTCGTACAAATGTCCGTGTGGTATCGTCAAGGCAAGGGATGCACAGCGTCACGGATCAATGACGTATGTGTTGCTCACGCCTGAGCATTGAACCACCAGGATCGACCGGTTTGCGCCATCTTTACGGGATCGGACGACGACTCAAACTACGCCTTGCCCTGCTCTGTCTAGGGGGCGCAGCGGTAGTCGCCTTTGTCTACCCCTTGCTTGTTACGCCGGTCATTCTCTGTGCCGTAGGGATGCTGATCCTCGACTGGATCGAGCTCACCGAAGAGATCCGCAGCCTCACGACCGTTATCACGGACAACCAACCTGAACAGAAGTTCGAAGTTGCGACCGGCGTATGGGGCGAACTGGCCCATGCACTCAACCGCCTCTTGCAAGAACAGCGCACCGAACAGCAGATCCGCACGCTCTTGCCAGCGCTCCCGCTAGCCGGAGCGCTGCGGCTCATCGATCGGCAGCCACCAGCCGAAGGATGGGTGTGCGACATTGGCGTTGTTGCCGTCGAACTCCCTGCATTCAACGAACATGCCCAGCCGACGCTGCAGAGCCTGGCCCACAATGCCCTCTATCATGCGCAACTCCACGATGCCTTGCTTACCCGTACAGGCGCAACGCTATTGATCATCACCGGAGTCTTGAGTCCAAACAGCCCGAGCCAGATCCTCCGCAGTAGTTATCAGATCGCAGAAGCGCTGAACAACAATGCCCTTCACGAGGAGCGGGCCGGGCCAGCCATGAGTCTTACCCTCGGAAGCGCCAGGGCGATGCTTTTGCCGGGGCTAGGACTCAGCGTGGTGGGTGCGCCGCTTGATGCGGCGCAAGCCATGCTCAAACTAAGCGCCCCGGGGCAACTGATCTGCAGCGAAGCAGCCTATCTTGGCTTACGACGGATGGGCACACCACTGGCCCGGAGCGCAGCCCCGTTTAACGAAAACACGCCTCCCACGTATCAAATCAAGCTCTAGCATTTCACCAGGCAGCGTCATGTGTTATGATAACGCATGCACGTTCTGTGGAAGCCGGAAGCCTTCCCCAACCAACATCCGGGAAGGTTGGCGGCAGCAGCATCGTTGGCGCAGCCAACCTTGCCAGCAGCTTTCTGTAGCTCTCTTTAGTTGTCCTGGAGGAGGCATGAGCGACCCTCACGAAGAGTTCGAGCAAGAGCGACCACGTCGTACCCGACGCCTGCCCGACGATCAGCCGATCAATGGGGCCGAGACGCCACGCCGAACCGAACGCCTTGATCCCTCTGGTGATGCATGGACTCGCGAAGAGCCAGCGAATGCCCGATGGCGTCAAGAGCGCTCGGGAACACAGCGTGCCCCCAAACGCGGCATGTTACCTGGTTCCCCACAGGAACTCCAGCTCTGGCTTCAGTCAGGTGGATGGAAGTATCTTGCTGGCATAGGGCTACTGCTGGTCGTCCTCTTGATAGCCCTGCTCGCCTTTTCACGCACCGAGCAACGTGAAGCAGGTCTGAGTTTTGATAATCCTGAGCCGACAGCAATCATCAGTGATCCGGTGCTTGGCGGCAATCTGCCCGGCGAATTGCCGAGCGTCGTCCCCGAAGAAGCGTTGCCCCCCCCGGCCCCGGCCCCCCAACGGTTTATTGTCACCGGAACTGGCGTGCAAGGGCTGTTTCTTCGCCCCGAACCCTCACGCAACACGACGCCGCTGGCAACCCTTTCCGATGGGCAAATCATCGAACAGATTGGCTCGGATGTACCAGGTGATGGCTTTCTGTGGCGCCATGTACGCACTGCCGAGGGGCAAGAGGGCTTTGTCGCCGCTGATTTTCTGAGTCCGGTGCCTTAAATATTCACAACTCCCCTATACGCCCTTCATACCATCTTCACACCTGCTCGCTATGCTGTAACCAGGGAAGAGACAAGGGGTACGTAACCAGCTTACGCAATGGACTGCTCGCACGGGCACGGCCCTGGAGTCAGCTAACCCTTTGGCAAACCCACAAGGATAGCGTTTATCTAGCTCAGGAGGTGTATGATGTTGATGCGTATCGTGAAGGCCGGTGGAGTCGCGTTGACGGGGGTGGCGCTCGCAGGTACGCTCGCCTGGTCAGGAATGAATAATACATCGTCTGCGTATGCAAGTACACAGGCGAATGCACAAGTATCTCAGGCATTGTTCCAGCAAGGTGGAAGCCCTGGCGAGCCGGGCTTGCCAGGGTTGCATCGCAAAGCGCGTGAGCAGGCACCTGAAGCACTCGCCGTGACGGTGCTCGTACGCTCGACAGCTGAGGTAACCGGGCTGACTGGTGAACAGGTGCTGGATCAGTTGCGTGCCGGACAGAGCCTTGCCCAGATCGCTGAGGCTAATGGGAGTAGTGGCGACATAGTTATTGAGACTGCGACCACAAAGATCCGCGAGCGTCTTGATACAGCGGTGGAGCGTGGGCGGATGACGCAGGCGCAGGCCGATACGTTGCTCGATGAGTTTACGTCGCGGGCTGATGAAGTGGTGGACGATACCGAACTGGGGAGCAAGCTGGAGGCACGGCTCGAAGAGATGCGTGACCAGACTGTCCGTGGCGTGATGGTCAAACGAACCGCCGAGGCAACCGGTCTGGAGGTGCGCGAGGTCGTGCAACGCCTCGCTGCGGGCGAGACCCTTGAGGCGATTGCCCAGTCTGCCGGGCTCAGCAGTGCCGATGTGGTCGAAGGCGCTGTCACCGATTTCCGTACGGCTGCCGAAGCTGCGATGATCGAACCTATCGAGTTGGAGCGGTAGCGTCCGTCCCCGCGTACGCGGGGAGATGAGATGAGGGAGCCTGTGGCCCTCAGCAAGCTTTCCCGGTTGAAAAGCCAGCATACGCTGGCTTTTCAACCAAGACGCGAGGTCAAGAGGCGCAGCCCTCAAGAAGAAGCAACATCCAACGTTATGACGCAACGCATTCTAATTGTGGATGATGTTCGCGAGATCGTGCAGGGACTCGTTGGCTATTTTCGTCAGGCTGGCTTCGAGACCAGTGTGGCGTATGATGGCCGCGAGGCCTTGGAGGTCTTTCAGCGTGAACAGCCCGATCTCGTGCTGCTTGATGTGATGATGCCTGAACTCGATGGGCTGGAAGTTTGCCGTCGCATCCGTCGCACGTCACATGTGCCGATCATCATGTTGACGGCGCGCATTGAAGAGACCGATACGCTCATCGGGCTCGAACTCGGAGCCGATGACTATATTGCCAAACCATTTCGCGCCCGTGAAGTGGTTGCCCGCGCTCGCGCTGTCTTGCGCCGAAGCAGTGGCGAGCTCAATCAGGCGAGTCGGCTCACCTATGGCTCGCTTCAGCTTGATCGCGAACGCCATACGCTGACGATTGACCAGGCACCGGTCGAACTGACGCCGACCGAGTTTGCGTTGCTCACCGCCTTGATGCGCAACAGTGGTCGCCCCCTGAGCCGAGCGCAGCTGTTAGATGCAACGCAGGGCGATGCCTACGAGGGCTATGAACGCACGATTGATGCCCATATCAAGAACCTACGGCGTAAAATCGAACCCGATCCGACGAATCCGCACTATATCCTGACGGTCTTTGGCGTCGGCTACAAATTTCGGGCGCCATGAAATCGCTGCATCAACGTTTAACTATGACCCATACGGCGGTTGCCTTGCTTGCCGTCGTGCTGATCGCGTTACTGGTGAGCGGGTTGGTCTTGCGCGCCTATAACGAACTTGCCCGAAGCCAGTCGGCAATGGTTAGCCGCGCCCTGGCCGACCCCCTCGCCCAGTATTATGTACGCAATGGCGGGTGGGATAACCTCGCAACGACGCTGCGGCTACGCATACTGGCAGGAAATGTCCCGCTTGCCCGCCGAACCATAATCACCGATGCCGACTGGCAGGTGCTCTTTGACAGCACCGACACGTTGACTGGTCAGCCTGCGCCACTGTTGATGCGGCGCCAGAGTGCGCCGATCTATGTCCAGGAACGCATTGTGGGCTTTGTGATTGTACCGCCGCCCTCGCGCGATGAGTTCAGTACCCCCGAACGAACCTTTCTACGCAGCGTGATCATGATTGTGATCGTTGGCGGCATTGTTGCCAGTGCAACCGCGCTGGTCGTGGCCCTCTTTGTCGCCCAACGACTGACCCGACCGCTTGGAACCCTGACAACAGCCGCACGCCGCCTGGCTGCTGGTGAACATCACCAACCCATTGCGCTACCTGACGAGGCCGAGTTGGCTGAACTCGCCGGGGCGTTCAATACAATGGCCGCTGAACTCGAACGCCAGGAAGGGCTCCGGCGCCAGATGGTTGCTGACATTGCCCACGAACTACGCACGCCACTGAGTGTCTTGCGTCTACGGGTCGAAGGCATGGAAGATGGCATCGAACAGCCATCACCAGAGCTCTATGCGGCGCTCGTGCATGAAGTCGATCTTTTGAACCGGCTGGTTGACGATCTGCGCCTGCTGTCGCTGGCCGAGGCGGGCAAACTGGCCCTCAATGTTGAGCCTGTTGCGCCGCAGGCCGCGCTGGCTCGCGCCGCAGCCGCAGCCTCTCCTCGCGCACGCCAACAGGGCATTGACCTGCAGATAGACGTATCACCCGACGTGCCCTTGATCAGCGCTGATGGGCAACGGTTGGCCCAGATTCTTGGCAACCTGATCGAAAATGCCTTGCGTTACACCCCCCGAAATGGCAAGGTGACGCTGCGGGCCAAGGCAGATGGGCAAGCCAGCGTACGCTTTGAGGTAACTGATACCGGCCCCGGCATTGCGCCCGACGATCTGCCCCATATCTTTGACCGCTTCTTTCGCGCCGATCGTGCCCGCACCCGTGAAACAGGTGGCAGTGGGCTCGGCCTTGCCATTGTGCAGCGTCTGGTCGAAGCCCACGGAGGCACCATCTCTGTTACAAGCACACCAGGCAATGGGACAACTTTCGAGTTCACGCTCCCTGCGATGCTATCACCCCGGTGATATGCAGGCAATGCCGTCAGGTGCAAAAGTTGCAACGTCGACCTGACCGGAGAACCGTCGGGCTGATGGTTTTACAGGAAATGATCCGCTATGAACCCGATGCCGTGGGGCGAAAGCCCTCGGCGAGGGGAAGCGAAGCCGGCCTGCGCGGCCTCATCGAGCCGGCGAAGGCCGGCTTCGCCGACGGGCGCCGAGCCGTTGACGGCGACGGCGACCCCGGAGAGCTGACGTTGCCTCAGCACACAATACTCCTGCCGGCGCACCACCACGCAGGAAAACGGGGGCGTGGGGGAACGTGGTTCCCCCATTTTCAGCGTAGCCCGACGACAGCTTTGCTGTCGTCGGACAAGGCACAGAAAGGCGCGCTACAATTGACGCAAGAAGGGGGCCCGCCAGTTCGCCACAATGATGATCACCCAGCCAATGACAGCACTGGCCGCCACCACCAGCGGCACACTGCCGATCATCTCGGCCAGCACGCCAGCGACCAGGCCACCCATCGGGCTCATCCCCATCAAGATGAGGGTAAAGACACTCATCACCCGGCCACGCAAAGCATCGGGCACAAGTGCCTGGATCAGCGTATTGGTCAGCGCCATCGTCGTCACGCCGGCCCAACCGGCGACACCAATCAGCGCCATTGCCAGTGGGAGCTGACGCGTTGTCGTGAACATGATCATCAAGAGCGGGTAGAGTAGAGCGGCAACCATGAGCAAGCGCCCCCGCGGGAGCTTATCGCCGAGTTGCGCGAGGATCAGCGCAGCAGCCAGAGCGCCCAGGCCACTCGCCGACGAGAGTGCCCCAAGGCCCGCCGCGCCAGTGCCAAGCACATCACGTGCAAAGACTGGCAGCAACGGAATATGCACAAAACAGAAGAGGCTGATCGCCATGGCCTGAATCAGCAGCGCCTGCACCCGTCGCTCCTGCTTGATGTAGCGTAGCCCCTCCTTGAGTTGGTCGCTACTGCGCGAAGCTTTTGGGGCCGTGAACGGCGGCAAGCGCATCATCAACAGGCTAGCAATGACAAAGACAAAGCTGACCGCATTCAAAGCAAACGCCGGACCTTCGCCAATCAAGGCCACCAGGAGACCTGCCACTGCCGGGCCGATCATGCGTGCGGCATTGAAAATAGAAGAATTGAGCGCAATCGCATTGAGCAGATCTTCGCGCCCAACCATCTCGACCGTAAACGACTGGCGGGTTGGCGCATCAAAGGCATTGACGAACCCAAGCAGCATCGCCATCACGAGAATATGCCACACCTGAATCAGCCCGCTGATCGTCAAGACAGCGAGTGCGATCGCGAGCAGCATCGCAGCAAGCTGGGTTGCCAGCAAGAGTTTCTGTTTCGAGACGCGATCAACGACGGTTCCCGCTGGCAAGGAAAAGAGCAGGACTGGCAACGAACTTGCTGCGGCGACCAAGCCAAGCAAGGCTGGCGAATCAGTCAGGCGCAAGACAAGCCAGCCCTGGGCCACCGACTGCATCCAGGTACCAATCAACGAGATGAGTTGACCAATGAAAAAGAGCCGGTAGTTGCGATGGCGCAACGCACGCAGAAATTGGGGCAAGCGTGAATCAGTCACCGCTGGACTACCCAAGACAGCCATATCAAGCGCCATCCTCAGGACTCAGCGCTTCGTAGAGGGTTTGCATCGCCTCGTGGAGCGCCGTCAATTGTTCTGCATTGAGATGACTCATCCGTTGTTCCACATACGCCCGATGACGAGGGCGCAATTCATCAATCAACGCTTTGCCCTCACTTGTGAGCTGTACCAGCGTCACCCGACGGTCATTGGCATCAGCAGCGCGGCGTACCAGGCCTCGCGCCTCAAGACGATCCACCAGGCGGGTCAAATTGCTATTATCGGCCACCATCTGTTGGCAGATATGACTCAGCGGCACGCCCTCCACCGTCGCATGAAACAGAATGGCATACTGCGGGGTCGAGAGATCATACGGACGAAACTCATCACGATTCAACTCTTGAAAACGCTTATGCAACTTTAGAAACAGGCGATACGCCTCGATTTGAGGCGAATCAACACTAGTTATCTCGGGCATTGCCACCTCCCTGAAAGATGCCTACTACCTACAGTAGCTCTTTCTATCTCTGTAGCGTACACGAATATATTGGACTTGTCAATGTTTCTGGAAGCGAAACTCAGAGCAATTGCATCATTGAGTTCACGCCTCGGCAACCACGAGCAACATCGAGCGGGTTGGAGGCAGCGCAGACGTTAATGCAGCAAAGGCCCCCTTGACCAGAAAACGGAACGGATGCGTACGCAAGCGCCCAGCCTCAAGCCCCACCTGTTCCCACGGGGCCTCATAATGGCGTTGGAGTATCTTGAAGCCCGCCTGTTCAACCAGCCAGGTCAGTTCGGCCATCGTATACGTTCGCGCATGCGTCGTATAACGAGCCTCGCCCTCAAGCAGCATCTGATGACGGAACTCGGCACGGGTACTGAGGCTCTGCCAGAGCAGAGCCCGGAGGATCAGGCGCAGCCGACTCTTGGCATAGAGCTCATTGGGGGTTGAGATCAAGAGCCGGCCACCAGGACGCAAGACGCGCCGGAACTCGCGGAGGACTGGCAGCGGTGAATAGACCAAATGCTCAATCACCTCAGAAAAGACCACCCAATCAAATAGCTTGTCGGCAAAGGGCAACGGCTCACGTTCAAGGTGGGCCTGATGCACCGTCACGCCCAGGCGTGCCCAGAGCGCCTGGCGACGTGCGGGATCAAGATCCACACCGGTCACCTGAAAACCCGAGCGCACCAGCAATTCAGTAAAATGGCCGGGCGTGACCCCAACCTCAAGCACTGAGGCCCCGGCAGAGCCCTGCATCGCGGTCAGCATGGCAGCAAACCGATACCGATGCAGGCGAAAATAGTCAGCCTTGCCGTCAGCGACCGCACTACGTTGAACTTCGTGAAAGGTACTGGAGCTAATCATACGATGTCTTGTGTTCACCATACATCTTATTCAAGGTCGGCTTTGCCGATCTTGATCACCTAAGACAAGGATTTAGGAGCTAGAAAAGAGGAAAGAGCCGAGCGCATCAGGACGGGATGGAGGCCTCCAAACTGTAAAGTAACCTGAAACCTTGCCTAAAGAATAAAGAAATCATTTGGCAGCAGTGCCAGAGGCAACCTATAGTATCATGAGAAGCATGTGAGGGCGAATCGCACTGCCAAGGAGATGAGATGCAAGAACCTCAGTTTGTCCTGCCTCAACAACGGCCTGCGTGGCAACAGTTACTTTTGCGCTGGTTGATCAGTTCGCTAGGTATTTTCGCCGCTGTCTGGATTGTGCCGGGGATTGAGTTTAGCGGTCCTGGTTGGCACATTGGCATCGTTGCGCTTGTCTTTGGCCTGCTCAATGCCTTGCTCCGTCCGCTTCTCTACGTGTTGACCTGCCCGCTTGTCATTCTCACGCTCGGCCTGTTCGGGTTGGTGATCAATGCTGTCTTGCTTGGGCTAACCTCAGCGCTGGCTGATCAAATTGGGATCATCTTTCACATTGACGGTTTTTGGCCGGCCTTCTGGGGGGGGTTGGTCATTTCGCTGATCACCACGATCCTGAGTTTCTTGGCAGGCGACACCCGTGTCCAGGTGGTACGTGTGCAGCCACCGCAACAATAGGTGCGCAATGATCACCATTTGCAACACCCGACCCGAGCATATTGCTCAACTGGTTGAACATCAGCGGATCTGTTTTCCAACCCTATCGGCAGAAGATCTGATGCAAGCCGAGATGTTTGCGGCGCAGCTAGCGGTCTTTCCCGAAGGGCAGCACGTCGCACTTGCTGGCGAACGCGTCGTTGGGCAGAGCAGCACCTTCCGCATTAGCGAAGAGCAGTGCCGGCAACAGCACACCTACCGTGACATCACCGGCAAAAACAGCTTCAACCAACACAACCCGCAGGGTTTGTGGCTCTATGGGGCCGATATGAGTGTGCATCCCGCCTATCGAGGACGCGGGATCGCGACTAGGCTCTATGGAGTGCGCAAAGAGCTCGTGCGGCATCTAAAGCTAAAGGGCATCGTCTTTGGCGGAGCGATGCCGGGGTACGCACAGCACGCCGATCATCTCTCAGTTGAAGCCTACATCGCCGAAGTAGTTGCCGGGCGGCTCAGCGACCCAACGATCACCCCGCAGATCAAAAACGGCTTTCGCGTGCGGGGCGTCCTGCGTAACTACGTTGATCGAGGAACCGCAGCAACTGGCGACGCCACCTGGATGTGGTGGGAAGATTGCGTAGAAGAATGAACGCTTAGGCGAATGCTGGCGAACACAACCAGCTGCGCTGGTTGTGTTCGCCAGCATCCGCGTCATTGCCAACTTGTTGCAAGCAACATACTTTTATGCTACGATAAAATTATAGCTCTTTTGTTCTATGACAAGGTACTTCAATGGAGCCAATCAAAGACTCTTCAGTTGAATTTAAGATTGATCGCCTACCAAAAGATCTGCAGGAACAATTTCGCAGGCTCTATGTTGGAGTTACCAACGCGGGTTATCCGGCTGCTTACTGATGTAGATGATCTTGTCCTCGACTGTTTTCTCGGTAGTGGAACAACCGCTGTTGCCTGCGTCCGCGAGGGACGCCAATACCTCGGGATTGAGCTTGATGAAACCTACGTCCAACTTGCCCACGATCATATCAGTGCCGAGTTGAATCGTGAACAGATGCTTATGCCTGTCTCTCCTCAAGAAGAGCAGTATGTTCAACTCCATCATCAGCAACTCATCGTGGAGGATGAGCATGACGCTGATTAATCCATATGATTTGCGAGAGAATCTTGATCGTATTGAGGCCATCGAAAAAGCTTCGTTACGCCTACTCGTCCAGGCCTTATACGATTATCGACACGAAGCAGCGATCATCTTTCAGGCTGAAAACGATCAAGTTGCCGATATTGGTGAAGATGTGACGCAATAATTGCTGCTGTGCCGAATGGGATGCTTCAGGAGCGTTACAATCCTGATGAGCACAAGACGATCTGGCGGGCAGGTCGCAATGCGCCGACGTTGGGCGAAGAGTTCCGTGTGCGCCTGAGTTTTCAGCTATTGAAAGAGAAGGCGCACTGGCGGGTGCAAACCATTCCGATGGAGCCGTATGCCTATGTCTGGGATGAGTAGCAGCGTTCTTACGGATGCTCGCCTTTAGGTGCGAAAGCCCAGCGCGTTCACGCCTGGGATGAAGCGCCCTGCTTGAGCGGCTTTCGCTCATGTGTTGCACAAAGCACGTATCCATGGTACACTTGTTCGTCATGAGGTCTGCGCATCTCATGCACGTTTCCAACTGAGTTTTGGTCGTTCCGACGAAGAATCCATCGTCGGGTAAAAAGCTCATGGTCATGTGGCGCGCTGGTTCGGCGGAAGGGGCCAACCTGAGAGTCAGCACAGACAAGCGCATCGAAGCGGCCACACCCCACCCATGTTCTCTTCGGAGGACGAGACTGGGGCGGCAGTCTCTGAAGCCCAAGCGTTGACGCTTGGGAGCCGTCACTCTGTTACGCTCTGTTCTACCGAGCAAGCGGGCCAACTGCGTTGGCCCGCTTGCTCGGTAGAACGACACGGTAGCTCGAGAGCTGCCTTACCCAAGCTTCGCCAGCCACGGGAGCAAGGCGTCGCTGAAGAGTTCGGGGGTTTCGTCGAAGGGGCAGTGGCCGGTGTCGGGCAGGATGGCAATTTCGGCCTGCGGCAAGATCCGCCGCTTGATCGCTTCGGCATCCGAGGGTGGGATCGAGCGGTCTTCGGCCCCCCAGATAAGCAGCGTTGGCCCGTTGTATTCACCTGGTTGCATATCAATGCCGAGACTCACTGATGAGCGGGTGACGGCCAGGTATGAATTGGCCCCAAAGCGGCGCAATGGGCCGCTGAAGGTCTCGACCAGTTCAGGCGTGACCGCTTCTTTGCGATGATACGAAGCGAGCAGGCTCTGACGCACACCCCATTCGTTGCCAAAGATCCCGGCGACCGTCTCGCCAATCACCGGTGCCCCGATCAACGACAGCAACACCTGATCAGTTGGGGTCAACGGGCGCTCGTAGAGTTGCATGCCCGAACTGTTGACAAGGATGAGAGCCCGAGTCAATGCAGGGAAGCGCCGGGTAAACTCCGTTGCCGCCACGCCACCCATCGAGTGGCCGACGATGACCGCTGGTCCACCAACAACCTTTTGCACAAAATCCGCGATCTGTTCTGCCCAACGAACTTTGCTCGCCTGGCCGGCAGGTCGCGCCGAATAACCAAACCCATAGAGATCGAGCGCATAAAAGGTGTGTTCGCGGGCCACCGAGCGCACAATCTTGCGCCAGTGATCAATCAGGGCGCCATACCCATGAATGAAGACCACCGGCAGCCCCTGCACAGGCGTCGAAGCCCAGTAGCGTGTCGGCCCCAGCGGCCCATCCAGATATTGCTCAGTAACACTATAACGCCGCTCCTCGTGCCGAGCGCTTGTTTCAACCTGCATCGCAACCATATCTTTGCTTTTCCTTTTTTCTAGAACTTCTGGAAGCTCGCTTCTTTGTTGTGTAGATACAGCATACCACAATTGCAAACTCTTTGCACAGCTTTTGCAGAAACTAAGCGGGGATTAAAACGAGGCTAGCGTAGCTAGCCTCGTTTTAATCCCCGCTTATGCCAGGCCTTGCTCACGACGATAGCGTTCGCGCAGGTCGTCAATGCTGATAAGGTTACCGGTGTCATCTTCGCAGTACCAGTATTCCCAGCCATTCGAGGCAGGGCGTTGCTGCGCCAGCGCGGCAAGCTGATGCATTGAGCCGTGCTGATCGTGCCAGACGAGATGCCCATCAGCCTTGACCGTCGCTTCTTCGCGCCGATCGCGTGAAAAGAGGCGCTGGCCCACGGCCAGGTAGTGCGCTTCAATCAGTTGACCCAGGCTAATGCGTGGTTGGTGACGGCGCGAGGGGGTCAACAGTTCACGCTCGCTCAACGCTGAGCCGGGGATGCTATCGATCCGCCGACGGGCAAGTTCAAGATAGGCCGGTGCAATTTCGATGCCAATGTAGTTACGCTGCAACTTCTTTGCGACGGCACCAGTTGTCCCCGAACCAAAAAAGGGATCAAGCACAAGATCGCCGGGGTTCGTTGAAGCCAGCAATACTCGATAAAGCAGCGCCTCGGGCTTTTGCGTCGAATGGGCTTTCTTGCCATCGATCTTCAAACGCTCGGCCCCAGTACACAACGGGAGGTGCCAGACGTTTTGCATCTGCTTTTCGTCATTGAAATGCTTCATCGCCTGGTAATGAAAGGTATAGCGTTTCTGTTCTTTTGACTTTTTGGCCCAGATCAAGGTTTCAGTCGCGTTCTGGAACCGTGTCCCGTGAAAATTGGGCATCGGATTCGTTTTGTGCCAGATGATATCATTCAGAATCCAGTAGCCCAGATCCATCATAATTTTGCCAACGCGAAAGATATTGTGGTATGACCCAATGACCCAGATAGTGCCGTCAGCTTTCAAGACGCGCCGACACGCGCTCAGCCACTGCTCGGTAAATTGGTCGTACGCTGCACTGTCAACAAACTGATCCCAACCGTCATCAACGCCAGCCACGACGGTTTGATCGGGACGCAACAACGCTTGTTCAAGCTGCAGATGGTAGGGCGGATCGGCAAAAATGAGGTCAACCGATTGCGCAGGCAAGCGTGTGAGCACCTCAAGACAATTCCCCTCCACAATCTCATTCAGGGGAAGCCTATCATCCTCCATCTCTTCAAGACCTCCACGCCGTCGCATTGGTTTCTCCCAACTTTGCGCACGTATACATTCTGAGACCTCACAGGTCTTGAAGACCTGTGAGGTCGTAAAAAACGCTGGGAAGACATCTATGTGCGCCAAGTTAATCTTCCCCGAGAAGGCCTCCCAGATACCCTTAGCCGTCAGTCTCCTCAGCCGTAGCCCTCCCCTTTGCGGTTTCAGCTGCCTCGGCCATCGTGCGCAAAGCGGTAAAGAGTTCAATTGACAGCAAGACTCCGCTCGGGTAGCCTTTTTGGGTAATCACAATCGGCTGATTCTGCTCACGCGCTCGCTTCATCAGCATCGCGAGCGAACTCGCTGCCTTTGAAATGGGAACCATGCCACGTTGCAGATCGACATCCAGCGATAATACCGGGTTCTGATTGGACATACTCGGCGATCCTTTCTTCGCATTCGACTTCCGCACCTGTAGCCTTCCCCAGGCGGGTTGTTCTGCCGAACACTCTTCACGAACAAAATGAACGATGATCAGTATACCTTGTAACCAATAGATTCACAAGAGTATACAAAAAAATAGGCATAACAATCCGCCCCACCAGATTTTCAGAGGTCAAAACAGCGCGTAAACCACCCTACCCCATTGCCTCTAGCAACACCTCAGTTGCCCATGACCGTTGCCCAGCGACCGGCCCTTCTTCACAACTTAGCCGGGCAAGCGTCGTCAGGGCTGCTTCGGCACATGCACCTTCACCCTGCGCCAGGCAACCCAGGGTTGCCTGGCACTGCCGCCGTATGATGGGTAGCGGATGGTCGGGCAAACCCTGGGGTAGATGCAAGAGTGCTTCGAGCCTCACAACAACGCTCGGCTCGGTCGCATGAGCCAGAGCCGTGATCGCTGCTAGGCGCAGCGCAAGCGGTTGATCGCTCTTCCCGGTCAACGCACAGAGCCAATCAGCATCAAAGGTGCGCTCGGCACGGTAGCTCAGGGCTTTCAGGCGAAGCACCAGGGGCGCATCGGGATCATCCAGGGGGTCTTCGAGGCGCAGATTCGCGGGAGCAAACTCCTCGAGCAGGGTATAAGCCTGCACCCGCACGGGGGGCGATGGGTCAGTCAGGTAACGCTGCAACAACGGCAGCACGTCCTGTTCGCCGCGCCGCAAGAGGGTTGCAAGCGCGGCCAGCCGTAGCGCGGGTGCCACCGCTGAATGCTGGCTGAGCCGGGTCAGCACAGGGGTGATCTGCGGGTCATCGAGTAGCCGCAGCACATCAAGGATGGCAAGCATCGCGGGGCCACTGGCGGATTGCACAGCTTCTAGCAAGCAGGCGAGCCCGGTTGCATCACGATTGCGCGCCAAGACACGAGCCATTGCAGGTGCCAACACTCCTTCTTGATGCTGATGAAACAGTTGCCTCAACTGTTTCATGCTGGCCTCCATCAACGTGGCGGGCAACGCTTCGAGCGCAGCCAGACGGATCTCGTCGGCTTCAGCAGGATCGCGGACAAGCCCAAGCAGGCTCATCTGGGCTTCATACTGGACACTACGGCCAAGCGCGGCAATGGCCGCATAACGTACCAGAGGGTCTTCGCCAGGATCACGCGCACGTGCGCCAACAACGGTGGTTGGGATCGCTGGATGACTAAGCTGTTCGAGCATAGCCGCGCGGATCGCCGGCTCGTCGCGCTGCAGGACGAGTCGTTCACCGAGCATGCGTTGCACAGCCGGATCGCCGCCAAGCCACTCTAACGCCATCAAGCGTAACCGCAGATCAAGCTCGGTCGCCTGTAACAGTGCGCCCAGTTCTTCGGCTGGATGACGAAGCCGAGCCAGCGTTATGAGCAGCGCCTGAGCCACGTCGCGTCGTTGTTCAGCCCAGAGCGCACGACGCAGTGCGGTCACCACCTGCTCGCGCATCCCCACCGTATGGGCCAGGTGCGCCATCCCGCTGATGGCCGCCAGCGCCAGATGTCCCGCTTGTGCCTCTACCATCGCCGCAAACCGCGTCGCCGGGTGCGCCAAGCGAGGGTTGTCGGCCAGCGCTTCGGCCAGGATACGCTGGACTGGGGGCGGTAATGGCAGGTCAGGCCAGGCCAGAGCAGGAGTCTGGGCAAGTTCCGGGGCAACCCGTTGCCAGTGCGCTTCAAGCACGGTGATGAACGAAGGGACAAGCAGGGCGGTGAAGATCGACAGCGCTGTCCGGTCGCCAGTTTTGCCCAGCGCTTCAACGATGACCGAGGCAAGCCGTGGATCAAGGATCGCTCGCTGCAAGGCCCTTCGCAAGGCGATTGCCGCAGATGCACCAGAGGCAGGATGTGCGCCCACATCGCCAAGCGCCAGGGCGGCAACCCGTTTCACCAGCGCTGGCGCATCACCCGTGAGCAGGGCCACCCACGTTGGCCCAAGTTCCGGTAGGCCGCGTGCCGCGAGATGTTCGGCGGCACGTACGCGTACCACGAGGGGCAAACCTGGTCGTGCCAACAGGCGACGCAACAGCACAATGCTAGGAGCGCCCTGCCGGGCAAGCACGTCAAGCGCATCAAGCCGTGTTATCAGTGGCAAGGCCGCACTCACGCAGATGCGGGCGAGCAGCATTGGCCTCCCAGGATGCGGAACCACTGCCAGCGCATCAAGCACCTCGCGTCGTGCAATGCGGGTGGCCTCGGGCCGCAGCAAGACCCGCGTCAAGGCAAGCAAAGCCACCGAGGGAGCCTCGTTCGCAAGACTCTGCAGCGCCGCCCGTCGCAAGATGGGCGCGTCGGCGACCGCAGCCTCTTCAACGAGATCGTGCCGGTTGGCGCAGGCGAGGGCCAGAGCCCGCAGTTCTTCAGGCACAGCAGGATCATCCAGCAGAGCCAGCGCCGCACGGGTGCGCTGCGTGCCCATCGTCTCGTCGTTCAGAAGGGAAGCACACCCTTCACGCAAGGGTGAGAGCGCAAGCAATTGCCGCGTTGCTCCATCAACACAGGCCGCGACATACGCCCGAAAGGCATAGGCGGCGTCTGGGGCGTCAGGGGCAACCTCCGCAAGCAGTTCGGGCGTTGGGGCCAGGTCAATCAAGAGGTCAGCCGCGAGCCTGCGCAGTGCGGACGGCACCCCCGATCGTCCCCCAAGCTCCAGCCAGATCGTCGGCAGTGGGGTCAGCAACGGGGCCGTTGCCCGCATCGCCGCCAGCGTCCGAGCTTCGTCATGCGCCGCTGCCGCCGCAAAGAGCACCGGCAAGACAGGGGCCAGTTCGACCAGCAATGCCTGCCGCTCTTCGTCAGTCCCAGCAGCCGTCAGGTATTCCACCAGACGCAGATGCAACCCAGGGGCATAGGTCGGCATTTCACGCACACATGCTACCAGGGCCCGCAGATTGTCAAAGTCGTCGGTTTCACGTGCGAGCATCTCGAACAGGGGCACAGGATCAACGCGCAGACCAGCGCTCAGGGCGGCGACAGCCGTGCGCTCTTCGACCGGCAGATCGGTGAGTGCATGGGGATCGGCATCGGCCAGCACCCGTGCTTGTTCATACGAGCGCAGGTGAAGACGGCCTACCGCGACCCCCGCATGCAGCATCCGGCCATTCCTAGACGGCCCTGTGCCTGCCACTTCAATGACGGAATAATTGGTCAGCAATGGCTCGGCCAGCGCATAGGCCTGCGCATATAACGCGGCCCGGGAGGACGGAATGCCACCTATCGGGTAGATCAGGGCCAGCAACGCCAACTCTGCCAGGCTCTCGCGCACCGGGGCAAGTGGGGCACCATGGAGCGCCGCGAGCAGCGGGGCAAGATCGTAGGTTGGCAAGAGATGCGCAAGCCACTGCGCAATGGTTGTCTCGGTGGGCAAGGCAAGCGGACGAAGACGCACCCCGTCCCAGGCACCTCTCAGGGGCAGGGTTAGCGCAATCCGCAAAGTAGGCCATGTGCGCTGTGCCGAAACAAGAAACTGTTGCCAGATAGCCCGACGAGGGAGGGCCAGCACTTCCCAGTCATCAAGCAAGAGCAGGCCAGGGCGCTGATGCGCGACAAACTGCTCAGGCAAGCCAGCCTGGTATGCTGCCCGTGCGAGCACCGCCCGCGGGGGAAGGTTAAGCAGATCATCGTCGCCCAATGCAAGATAGAGCAAGGGCCGATCGCTCGGATGCGCCACCCAGTGCGCCGCAAGTTGCATCAAGGCCAGCGAACGCCCCGAAGCTGGTGGCCCGACCAACCCCAGCGCCGTCGGGGTTTCGATGAACGCGGCGTACTCTGTCGCGACATCAAAGCCCAGGGGCAGGCGCAGCAACGGCTCCATCAAACGCAACGCTGGCTCACGAGACAGCCGCGCCTCGATCCTGGTGCGACACATGCGCAACCAACTTCGGCCAAATGAAAACCCTCTCATTATGCCCATCTCATCTCATACCACTTACCGTCGCACCACCGGCACATAGATGAATGGCCGCTGCAATCCTCCAGGCATTGGCAAAACACGGATGCCCCCCGTGCCCTCAGTGATGCCCCCCGGCCCGCGCCCGGGGATCGGTTCGAGATAGGTTGTCAGCAGCCGCGCCCATTCACTCTGACTCGTTTGACTATCAGGCCGATCAAAGACATACTGTTCAAACAATGCCTGCTGTTGACCAAGCCGCTCGCCCGAAGGAAAAAAGATCGCGAGACCTTGCGCCTTCGGGAAACTGATGGGAAAGCCCGCCAGGCTCTCTCCTGCGCTCGCTCGATGCACAAGCACTGGTGTTTGTGTCTCATCCTCAAGCCAGACAACCAGCGTCTCAGCCGCTGTTCGCACCGTATCCGGGGCTGTCTCGATCGCCGCTACCTCAACCGCCAGGCTATAGAGGTCGATTAGCGCATCTTCTTGCGCCGCAATCCGATCATTCCCTAGATTCAACGCATGAATCAGCCCATTTCCCGATGAGTCATAGCGCTGTGTTTTGGTTAGGGCCTCGCGCAACGCAGGGCGCGTCGTAGCGCCAGTCGTCGTAAGTTCGGTTCGCAAAGCAAGGGCAAAGGTCTCAACCTGGGCAAGCAAGGCTTCGCTGCGCCGCAGATCATACGCCACGAGGCTAAACGCGCGTTCCGGCCCTGCCGCCGCAGCGTACGCCTCGACCACACCTGCCGCAACACCTGGTATCTCGTCACGTCCGGCCCCTGCCAGGAGGCTCAGTACATCTTGCCACGGGGTTATCTGCCACATCTGATCCGATGAACCAACCATCGCCCGCGCATACGGGGCCGTCGCGGCGAGCACGTCGAGACTGCCCATCACCGGGGCCTGATAGATCACCAGGTCAAGCCGGTTGTCGCCTTCCAGCCCCGCTGCGCGATAGGCCGCCTGGAGATCATCGAGATTGAGGGCGGCTGGGGCCTCACGCTCCCCCGGATGTTCGTCAAGCGCCAGCCAGCCCGCCGCCTGAGCCGGGGTGATCACCAGCAACGCGGTGTGTGTCGCAGGATACCGCGCACGTCCAGCGGCAATGAAAGCGGCGAGGGTCGCAGGATCGGCACTGTTGATCGCACCACGCGCCCGGCAATCCGGGGGCGTCTGCGCTGCATAGACACAGAGCTCGGCCCCCCGTGGGCCATAATAGTCAGCCAGGCTGATCAGGTTGACCTGCGGGTAGGCCGTTGCCAGCGCGGGCAACCAGGCAAGTTGCTGCGCGGGCAACACTCCCCAGGGCAACCGTGTTCGGTCACCAAGCATGTTATCGCCGGCCAGGTAGATCAGCAAGGTCCAGGCTGCGTCGCTCGCTGCACGAGCAGGCTCACCTGGTTCAGCCAGAGGAGGCGGAGCGAATGGGGACGCTGGAGCAGGCAACAAGGTGATCGCCCGCTCAGCCTGGCTGTAGCCATACTCAACTGTCGAGTTCAGCCGCGGATCGCCCGCATAGATCACTACATACCAGCGGTAACTGCGCCCATAGGTAAAAGCAAAGGCCGGAACATCAGCAAAGCTGGCCGGACTCAACGCAAAGCTCAGGGGTTCACGATCTGCCGCACGCACTGGCCCACAGACCTCCACCGGTAAACCGGTTGCAGGATCACCCCGCACTGGATCATAGACACACACCTGGTGAAAGGTGCCTGCGGTCGCCCGTCCTTGCCAGCGCAGCAAGACTGGCGCAGTATCAGTCGCCACGGTTGTGGTATACGAGGCCGGTTCAAGCAGGGTCACCCCGGTGACATCCAGATCAAGCCCAGTTACGCTAGCACCTTCAGCCAGGCTTGTCAGTGGTGGCCCGGCCCAGAAGCCTGTTCGCCCCGGTATGCGTAGCGGTGCCACAGGCAGATCACGATACCAGATCTGATAACGACTACCCGCAACCAGCGGCGGCACCCCGACAAAACGATAGCTCCCATTTGCATCGCTGCGCGTACTGGCAAGCACAGCGGATCCCGTCGCATTAGACCGGATCAAGAGCACCAGGGCGCTCGCTACGCCACCTTCACTCGTGCGCACCTGCCCGGCCAGGCTCGTGGTGGGAAAACAGACATTGGCCCGCAGATCGTCAAGCCAGAGTTGCTGCGCCAGCGCCTGATTGGTGCGGATGGTCTGCACGACAAAGACAAAGCGACCACGGCTCCGCAACTCGGCCAGCACAGCGGCATCAAGCACCTCCCACTCGAGCAGGCGCCAGGTCGCATCATCATCCTGCGCGACCTCACGCGTCTTCACCGTCACCAGGGGCGGCTCGCTCGCCACGCCATCCTCCGACGCAAAAAAGGCGATCTGCACCTGATCACCAGGGCTGGTTGAACTCTGCGCATAGCGGTACTGCAGCGCCCCATAGAGTTCAGTCACCCCGGCAGGCAAGGTCACCACCTGCCCCGTCGCCGCCACCGCGTCGGTCGGGGACAGCAACAGTGCCTGGGTGCCCGAGAATGGTTCCTCGTCCGAAAAGCTCCGCTGAGACCGATACTCCTTCCACGGCGACGCCTGAGCCGCCAGATTGACCTGCGGATCAGCCAGCACCTGACGACATGTAACAACCGACGACGCGGGGTTCAGTTCACCCTCAAGGATCTGAAGGGTGGGGAAAGACCGGGGAGGACGCGCCCCCGGCACGAAGCGATCAACGCCGGGTTGCGCCTGGCCCGGCCCAGCGTGCCCGAGACTCGCCACGAGCACCAAGCACATGACCAGCCAGGGCAACCCATAACGCATACGTCTGGCAAAGGATCGGCCCTGGTGCGCTATAATAGAAGAAGAGCAAAACATAGCTACCCTTTTGTGATGCCTGCCCTAGCGGCAACGCATCGGTTGAGAGAGGCCCCATGAGCGAGCTCTATAACCTGACTATTCGTGAAGCCCAGCAAGCCCTTGCGACGGGCGAACTTACATCGGTGGCCTTAACCGAGGCTCTTCTGAAGCGGATCACCGCCCTCGAACCACAGTTACAGGTCTTTCTAACGACCACAGGCGAAGAGGCCCTCGCCGCCGCCCAAACTGCCGACGCCACACGCACCGCGACGAGTGGGCCATTGCATGGCATTCCTCTCGCGATCAAAGATGTTATCTGTACCGCAGGCGTCCGTACGACGTGCGGCTCGGCGATCCTCGAAAACTTCGTGCCACCCTACAATGCCACCGTTGTTGAACGCCTTCAGGCTGCTGGCACCGTCAGTCTTGGCAAGGTCAACTGTGATGAGTTTGCGATGGGGTCAAGTACCGAGAATAGCGCCTTTCAGGTGACCCGCAATCCCTGGGATACCGAGCGGGTACCGGGTGGCAGCAGTGGTGGCAGTGCGGCTGCGGTTGCTGCAGGGATGGCTCTGGCGAGCCTGGGAACTGATACCGGTGGGTCGATCCGGCAACCCGCCGCCCTCTGTGGGGTCAGTGGGTTGAAACCAACCTATGGCCGGGTGAGTCGCTTTGGCTTGGTCGCCTATGGCTCCTCGCTTGACCAGATCGGGCCATTTGCGTGGACTGCTGCCGACATCGCGCTGGTCTTGCAAGCGATCGCCGGGCACGATCCGCGTGACGGTACGAGCGCCACGGTACCAGTCCCCGACTATCAAGCAGGGTTGACCGGTGATCTGCGTGGCCTGCGGGTGGGTGTGCCGCGTGAGTATTTTGTCGAGGGAATGGAACCTGGGGTTGAACAGGCTACCCGTGAAGCAATTGCCGTCTTGCGCGACCAAGGGGCTGAGGTTATTGAATTGTCATTGCCGCATACAAAATATGCCTTGCCAACATATTATATCGTTGCCCCCGCCGAGGCAAGTGCCAATCTCGCCCGCTATGACGGTGTGCGCTATGGCCCCCGCGAGGCAGGCACCTCGATGTGGCAAGAGATCGAACTGACGCGCGGGCGTCGCTTTGGGGCCGAGGTGCGCCGACGCATTATGCTCGGTACCTATGTGCTTTCGGCGGGCTACTATGATGCCTACTACAAACGGGCGCAACAGGTGCGCACGTTGATCAAACGCGATTTTGAGCAAGCCTTTGCCCAGGTTGATCTGCTGGCGACGCCAACTTCACCAACCGTGGCCTTCAAGGTCGGCCAGAAGCTTGATGACCCGCTGACGATGTACCTGAGCGATGTCTGTACCCTGCCGATCAACCTCGCCGGCGTGCCTGGCCTCGTGGTGCCGTGCGGCTTCAGCGAGGATCTGCCGGTGGGGCTGCAATTGATTGGCCGCCCCTTTGAAGAAGCAACGCTGCTGCGGGCCGGTGATGCCTATCAACAGGTCACAGCCTGGCATACCCATCGCCCGGCGCTCGTCTCGTAGGCGTTTCTATGCATGCAATGCTCGGTGGCCTCCGCGAAGCGGCGCTCACCCTGACCTACAACCTCTTTCTGGTTGCCCGCACGGCCAGCCGTGTTGTCACCCGCCCGACCCAGATCGGGGTGCGTGTGCTCGTTCCCCAAGACGACCGGGTGCTGTTGGTGCGCCATCGCGGCGGGCGCTGGCCGTGGGCACTGCCCGGTGGTGGGGCCGAAGCTAGCGAAAGTCTTGAGCACACCGCTCTCCGTGAATTGCGCGAAGAGGCTGGATGTCACGGCGAAGTCGCCCATCTCCACGGTCTCTTTCATAATTTCAGCGAAGGCATGAACAACCTGATCGCTGTCTTTGTTTGTCACACCACCGAAGTCGCCCAACCGCCTGCCGGCGACCTCGAGATTGTTGCTGCCCGCTTCTTTCTCTATCGTGACCTGCCGGCAAACCTTGATCCTGGTAGTCGCGAACGGATCGCCGAATATCGCCGTGGTGAACGGGGTATGTACCGGGATTGGTAGGAAGAATCTATGCCGTATACACCTATTGTCGGAACTCTGGGCTATGTCCTTTCGCCTGACCAGCAACAGGTCTTGCTGGTGCATCGCAACGCTCGCCCTGACGATCTGCACCTCGGCAAATATAATGGGCTTGGGGGCAAACTTGATCCCCACGAAGATGTTGTCGCCGGGATGCGTCGCGAATTGCGTGAAGAGGCGAGTATCGAGGCGCTCGAGCTTACCCTGCGCGGGACGATCAGTTGGCCGGGCTTTGGCAAAAACGGCGAGGACTGGCTCGGCTTCATCTTTCTTATCACCCACTTTACCGGCGAGCCGCCAACCAGCAATGTGGAAGGGGCGCTCGAATGGATCCCGCTTACGCGCCTGCTCGCGCTGGATCTGCCACTGTGGCCCGGAGATCACTTCTTCCTGCCCCTCGTCTTCAGTTCCGATCCCCGCCAGTTTCACGGCGTCATGCCGTACGATCAAGGCCAACCGGTACGCTGGGACTATACGTTGATATAAAGGGGTTTCTGTTGCTGGTAAAAAGCCAGCTACGCTGGTTTTTTACCAGCAACGATTCTTGAAGGAGAAGCTTTTATTGAACGGAACGGTCGTAGTTATCCTTGCGTGTGTGGTTGGTGCCCTGAGTCTGCTCGCACTCACGATCTGGATGCTCAATCGTGCGTGGGGCGAGAATTTCCCCGGCTCTGGCGGCACCCTCCCTTCCGAACTGCTTGACCAGTATCAGGTGACAACGAGCCATCGCCCCCAGGTCGAGCCTACCCGACACGAGGATGACCTGAGCTCGTGGTGGGCTAACGACGACGATGAGCAGACCCAAGGACCCGCTGGAAGCCCGACCAGCGAGATGGTTGAGATTACCCATACGGCGGTGCGCCAGGCGATCTTGACCTCACTTGAACGGGGAGGCAGCCCGTATGCGACCTTTTTTGTCCAGGATGACGATAAGGTCTATCTGGCTCTGTACCGTATTCACGATCCCGCCCAGCGCGCCACCGCCCAGCGTGTGGTCGAGGGGCTGAACGATGGGCGCCTCAACGCCTTTTCGCTGATGGAAACCCTCCGTCATCTGCGGCCCGGACAGTAGCAAGGAGCTAGTATGCTTGATATCAAGGTAATCCGTGAACAACCCGCTTATGTCAAACAGCAACTGGCCCGTTTTGACGTAGCTGGGGCCATTGTTGACCAGGTGCTCGGCTATGACGAGCGGCGTCGTACGCTCTTGCGTGAAGTCGAGGATCTGAAGGCACTGCGTAATAGTGTCTCGAAAGAGATCAGCCAACTGAAGGATGCCAGTGCCCGCGAGACGAGAATTCGCGAGATGCGCGAGGTCGGCGACCGCATCAGTCTGCTCGATAAAGAAGTTGCCCAGGTCGAACAAGACCAGCAAGCGGCCATGCTTGAGATCCGCAATCTGCCGCATCCCGATGTGCCCGATGGCGCTGATGATACCGCCAATCCGGTGATCTATCAGGAGGGCGAAGAGCGCCAGTTAGATTTTGGGGCCAAGCCCCATTGGGAACTGGTCGAGGCCCTGGGAATCGTCAATTTCGAGCAGGGCGTCAAGCTCGCCGGTTCACGATTTTATGTCATGCGCGGCCTCGGGGCCAGGCTGCAGCGGGCGACGATCCAGTGGTTGCTCGATCTCCATCTGCGCCAGGGCTACGAAGAGGTCTACACCCCCTTTGTCGTCAAAGAAGCGGCGCTCTGGGCAGCCGGGCAATTGCCCAAGTTCCGCGACAATCTCTATCGCGATGAAGAATCGGGCCTCTGGCTCGTGCCGACGGCCGAGGTGCCCATAACGAGCCTTTATGCCGATGAGATCCTGGAGGCTTCGCGCTTGCCGATCTACCACGTCGCCTACACGCCCTGTTTTCGTAAAGAACAGTTGAGCGCCGGGCGCGACGTGCGCGGGATGAAACGCGGCCACCAGTTCGATAAGGTTGAAATGTATATGTTCACCTTCCCCGACCAGAGCTACACCGCCCTCGAGAAGTTGCGCAGCAATGCCGAAGAGTGCTGTCGGCTGCTGGGCCTGCCCTTCCGCACCAAGATCCTCTGCACCGGCGATATTGGCTTTGGGGCGGCCAAAACCTACGATATCGAGGTGTGGGCACCAGGGCAGGGCGAATGGCTTGAAGTCAGTTCCTGCTCGAATGTCGAGGCGTTCCAGGCCCGCCGCGCCAATCTGCGCTATCGCCCTGAACCAGGGGCAAAACCCGAGTACCTGCATACGCTGAATGGCTCGGGCCTGGGCTTGCCGCGTACCATCATCGCGATCATGGAAAATTACCAGCAAGAAGACGGCAGCATCGTTGTGCCCGAAGTGCTCCGTCCGTATATGGGTGGCTGCGAGGTGATCAAATAAGCCCATTGCGGATTTTAGATTGCAGATTGCGGATTGCGCGGCTGGTCATCACCGTCAGGGATGGCAAGCCGCGTGCATGCGGCATAGCCAAGGGGAATGGGTCTACCTATGCGGATTGCGATCATCGGGGCCGGCGCTATCGGCGGGGTCTTGGCATGGTACCTCGCGCCACACTGCGATCTCGTCATTGTTGATCCGTGGGCCGGCCATGTGGCAGCGCTGAACTGCGACGGTTTGCACTGCGAGCGCGACGGGGTCACCGAGGCGCGGCGGGTACGCGCCGTGAGCGACCCCGCGCTGGCTTTTCCAGCCAAGCTCGCCCTGGTGCTCGTCAAAGCGCACCAGACAGCCTGGGCCGCCGAGGCGTGTGCCGTAGCGCTGGCCCCCGATGGCCTCGCCTACACCCTCCAGAACGGCCTGGGCAACCACGAGGTACTTGCCGCCGAACTTGGCGCAACACGGGTGGGGCAGGGTGTCACCGCACTGGGCGGCACCCTCCTTGGGCCAGGGCGCGTCCGCCATGCCGGGATGGGCGCGACCACCTTGAGCCTCACACCCAACCCGGCGCAGGCCAACGCGCTCGCCGATCTGCTCAACCAGGCGGGCTTGCCCACGAGCGTCACGGCTGACCTGGACAGCCTGATTTGGGGCAAACTGATCGTCAACGTCGGCATCAACGCCATCACGGCGCTGCTGCGCGTCCGCAACGGCGTGCTCGCCGAAAACAGCGCCGCACGCGGACTGCTCAGCGCCGTCGTCGCCGAAGCGGTGCGCGTCGCCGCGGCCCAGGGCATCACGCTGCCCTACACCGACCCCGTCGCGCACGTGCTGCAAGTCGCCCGCGCCACCGCCGCGAACCAATCGTCGATGCTGCAAGATCGGCTACGCGGTGCCCCCACCGAAATCGCCACGATCAACGGCGCCATCGTCGCTATCGGCGCAAAGCTCGGCCTCCCCACGCCTTACAACGCCGCCCTGGTAGCCCTGATGACCGCCTTGGAGACCACGCAAGGCGAGGGGGTTTGACGAGCCGTTCACGGCGACAGCAGCTGCGCGGCGCAGCACAGGGGAACACGTGGGTGTAAATGGTATAATCGCGGTGTCGCAGGTATGGAGTGGGTATAGGCGGCAGAATCAAGGAGAGACCTTGTGTCTATCAATAGGCGGAGCCTCATGAAGCTCTTACCGGCTGCGATAGCCAGTAGTTTGCTCGTGGATCAGCCGCATGTTCCTGCCCGTGCAACTTCAGCACGTTCTCCTCTTATCGCCAAACACTATCAAGGTACAAACTTGTCCGGATGGGAAGTCGCTTTGGGCGATGCTCTGTATGTACGCCCTGGAGAATGCCCTGTAACGCTGCGTGACATTGAGACGGTCCATGAACCTGTTCATAGTGAACTTCGGGCCAATCTTCAGCGTCGCATCATCTTGGCGCATAACATTACGTTCAAACAGATTATCAACAACGAAGCCCTACAGTTTGTCCACACATGTGCTTTTAAATTTCGTCTGCCCTACTTACCCAATACCGATGTTAATGCCGATTTGAATGCCCAGACGTTGGAGGGTGGAATTTTTGTATGGGATGGGAGTCAAACGCGGCTAGACTATGGGATGGCCTTCCAGTGGGGACTGAATCCTTGGATTGGAGGTGAGAGTGTGGGGGCCTTTGGCGTCATGAGTTCTTGGATCAATACGCATGGTGATAATGGTACGTGGAGAAATGTGGGCCGCCTCACTCCCGACACACAATGGCATGAAGTAAAAATGGTTGTCGATTATCCACGGCAAACAACTGCGCTGTTGTTTGATAGCCAACCCTATTTGACTCAGTTCACAAGTATTCCAAAACCCAACACGTGGGGCACCGAGATTGCTGCGCGCCTTCAGGTCGAAATCATCAGCATTTATCCTGAACCGACTGCGTTACGTGCGATGCATAAAGCCCAGATTAAGGATTGGTCTTGGACTTGGAAGCGGGCGCATTATGCTTTTTTACCTTCCATCCGCAAATAGGCGGCAGCGTTGCGCCATGCCACCAGAACCAGTGCTCGCGTGGGGCACATTTCGGTATAACGTGGTCGGTCGTGACATGCTGGTGGCAACTAGGCGCATACGCAACGGCGCGGGCTTGCAGGCGTGACTCGTGTGCCGTATCCGGTATAGTTCACATCAACGGGATCGTTGCATATCCGTCGGGCACAAAGAGGCTGCCTTCGGTGGTGCCCTGCGCTGTGATTTGTTGCAAGTGACGCCCAAGTTCAGCCGGGGTCATTGTGCCAGCCAGAGTTGCCTGGAAGAGGTCGGTTACGCGGGCGACTTCTTCCCCACGCTCATGCACAAATTCGAGCCGGAAGTGACGCAGGCCCGCGGCCCGCCACGCGGCAAGATGCCGACTCGCTTCCTGCGCTTCGGCGTTGAAGACGGTGTTGCGACAACCGACGTCGGCCATCACGGGGTGCGCCCGTCCTTGCTGGTCGCGCAACGCGAGGCGGTGCTTTTCGCACGGGTGCCCACAGTCTTTGTAGTTGGTGCCAGTCGAGAGGAAGCGGCAGAAGACGCAGTGCTCGGTGTGAAAGATCGGGAGATGTTGATACGCGACAATTTCGAGCAGGTCGGCATCAAGTGCAGCGGCAAGCTTCGCAATCTGATCGGCGTTCAGGTCGTAGGTCGGCGTGAGCCGCGCCAACCCAAGTTCGAGCATGGTCTGCGCGGTGAGGATGTTGGCGGCGTTGAGGCTGAAGTCGCCAACAAGACGCGGGATGGCGGCCTCGCGCAGGGCGTGCAACAAGCCCGTGGAACGCACGAGGATCGTGCAGTCGAGTTTGCGGAGGAAGTGAACAATGCGCTGTTCGTCGGGTTTGAGCACCCGCGGGCTCGCGACCCGTGCTTCGATGCCCGCCGCCTGGACTTGCTCCACCGCCGGACGCAAGCCGTAGAGTTCAAGGTAGTCGAGCGTGATGCTCGCCGGACGGGCGGCCAACGCGGCTTCTAGTTGCTCGGGCGTACGAACAAGCAGGTGCAACGTGGGCGGCGCAACTGCCGTGTCCAACCCAGGACGGGAAGAAACCATCTGGGCCAGCACTGCCGCCGGATCGCCACCACGGATCGGCGCAGGCTGCCCCTGAAGATCGGCCAGCAGATCAGTCGCTTCACGGCGCAACTGGTTGAGCAACGAATTGGGCACAAACGGGTTGCCTTCGGCCACATAGTTCAGCGCCGCCAGATAGTAGGGCGTTGTGCCAAGGCGGCCAAGTTGTTCGTGCAATAAGGCTTCGGTCAAGCCGCGCCGCTCAGCCGCCGCAAGCGGCTCAGGTGAACGCACCGTCACCCGCAGCGCCGGAAGTTCACCGTGCTGCCAGGTCAAAACAAGTGGTTCGCCGACCTGCGCCACGGCGTGAACCACCACGGGCTGACGGCGCACCGGACTGGCCGGCTGGGTTAGCGGACGTACCGCACGTTCAAGGTCGGGGTCAAGGGTACGCCAGATCAGATCGCCCGGTCGAATACGGCGCAGATCAACCGCATCATAGCCAAACTCCAATTCCACCAAACCATGCAGCGCCGGATAGACGTGATAGACCCGCCCGCCCTCTTCGGGTTCTTCAGGGCTGCGCCAAGCGGCGGCATCAAAGACAATGCCATCACCAGGTTTGAGCGGCGAGGCCGCTGCCGCCGGGTCAAGTTCAGCCAGAATGCTCTCGGTCAACACCTTGGCGACACGGGCCACGAGCACCCCACGATGGCGGGGTGCTCGTCCACGCACCACCGCCTGATGGTCAGTCCCGGTGAGAAAATAGGGGCCCATCCCCCGTGAATAGACCTGGGTCAACTGCAACTCTTCATACGGCGTGATCGAGAGCGGCAGACCAGCCCAGGCTTCATCAACCGCCTTGCGATACGCCGCGGTGGTCAGCGCCACATAGGCCGCATCTTTGTAGCGCCCTTCAATCTTCAGCGCCGACACACCCAATTGCACAATGGCGGGCATCTCGTGCAACGCATAGAGATCGCCGGGCGACAAGAGATAGCGCGCCTCGCCGAGTGGCCGGGGCGTACCATCGACCAGCAGATCATACGGGAGGCGACACGCCTGCGCACACTGACCGCGATTCGCGCTCCGCCCGCCCCACGCCTCTGAAGAGAAACACTGCCCCGAATACGAAACACAAAGCGCCCCATGGACAAACATCTCAAGTTCAAGCGTCGTCGCCGCCCGGATCGCCGCAATCTCCTTGAGCGACAACTCACGCGCCAGCACCACGCGACTCACCCCAAACTGACGGGCAAGCTCAACCCCCTCAGCCGACGTAATGCTCATCTGGGTCGAGCCATGCACCTCAATCTCGGGCACCAGTTGGTGCAACAGGCGCGCCATGCCCACATCCTGCACAATGAAGGCATCGGCGCCAGCCTCGGCAATCGCCAAGGCCACCCGCGCCGCCTGCAACAACTCGTGGTCAAACATCAGCGTATTAAAGGTCAGATAACCCTTGACGCGCCGCTGATGCAGCGTACGCATCACCTCGGGCAGTTCCTCTAGCGTAAAACCGACCTTGGCACGGGCACTAAAATGCTTGAGCCCAAAATAGACCGCATCAGCCCCCGCCTCAATTGCAGCCTGCAACTGTGGCCAGTAGCCAGCGGGACTCATCACTTCTGGTTTCATGATCGCCTTTATCAAGATACAAGCCCCGAGGCAGAGGGTGTCGAGGGGGGCATCGGCAAATCGGGACCCGTATAGAAGAGGCGACCCTCGCGCCAGTCGGCCAGATCGACCGCCGTCAGCCACGCCGCCACCGTCTGCGCTCGGCGATACGCCGTGCTATCGGCAAGCGGGGCAAGCCCCTGAAGCACCTGAGCCACCGCGGTGCGCTCGAGGCCAGCGGGGGCCATGCGGATCGCAACAATCACCGCCCGCATCGGATCGCGTTGGAGCAAAAGACGGCGCAGATAGGTACGCTGTTCCGCACGATTGCTGCGCGCAAAACTCCGCCCGAGGATCGTCAACTGCGGATCATCGCCTGGTTCACCTTCAGCCACCAACCCAAGGATCCGGGCCGCCTGGGTATAATAATGGCCCTGGCGCAGCACCTTCATGCCAATATACTCAGCAATCGCCTCAGTCGTCAACCGACCGCGATCAATCGCCTCAGGCACACGCGCCACATCCCAGATCTGATCAGCCTGTGGAATATCAGCCGTATCAAGGAGCATCGCCCCTATCTCCACTCTTACACCTTGTACCGTTGAGTATGGTGCCTAGTCACCCTGAGTACCAAATGGCCCGCAGGCCAGTCGTGCCGTAACCAGCAGGGTGAGCGCCCATCGAATCTCGCAGGTCTTGCAGACCTGTGAGGTCTCAGACCAGTTTTGTTGTTTAGCCATAGTTTCAGGGTGCTTTGCAGTGTACGCTCATCGGAGTGCCGGTTTCAGTCGGCTTCCCGTTCAGCCGACTGATGGTCTTTCAGAAATGAATCCGCTCTAACCCACGAAGGTGGGCTTCGCATGCCCTAGCCGAGGGCTTGAACCCGACGGCATCGGGCGCATAGCGGATTGTTACTTGAAACTCATAAGTCGGCACTCCGAGGCAAGGGTAACGCTGATCTGGTTCTTCTGAAACCATGCCTTAGGAGCGGAGCGAAGGATCTCAGGCCTCTCGCGGGCAGAGAAGCTTCGCTGCGCGCACCATGACAAAGGGGCATCTTCAAGCGCAATTGGTATTACACAACGCATTATACAGCCCCAGACAGCCTCATGATAACACAAGCCGCGATGAGCGGCAAAAGTGGCCTAAATGCTTGCAAGCTGCGCTTGCTGCATTGCAGAAAAGGGAAGGAGTAGTTTTTTCAGGGAGGGCAAGCCCTCCCTGAGACCCTCTCTAGCACAACCCAGAAGTGTCACAACTTTGTCATGTTCAGCGCAGCAATACCTGCTAAGATAAGGAAAGAGAGCCTGCCATCTCCCTATCGCCAGGGAAGTTACAGCTATGCGTTTCAATCCCAGCATCCAACAAAAGATTCTCGCCCTGCTTTTAAGCCTGGCCCTGCCCCCCCTGGCTCTCGTTGGCTGGCTCGGACTGGTCGGGCTAACACGCGCACGCGAGACTGCCATGCAAGAGGGCATCAGTGCGCTGCAAACCCAGGCGGAACAGACGCTTGCCGACCGTGCAACCGACAAGGCCCGCCTCTATGATCAGGCTCTTGCGGCGATTGAACAGCAAGTCCAGAGCGTTGCAACCTATGCGCTCACTGGGTACGGACTAGAACCATTGGCGCTCACCTCTGATCGTGTCTGGATCGCGCCGGTTCCCTCGGCTGATCAGTTGCAGCGCTATCCTGTTGAAGTGGCGTATGCCCAGCGCATCATTCCGATGCTACGTGCGACGGTTGCGGCCAATCCGCTGGTCAGCATTGGCTATATCGCCTTCGAGCAGGGCGGCGTGATGGCCTTTGATGATGAGGCCGTTGTGGATGCGCTGCTCGCCATTCAGCCCTTTGATCCGCGCACCCGCCCCTGGTATCTCGCCGCCCGTGCGAGCAATGGGCCAGTCTGGACCGACACCTATGTTGATGCGAATACAGGTCTGTTGGCAACCACCTGCGCAATGCCCCTAATTACACCCGAAGGCACCTTTCTCGGCGTCGTGGCCTTCGATCTATTGCTCCGCACCATTCAACAGGATCTGCTCACGGTTGACATTGGCGAGCAAGGCTATGCACTGCTGGTCAATGAACGCGGCAAGGTCATTGTGCGCCCCGATATGGAAGTGCGCGATGAGCGATGGAATGAGCCATTTCAGACCGAGAACTTGCTTGATTCACCGAGTCCTGAGTTGCGTGAGCTTGTGGCCACGATAAATGGGCGTGAACATGGCATCGCTCGGATTGAAGATAAGAATGAACCCGCCTATATTGCCTACGCGCCGATTCCAACCGCAGGCTGGAGTGTGGCGCTCATTATTCCCGCCGATCAGGTGATTGCACCAGCCGTGCGTACCGGTACACGGATCGGCGAACGCCAGGAAGAACTGCAACGCCAACTCGTGATCCTGCTGATCTCTCTTGGGGCCGTCATTAGTCTGGTCGGGCTCTTTCTCTCGCACTCCTTCACCCGGCGCATCAGCAGCGTCCGCCAGGGGGTTCAGGCCATCAGTCAGGGCAATTTGCAACAGCGTTTACCACCAGCCGGAACAGATGAGATCGGGCAACTGGCCGAGACCTTCAACCATATGGCCGATGTGCTCGAAGAGAAGGTTCACGAGTTAGAGAGCAATGCCGAACAACTCGCCAGACTGAATAGTGTCTCACAAGAACTCAAGGGCATTCTTGATCTGCCCCACCTGCTGAAGGCGATTCCGCACGCGATCTGTACCCAGTTCGCTTTTGATCGCGCCGTCATCTATCTGGTCGAAGATGAGTACCTGCGCGCCGTTGAGGCTTCGTTTGGCCCGGGCGGGCGCGAACAGGCCCACCATTTTATCGAGGTCGCAAATAGTCAGCCGCTCGCCCTCAATGGCGCTACGGTTGAGGCCGATGTGATCCGTAGTGGCAAAGCAATCATTGTCGATAATCCCTGGTCACATCCCGGGGTTGAACCGCGCAAGCAGGCCGCCTCGGCAAGCCATGCGTATGTGCAAGTGCCCATCTTTGGCCGTGAAGGCCGTCCGCTCGGGTTACTGTCTGCCGATTGTCATCTGAGTCGGCGGACAATCGGGGTGGAAGATGCCAGCCGTTTGTTGATGTTCGCCGGGATGGTTGGCTTGACGATCGAGAATGTGCAACTCTATCAGGATCTCGAGCGCCAGGTAACCCAGCGGACTGAGGAGTTGCTGGTCGCCCTTGAACTCGCCCATCAGGCTGATCGCCGCAAGAGTGATTTCCTCGCTGGCCTTTCCCACGAATTGCGCACCCCGCTCAATGCGATCATCGGCTTTAGTACAATTATGCTCGATGGCCTTGATGGCTCGTTGACCCCTTCGCAGCGTGAAGATCTGACCAGTATTAATCGCAATGGGCGCTTTCTCCTCTATCTTATTACCGAATTGCTCGATCTCGCTCGCATCGAGGCCGGACATCTGAAACTCGAACGGACGCATGTTGACCTTGTGAGCGTCGTTGGTGAGGTCGTTGATACGGTACAGGGCATTCTTCAGGGCAAGCCCTTGACCCTACACGCGACCCTGCCCCCCGATCTCCCCCTTGTTGACGCCGATGCCGATCGGGTACGCCAGATCCTGTTGAACCTGCTCTCAAATGCGGTAAAATTCACCCACAAGGGTTCCGTGACCGTCAGTGCCTATTGCCTCGATGAACTGAATGAAGACGCCCAGATTGAACCAATGGTTGCCGTGCGGGTAACCGATACGGGCATTGGCATTCCCAAAGAACGCCTCAATGATATTTTTCAAGAGTTTGTGCAAATCCACGGTGGTCAATCACGGCTGAGTGGCACTGGCCTTGGGTTGACGATTACCCGACGCCTCGTCGAGGCCCATCATGGGCGGATCTGGGTTGAGAGTGTACCGGGTTTTGGTAGTACTTTTAGTTTTACCCTGCCGGTTGCTCAGGCGCACCGTCATACGCCCAAGCTCCCTGATGAGACCGTGTCTGCCTCAGGCGTGCCGCACCAGACGATCCAAGTTACGTACCCGGAAGAGTTTGTGTTTCCCTTCAGTCTCTTGGACGATACGATCCAATCCGATCCATCACACATGAACACCCCCAATCAGCCAACGTCAGGGGAAAGGTAAGGGCACGCAATGAATGATGCATTGCCAGGTATTTTATATATCGAAGATAATCTGGATAATCAACGGCTCGTGCAACGCATCCTGGGCAATCAGGGCTATCATGTCGTTGTGGCAAATGATGGCCCCTCGGGGCTTGCCCTTGCCCGCGAGATGATGCCCGTGATTATCCTTGTTGACCTTGGCATCCCCGGGCTCGATGGCTACGAGACGACCACCCGCCTCCGTAGTCTGATCCACCTCCATAATGTCCCGATTGTTGCCCTCACCGCCGATGGCAGCCCCGGAGCCCGCGAACGGGCGCTCGTCGCGGGCTGCGATGGCTATCTCGTCAAGCCGATTGATCCCCGTCGCTTGCCTATGGTGGTCTCGGAGTTTATCGCCGGTCACCGCGAACGGGTCAGTGCCCCCGCCGAAGAGGCCGACTTGCTCCGCGCCTATAGCCAGAAACTTGTCGAACGCCTCGAGCAACGGGTACTCGAACTCAGTGCCGCGAATGCTGAGCTTGGTGAGCTCGATCGCCTCAAGAGCCAGTTCCTCTCGACCCTCTCGCACGAACTGCGGACGCCGATGACGTCGCTGATGGGTTACCTCGATCTCTTTGAACAGGGTATGCTTGGCCCACTCACGCAAGACCAGCAAGAAGGCCTTGTCGTGATGCGCCGCAGCAGCGAGACGTTGAGCCAGCAGCTCAATAATCTGTTGTATTTCCAGGAGTTGCGCGGGCGGACGATGGAATCCCAGATGCTCGATCCAATCGCGACGTTGAAACCACTTTTTGAGTCGTTTCAAGAACGCGCCCATAGTGAAGGTATGTTGATGGATGTTGTGACCTGCCAGGCAGCCCCTATCCTCGCCGATGCCAAGTCACTCACCCAGATGACCCAGGCGCTGCTCGATAATGCGCTGAAATATACGCCGCGGGGCGGTCGCATTCGCCTGCTCTTTCACGACGAGCCGTCACGCTTTATTCTGCGCTGCGAAGATAATGGCCCCGGGATTGGCAAAGAACACCTTGAAAAGATCTTTTTGCCGTTTTATCGGGTTGAACCACCCAATACGACGATCAAGCCCGGGGCGGGCCTCGGCCTTGCCATTGCCCGCCATATCGCCGAGACCCACGGGGCGCAGTTGACCGTGCGAAGTCAGGTGCGCATCGGGACGGTTTTTACGGTTGTTTTTCCTCGCTAGAGGCAGCATAGAGCCGTTGATAGACGCCCCAAAAGGTGTAGACGGCCCGCACGTAGCCCTTCGTTTCAGGATAGTCGATCGCTTCCGTGAAGAGGTCGGGATCGTTCACCTGCGCGCCGCCGGCCCACCGTTGCGCATTGCCCAGGCCCCCGTTGTACGAGGCGAGTGCGCCATGGATGCTCCCTTGCATATCACGCAGGCGCTGCCCAAGGTAGAAGGTACCAAACCTGATGCTCACCGCCGGTTGGTAGAGATCATCAAGCACAAAGTCCGTTACCCCCAGGTTCTGCGCAATGCCCTGGCCCGTTGCCGGCATCACCTGCCCAAGCCCCCGCGCCCCCACCCACGAGGTTGCCCCAGGGTTGAAGAGGCTTTCTTGACGCACGAGGGCCAGAAAGAGACGCGAATCAATGCCGTGTGCCGTTGCTTCCTGGTCAATCAGGGTGGCATATGGCGTTGGAAACCGGAGCCGCTGCAGAGCAACGGGTTCCTCAGGCGCATTTTCTACTGAGGCTTCGTTTAAGGTACGCTCGGCCTGCCGTTTGAGTTGCTCGGCAGCAAGCAGGGCCGGGTACGGTGCGCCTGCCTCGTGCGCCGCCCGACCGAGTTCCATCAGCATCAAGGGGGTCGTTGCACGGTTGATCGCCTGACGCCATTCGGCCATCGCCTCGACCTGTAAGCCAACCGCTTCCAGCGCCAAGGTGCGAGAGACTGTGGTCGCGAGTGGGACAACAGGATCGTCAGCCACCTCGTCAGCCAGGGTGAGCAGGGCAACCCAGGCGGCAAGTTCGGCCCACGCTTCGTCAGTAATCGGGGCGTTCAGCGCCAGTGAGCCCTGGGGGAAAGCGCCCAGTTCTTCTGCCGCCCGCACGCCCTCATAGCTATCAGGGGCGGCCTCACGCGCTACCGCAAAGAGCGCCCGGGCGCCCGCTTCGTCACCAAGCGCCCGCGCCGCGCGACCCGCCCAGAAGGAGCCACGCGCCTTGAAGAGGCCATCGTTGCCCTCAGCAAGAAGCCCCCAGACCTGACGGGCTTCGTCGTACTGGCCTGCACGGAACAGTTCGAGCCCAAGGGTATGGAGGACAATACGGCCTTCGTCGCTTGCCGGGTACCGCTGGCCCAGGTCGCGACGGGTCTGCAAGGCACCGTCGCTATCACCAAGACGCTCGCGCAACTGCGCCGCCCGGTCGAGCGCAACTGGCGCACGCGGATCATCAGGATACCCTGCCGCAAACTCGGTGTAGCCCGCAATGGCCTGCTCGGTCTCACCACTCTGCCCAATCGTCTGCACCAGATCGAGGCGCGCCTGGCGACCTTCATTGAGATCCGGCGCAAGCGCGGCGGCGTCAGCGAGGCCGGCGATGGCCCCGGCAAAGTCGCCTTGCGCACGCAGCGCAAGCCCGCGCATCCGCCGAAGCTCAATGGCGGCGGCGGCATCCGTGGCCGCCGGGATGGCCTGATCAAACAGGGCAACCGCGTCGGCCCAACGCTCAAGGGTGAAATAGATCGCTCCGGCAGCCGCTGGATCAAGCGCCGGATCGCCCGCTGCCCGCAACTGATCAACCGCCGCCCCGGCCAACGCGGTCGCGGGGCTGCGTTCAATCACCTCGAGCAACCAGCGCCGCGCCTGCTCAGGCTGGCCTTGACTCGCGGCGAGCGCGGCAGCCTCACTCAAAATGCGCGCACGGTAGGCCGGTTGCTCCGCGAGCTCCAGCAACTCTTCATAGAGGGCCAGCGCCTCGGTATTGCGCCCATTCGCCACAAGCAACGCAATAGCCTTCTCGAACGCACCGGCTCGTTCACCAGCGACAATCGTTGTGCGCGCCGCGTGCAACCACGAGGCAATCGCCGCGTCAGACAAGCCAAGCGCCCGCTCCTGCGCCGCCTGGCGCAACGCCGCATACGGCTCGATAGGAGTCGCCAGTTCACGATACGCCTGGTAGGTCGTAATCGCCGCCTCGTGCGCCCCAGCCTCCTCGTGCGCCCGTGCCAGCCAGAAGAGGGCGGGGGCATGCAAGGGATCTTCCGCCGGTGCCGTCGCCAAAAATGCACCAAACAACTCGGCTGCCGAGGTCCAGCGCCCCCGCCGCGCATAGCTCTCGGCAAGATAAAACTGCGCCATCGGCGCCTCGTCGGCAGTAGGGTAATACTGTAACAACTGGCTAAAGTCGGCTGCCCCATAATCACCCTGTGCCCGCGCCGCCAGACCAAGCGCCAGCAACTCGTCGGCAGGAAGAACCGGGAACCCCTCGTGAACCGGGATCGATGGCGTTCGCTCGGGGGCAACGACGCGATCAATGTTGCGCGCAACGGTGGTCTGATCAGGGGGCGGCGCGTCCACCACCTCACAACCAGCCAGGCTTATGAGGAAAAGCAAGCAAAGTGTGCATAGATACCGCATGCCAGCATCTTACCACACCGAGTCAGGCTCAGAGATGCCAGAGGATGCTTATTATCGATCATGGCATAAAAAAATACTTGTGAACATACCGGGAAAGTACCTCATTGTTCTGGCCGGTATTTGGTCGGTGGAACCAGCATTTGCTTCAACCAACGTGTGCTGGGCGGGGTACACCCACACAATAGGTGATGCCAAGTGGTGCAGAGGCGGCCCGCTCCACACCGATCGTCCATTGATAGTCTTCCGCACCCGGCACCTGTTCGACCAGGGATCGTAGCTCGTCAATCGTGTAACTGCGCAGACACGACACCACCCCGTCGAAGAGCACGATCGCCGGGACGAGTGGGACGAGATAGGTGAAGAGCAGCCGTGCAGGGGTAAGTGGGCGGATCAGCGGCGTGAGCAGCCAGACGAGCAGGGGTGTCGTCAGCATCGCCAGAAAGACAGCCGGCGTGCGTGCTGTCGCCTCGAAGATGGCGATTGGACGCGCTTGAGCTACGGCATCGCCAATGATCGCCCGTCCGTCCTCCGGCGAGAAGTGATGGAAGGCCGAAAAGATGGTGCGCAAGCCGACAAGCTCGTGTGGCACACGCCGCGCATCGACAGGCGCAGAGGCAAAGGTGACGTTGCCCCGAAAGTGGTGTGCCAGATTTGCAAAAGCGTTGATATTTGGGTACCGGTCGGTCAGCGTAACGTGAACTGGTGCCCCTGTGACGGCGAGCAACGGCAGCATACGCGCCCACGGACCGCTGCCACCCGAAGCCAGATCGATGATCCGGTGCTCACCGGAGGCCTCAAGGGCGTTACGCAGGCGTGATGCCACTGGCGCGTAAGGGTTCGAGACGTGCAGCATCATCTGCAGGTAGTCCGTTGCCAAGTCGCGCAGGATAGCAGGAAACCAGGCGAGATCTTCGAGTTCGATCAACTGGAGGCGGCGCATTGATCATACCTCTCAATAGTTTACCAACGAATTGGAGTGCCGACTTATGGTTTTACAGGAAATGATCCGCTATGAACCCGATGCCGTGGGGCGAAAGCCCTCGGCTAGTTGAAGCGAAGCCCGCCTGCGCGGGCGAGACCGGATTCATTTCTGGAAGACCATCAGTCGGCTAAAGTCGGCACTTCAATCACCACAAACGGTCACGCTGATTTGAACCATGCCTTAGGCGTCCGTAGGCACAATCATACGAAAGAAGCCCATCATGTCAAGGTCGCCGGGGGAGTGGGCGAATGCGGTGAGCTATCCGCGTCTCCGTTGATCAGCGCGGCGGTGGCAGCGGCTCGCCGGTAACCAGCACGAGCGCCAGGCCATCGTACCCCTTGCTGCCTACGGTCTGAAGCACGGTGGCATGCACCCCAGGATCATCAGCCAGTGCGGCGACCAAGGCGCGTACACCTTGCACGTTTGGATCAGTGCTGTTCGCGTCGACCACGGCCCCACGGCGCACGACATTGTCGGCAATGATCAAACCGCCTTGCCTAGTTAGTGCCCGCGCCCAGCGGAAGTAGGCCGGTAGATTGACCTTATCGGCGTCGAGGAAGACCAGATCGAACAGCGGGAACCCAGCCAGCGTGGGCAGCGTTGTGAGCGCCGGCCCGACCCGCACCTCGACGACGGCGGACAGACCGGCGCGGGCCAGGTTGGCACGCGCTACCTCTGCATGGCCGGGATCGGCCTCAAGGGTGATCATCTGTCCACCGGGTGGCAGTGCCCGCCCCAACCAGATCGAGCTGTAGGCCCCGAGCGTGCCAAGCTCGAGGATGCGCTGCGCCTGCAGCGTGCGGGCCAGGAGATAGAGCAATTTGCCTTGGGCCGGCGAAACATTGATCGTCGGCATGCCTGCGGCACTACTCGCTGCGAGCGCAGCCTCGAGCGCAGCATCCGGTGGCATCAGCAGGTCGCTGACGTACTGATCGACGGCACTCCACTGCTCGTTGGTCATTCGTATGATCCTTGCTCATCAAGAGGGCGCATAAACGATTGCGCCAAATGGCGTAGCACCAGATTGGCAACAGTCATGTTCTAGCTTATTTTACCACGCCAACGCAGGCGCGGCACGCCAAGCGAAGGCCGTGATCCATTGCTTTGTGCATTAATTACTCGCTGAGCGCCCCGCCATTGCCTTCTTTCTGTGCGGTGAGCACGCCAGCGCAGCGCAGGGTGTGGTCACGGTTCAGCCTGGGCAGTCAGAGGCCCAGGCAGCAACGATCACGCCACGTGCGCTCGATGTAGTACTTGCCTACGGCACGGTTTCATACCAATGATCGTTGATGGTGTCGTATGATGGTCATGCTGAGTACTAAATGGCCCTCGGGCCAGTGGGAGCGCCCGTGAGCAACAGCCGCCCATCGTAGCGGGGGCTTCCAGCCCGCGTGGGGGTTGCGGGCTGGAAGCCCCGCTACCATAACGGGCCATATGCCGGTGATGGGCGGCACAGCCCACTCGACCAGCGCTTCGCCCATCGCCTGGCCGCCGATCAGCACCGCGAGCAGATCCTGGGGCACACCGGCCTCGGTGAGCAGTGCAGCGGCCCGCAGGGCACAAAGGCGTGCTCGCTCGGAGGGCTTGTGGTCGACGCGTTGCCCGCCAGCAGCGCGGCGCAGGGCTTGCGCACCGTTACGCCACGACCGCTACGGGAGCGGGACAGGGCGCAGCGGCAAAGTGGTACGTGGCCCGTATCAATGCCGCGAGCAGCAGCACCTCGCCGGTGTTGACCAGGGCGTTGGCCAGCCAGGGGTTGGGCACTGCGACGACGCTCAGGGTATACAGCGCGGCCAGTGCGATCCAGGGCCAGCGCGCTCGCAGCGCGATCGCCCCGCCATAGATCATCGCCCCGAGTAGGGTCATGATCGCCCCGACCGGCGGGCCGCTGGGGTGGGCGTGGGAGTAGAGCAGAAGGTCGTTGCGGTAGCTGGGTGCTAGCTCGAGCAGCAGCACCTCGCCGCGCAAGCCAAGGGCAAAGGTCGCGGCGGCGAGGATCAGGGTGCTGATCAACGCGATGGAGTGGTGGGCCCAGCGCACGTCAGCCCCGCGGGCCAGCAGCAGCATGCCCACAAGCATCGGCGGGAGTACCAGCGCGTGGAGCATGAAGCGCACCCAGTTGAGGGTGATGAGCAGCGATCCTTCACCGAGCAGGCTGCCCAGGGCGATCACCAGGTTGTCATAGACGAGGGCGAGCAGGGTCGGCATGATCAAGGCGAGGGCGAGCGTGGGTGCCATCCGCAAGCGGTAGAGTCCGATGCCTGAGAGGACGAGGGTAAACATCGCGCAGAGCAAGTACATTGCGGTGAACATCTCAGGATCCTCCTTTGATGTTGAAGTGTGAACAGTTACCCGCTCACCTCTGGGCCGACGGCCAGTTCAACCTCGCAAGTTGTACAGCCAGATGCCCGGAACGACCTTAGCGGAACGCAGTGACCCATGCGTGAGTGGGTAAGTGGCGAGTGGGGCAGGGGGCAGTTGCACTCCCTAAACATGATCAACGAGCACATTATCTTACATGTAATGTAGTTTTACATATATTCTAAAGCTTGTCAATATGCATTTAAATTGTGATTATACATGCAAATTATTTTGGGATTGTGCTCGTTCATAAACGGCAACAATCAGATATTATTACAGTTTAAATCACTTTTATTGTTCGTATATAGCAGTCCTACTTGGGCTGTATACAGGCGTGTCGGCTTATGAATATAAAAACCATTAGCCGGCACTTCGGAGCAGCTCGTCGACTTCTCAGACAGCCTCGTAGATAATCCTTGTTTGTTGCGCTATCCTCAGCATCAAAAAGGTTTGCGGGTTATTATAATAAAGAAAAAGGGTATGTACAGAAAGGGACGTGATGATGAGCTTTCAGAATGCGCTCGGCCAACCAGTTGGCTCGCCCGTACCAGAGTGGAAGCCGCCGCCAATTCCACCCCACACGCCGCTTGCGGGACGCTACTGTGACCTCGAACCCCTCGATCCTGACCGCCATGCGCAAGAGTTGTATGCGGCTATCTCGGCTGATGGTGAGGGCCGGATGTGGACCTACCTGCCGTATGGCCCGTTCCCGACCTTTGCCGCCTATCGTGCCTGGATAGACCATCCGTGCCCCGATGCTGATGCCCAGTTCTATGCCATCCGGGCCGGTGTGAACAGGCGCGCCTGTGGGGTCGCCTGTTACCGAAGCATCGCGCCGACGGCGGGGAGCCTTGAAGTGGCGCATGTTGCGTTTGCGCCTGAGCTTCAGCGTACGCCAGCCGC
>NZ_RYFF01000110.1 GCF_004138165.1 Candidatus Chloroploca sp. Khr17
GTATTGTGTTTGGTGATCAATCCGTCCAAGCCGTTTTCGTAATCGTTGTTGGTCAACGGTACGGATTTGGTCAAGGAGAACCTTCGGGATGCGGATGCCCTGCGAGTTTCCGATTTTGACCAGGCGTGTCTTGATGACGTTGCTCATCTCATTTACCCCTTCCTCTGATGTGGTTACATTGCATGTACTTCTGGCGCGAAAGTCAAGAATATAGAACCGACCAGCAGGTACAGCCATTCCAGGTTGGCGGAATGCATGGTGGCCCAACATCAAAGATCAGCGGTGCGGAAGGCGTCCGCCTGAATCGGCTTGTTCGGCATTTTGCTATAATTTCCTTGCGATATAAACGCCATAACTCACATGCGATCTATACTTTTCATACAAATCAATTTCGTGCTTTTCTGCCGCCACAATACTTTCGGCCATATTGTTCCCTTCATGTTTTTTAAGAAAGTCTGCAAACCGCGCTCTCATCGGATTGTAATATTCATCGAGCCAGCAATTCTGGGGAAGAACGAAATAGCCAATCGGGGAATATCCGTGAACTTCTAAGGCGGCCATCTTCGCTGAGGCCACAGCGATTTCTGGATACTCGGCATCCCAGTGCGCCTGTATCTCCTTGGGCCTATCATTGGTCAACCACGTAATTTCTGATGCGACCAACGTTCCGCCTGGCTTTATGAACTTTTTCCAATTCTTGATGCCATTCTCGAAACCAATGTTGTATATGGATCCCTCAGCCCAAATGAGATCAAGAGATTCATCAGCAAAGGGCAGGTCATCCATGGAGCACGAATGGCATGAGATTTTATCAGCAACTCCGCCAGCAATACTCCTTGACCTCAAGACATCCAAAAATTCAGGTAAAAAATCGATGGCAGTGATGTTGGCGTTGAGCGACTGAGCGAGAATGATCGTGGACGCACCTGTTCCGCACCCGATATCAGCGACTTCAATGGGTCTGGAACCATCAATGCCGGTCATAGACAGGGCAAATCTAGTTGCTTCGTCACTTCCTGGACCCTGCCGATATCCTTCTTTATGAAGTTCGATGAGCAATTCCATCTCGTTCATCATTGTCTCCTTGTGAATGCATGACGAACGTTTGTTTCAGTAGACAGACGGTGACGTTTCGTGCAAATCGCGTTTTCCCGTATCAGGACGGGATATACGCCGCACATAGGTTGCTTCCTGTCCGTCTATATTTACCTCATGCCTGACATGGTTTGCGGACGGACGGCCCGATCGTATATGGTTGTTCTGCTTTGGGTGAACAATCGATCTGCCTCCTAGTATACCGCATCGTGCCCGACAGCGGCGCTCGGGTTGAGGGCCGCCTAACGCCAGGCTTCAGCGGCGCCGCTGGCGGGCGTCGTGAGGACACGGCGCGGCGGCTGGCGGCCACTGCCAGCAAACGGCGCCTGCCGCCCCGTAGATCGCCAGGAGCTCGCGGTGCTCCAACACGCCGCTGGAGAAATGCAGAGCGCCTACCCGTCGGTGATAGGCAGGCGCGGTTTGTGGGTAGAACGAGCCCAGGTTAGGGCCGCGCCAGCGGCGTCAGCTGCACGGCCTGGTTAGGTGGCTGGGCTTATAAAGGGTTACACCATATCTCAAAATATCCACGTGCAAAGCCATTACCTGATGTTACTTGTTAGATATTCCGCGCTCTCTTTTCCGTTTTAATCTTTACAACCGCTCACCACGTTATACGTCGAGCACCAGGCGTATTCCTTCTTCAACGTGGGTCAGTGTTGTTGCGGAAATACGATCAACGTATTCGTCGAGCATTGACTTGTCAAGGGGAATGATCTGTGAGACGTTAACGACCGAGTCTTTTGGTAAACTCGACTCAGTTGCGGGAAGAAAGACGTTTCCGGGGGCGGTTGCAAGGCGCAGATTACTTGTTATAGCGACAATAATCACAGTCGCAATACGACTTCTCGTGAATGCATCGGCTTGAATTACTAACACTGGTCTACGATACCCTGATCCTGCACCTGTTGGCTCCGGTAGGTTTGCCCACCAAATATCTCCGCGCTGCATTACCACTCTTCCTTGGATAGTATTTGCGTTTGCGCGGCGCTATACCCTGTGTCAAGTCTTGATTCCTCTGTTCCGTAAATGGAATTCAGCGCTTCGGTGATGCCCTGGTAGCGGAATGTATCGAGATAATGCTGAATAGCCTTGGCGTATAACTCGCTTCGGGAGAGCCCTTTATCCTGTGCGTACTGCTCCGCTGCTTCAAACAGCGGGTCTGGAATTGAGATGGCTGTTTTCATACTGCGAGTATAACAAAAGTTATACCGATAGTCAAGGGCAGTTTCTTTGCCTGGGCCGTGCTTCACAGCCACCTAACGCTGGGCTTCACCGGCGCCGCTGGCGGCTTCGATAGACCGAGGCGAGCGACAGCACGCGGCGACATTGTAAAAAACCACCAGCTTATGGGCCGCGCCAGCGGCGTCACCTGCAGGGCGTGTTGGGCGGCGGGTTAACAGGAATACGTAAAACATGCCTATAGAGAAGGATTCTCCTGCTCATAATGTCAAGATTTTACGTGTTCTGAGATAGCGATACCTTATTCATTCGCCGCTTTCTTCTTTGGCTGATTCTCGGGTTATTCCCGTTTTGCCGTGTGCCCATTCAACTTTCTCGTAGACATCCTCAACGGTCAACACACAGTCAATCGAGCGAAGAACGATTTGTGCCGTTATCCCAATGGCCTCATACAATAGCCATATCCCGTTTTCCTGGCGTGTGAAGTGCTCAATCCGATGCTCGTCTTGCGCGATCAAGATATAGTCCTGGAACGAGGAGATTGTTCGATAGTGCTGAAACTTCATGCCACGATCATATCGTTCTGTCGATGGTGAGAGGACTTCAATGATAACGGTTGGATTCGTGATCGTAAGGCGTGATGATTCAATAAACTGTGGCTGTCCGCACACGACCGTCACATCCGGATAGGTGTGTAATCCCGTAGTCAAAATTTTAATACGCTGATCACTATTATAGACGCGGCATGGGCGGCGACGCAGTTGTGCATGCAGTGACGCATAGGCATTTCCTGACAATAAATTATGCGGTTCGGTTCCTCCCGTCATGGCGAAAATTTCACCTTGATAATATTCGTGCTTGCGGGTACTTGCCACCTCAAACTCGATATACTCTTCTTCCGTAATATATCGTTTTGGCTGTGCTGTCATCACTGCCTCCATGCGGTCTGCGTACCAGAGATGGCTTCATCATAGCGCACATGTTCTGTGAATTCAAGCCCCAAAGATATGCGAATGATTGTGGGCGAGACTGTCCAGTGCTCGGTTCTGCTGCTCGGCATGGGCGTTTCGGGCTGAGGTTGCCGCCCAACGCCAGCCTTCACGTGCGCCGCTGGCAGCCGTGTGGAGAGAGACGAGCAGCGGCACGGAACGCGCATGAAAAACGCACCAGGTTTGAGGCCGCGCCAGCGGCGTCGCGTGCAAGGCGTTGTTGGGCCGTGACCACGCTGTTGTAAGGGGATTACGAGCAAAAGACGCCGTTTTATATCTTCAGAGTACTGTATTTATGGTTTTTCCCAGATATAATACTTGACACATTATCTTAGGTCAAGAAATTCTCTCGGTGTGATTATAGGAATTCCATGATACAGATGTAGGTTAAGAAGATCTTTATCGCCAGTTATTATTAAAGACGCATTTCCGTATACTGCAACTTCTAAGAATTTATCATCTTTTGGGTCTCTACAGGCTATCACAGGTTCAGTGATTTCAATAAGTGTGGTTTGTTGCAGGAAAACGGCAAGAAATCGCTCGCGTATTTCTCTCTGGAGATAGCGATCAAATTTACTACGCAAGAGTACCGATGTCAGTTCAAGTGCTGTCGCTTCGGAAACGAGGAGTATCCCATCGATAAGCGCATGATCGAGCGCCTGACGCGGCACGGACTGGCGAAAAAGGGCAGCACTCACGATCGTATTCGTGTCGAGAACAAACCGATTATTCATCTTCATTGAGGAGTTGATCAAGAACTTCGGGTGTTAATCCTCGTAATTGTGCCTCATCGCTCATGTCATTCATTATCTGTGGGAGGGTACTATCGGCAGGGAGTGGTATCGTACGAAAAAGCATCCGTACGAGTAATTGTACTTTCCGGCGATCTTCTTCTGTTGCAGCATTATATTTTGCTGCGGTCGCAGTATCAACGGGTATCATGATAGTCGTATTCGGCATCATGCGATCCTCCTCGTGTCTGACAGATGCACGCATCCTCAGCAGAAGTAGTATAGCACCTTTGTTTGTAGTATGCCACAGGTTTTTCCCATTGCGAAAGGAACCAACCACACATGGTACCGTTCGGCATGGGCGCTTCGGATTGCAGAGGCCCAACGATCCGTATAACACGCGCCCGCTGGCAGGCGTGGTGATGGCACCGAGCGACAGCACGACACCGCGCCCAGCAAACTGCGGACGTTCGCCGCTGGGCGGTGGAAAGAACGTGAAGAACGCGATCGAGTCACCGAGCGGGGTGAACGCCGGAGAACGCCGCAGTTTGCGGCCGAGATCGCGCCCAGGTTCGGGCCGCGCCAGCGGCGTCGCGTGCATGCGGCTGTTGGGCCAGATTGTAATTACTCATCCGTTTTGACATTGTCAATAAATTCTTCTAAAGCTTCATGGAATTGTGCTGGTGTCATACGTATAAAACTATAACCGGAACTCCAATCTTCCGAAAAAATTCTCGGTCTAACTAAAGGGTCAGAGAAAGGAAATGCAATACGTTCTGTAGTGTAACCGATATAAATAACTTTTTTATGAGCGGCTACGGGAAGACAGTCTTCAAGGAATAACTTATCTAAAGCATTTTGCTTTTCGACATATTGGAACCACTCCAATTGAGCTTGCATCAATAGCTTCGCTTCTTGTTCTCTGATAATCTCGTCCCAATTAAGGGAAACTGCGATGCTCTCAAACTTTTTTGTTAATAGAGAAAGCTCATTTGTCACACCAATGGCACGAACCAATAAAAGAAAGAACAACACGATGAATAGGATTATCACATTTGACAGTGATCGAATAATCTGTAAATCAGTATCATTCCTCACAGTGGAAGAATAAGCCTCAAAAATCGGCCAAAAAGTCACGTCAAACCACATTTGGATCGCACTTGTTATAGGCCGAAGGTTGTCTTCTGTAAGAATTTGACTTAGATAGTACAATACCCAACCAAGAAGAAGCAGCACTAGTATGTATATTGGAGGATTACCTATTTTTCTTCCAATGAAAATATAGGAATCCACAATGAGTGTCTTTAATACCCTGTGCAAGATTGAGAAAAAATTATTTTTAAGCCATATTACATTACCTATTACGGAAGCAAGAAGTAATCTTGCAACTTCGCTAAGGCGTCCGTTTTGATAGAACCACTGTAAAACAACAAATATCAGGACGAGAACTGTCAGAACTCGACCAATTTCATTGCCAAATATCAAAAGAAGTATTGAAAGAATTACACCGACTCCTTGGAGTTGGGGTAAGGCCAAAAATTTTCCTAGCCATTGCAAGAATGATCCTACAACTGATGAGGTTAATCTCGTCGGTGAATTGGTGTCATCAATTTCATCTGAGGGCGTTCCATCAGCCATAAGATGTTCCTTTTGTTCGCTTTTCTTACTCATGATTCCACCTACTGCTACTAAACAAGAAATTGCCAGAAATGTAACACAAAATTTTGAATATTACAAGCAATATCACGTTTAATTTTCACATAAGAGTTTAGTTAAAATCTTACAAAGTGTGATTTAAAACTGAGAAGAGGGCCCAACGAACTAAGAAGCTGTCTGAAAAGGGTCATGGGGCCAGTCGGCGGAGCATCAGGCGGGTCATGGCAAGGTAGATCATCGCC
>NZ_RYFF01000111.1 GCF_004138165.1 Candidatus Chloroploca sp. Khr17
AGCCAACTGAGCAGGTTGCGCACCGCGCAGGCCTGGAAGAGTTCAAACTGCGCGGCGGCCAACCCGATGCAGCGGGCGCGGCGGCAACCCTGGTAGCGCGTGAGCCAGGCGATGGTCGGTTCCACGCGCCAGCGGTCGTGCAGCAAGGCTTTGCCTTCGTCGCTCTGGTTGACGCGCCGGGCCTCACGCATGTGATGGTGGTACTCCGAGACGAAGACGGTGCGGTGGCTGTCGGGTTTGGCCTTGGGGTCACGACACTGCCCGTGCTTCGCGCAGCCCGCGCAGTCGGGTGCCCGAAACCGGAAGTGGATGCCATCGGCGTTGCCCGACGCGTAGGCGGTGGTGCTGACCTTGCCGCCCGGACAGGTACACGTCATGCGGGCGAAATCCACCTGAAAGTCCGCGACGCTGAAGCGGGCGGGGTCGCTGCCGCCGCTCTGCGGAATGGGGGCAACGAGGCTGGTCTGGCCGTCACTGCGGGTGTGGACCTCGGCGCGGGTCTTGCCCCAACCGGCGGCCCCATCCATCACGATGATCTCCGGCAGCGGTGCCCCGGCCTCCTGCTGTTGTTCGAGCACGGCGGCGGGCGCGACGCTATCGGGCGTGCAGCCGGTCACGATCACGCAGGCGCAGATACGGGTGCGCGTGGTGCTGATGATCGCATTGCTGCCGAGCACGGCGGGACTCCCGTCGTGTTTGCGGAAGGTGGCCTCGCGGTCAACGGCGCTGGCGATGCGGCGCGCCCCCCGTTCCTTGGCGGGGCGTTCGGTCACGACGCCGGCATCATCGGTGGTCAGTTCATCCGCTTGCACCTTGGCGAGATCGGCGAGGAAGGCCAGCACGAGCGGGTGAACCACTGGGTCGAGCGTGTCCAGCTGGGCCGTCACGGTCGTCACGACGCGGGCGACCAGGGCCACGGTGGTCTGGAGGCGGGCGTGGCGGGCGGCGGCACTGCGAGCGGGTTTCGGCTTCTGCGTGAAAGGCGTCAGGTCGAGCGCCTCCAGCGCGGCGGTGAGGGTGGCCGGGCCGCGCTGCCGCAGCAGCAGCAGGAGGCGGAGGGTCAGGTGGCGGAGCAACGCGGCGGCACTGACACTGGGCGCGACCGGACTCTGCATGGCAAAGGTGTCCACGATCTGGGGCGTGGTGGCGGCATCTTCCGGGTCGACGCGGTCAAGGAAGGCGAGCACATCGCGAAAAAGGGCGTCGGAGGCATGCTGGCGCATCCAGCCGTGAAAGCGGGCGAGCGTGGTATGGTCGGGAAGCTGCGGGGCAAAGAGGGACAGCCCGACAAACCAGCGCACGACGAGGTTGCTGGCGAGATGCCAGGCCAGCTCGCGGTCGGAACAGCCCCCCGCCCACGTGCGGACGATCTCGGCGCGCACCAACTGCTCCAGCGTAAAGGTCGGCGGCGCCCCGGGTGCGCCCTCGGGATGGCGATAGGCGGCACAGGCCGCGACCACCGCCGCCGGATCATAGGCCAGGCCGATGCGCACCAGGGGATGGTCGCGCACCGTCGTCGTAAAGATCCGCCGGAGGATGGTCGTCTCGGCCCAGACCAGGATCGGGCCAAGGAACATGATGATCCCGGCTTGGAGCCAGCGCGGCACGGCGGGCAAATCGGGCGTGCCAGCACGGAGGATTGGTGGTAGAATAGGGAGCATAACCGTCTTTTTTGTGTGTTTGATGCGGTTTTTACACTACAGTCATCATGCCACAAAAAGGCGGTTTTTCAAGCCCTCACCGTGGTGATCCTTCGCACCCCGAAAAGTTGCCGGTATTCTGCACCAGTCTCTTGAAGGGGTTTGAAACAAACTTTGCGGTATTCTTGTTGCGTGAAATACGAGGACACAAAAAAAGCCCCGCTTTGAAGGGGTTTGAAACGAACGGTAACCTTGCCGTCCTCACAGGACGGCTCGGGACACAAAAAAAGCCCCGCTTTGAAGGGGTTTGAAACACTGCGCCTTGTCGTTGTCGAGTAGCCGCTGCTCGGGACACAAAAAAAGCCCCGCTTTGAAGGGGTTTGAAACTATATCAGACCAATTACTGGCTCCTGTGATATTGGCGACACAAAAAAAGCCCCGCTTTGAAGGGGTTTGAAACATGCGGGCCTCGTACTGCGCCTTGTCGTTGTCGAGTGACACAAAAAAAGCCCCGCTTTGAAGGGGTTTGAAACATCCGCGTCCACCTCATACTGGAACAAAAACCAGCAGACACAAAAAAAGCCCCGCTTTGAAGGGGTTTGAAACATTGGACCTGGTGGCGAGCCGAAGCTCTCCCGTGATGGACACAAAAAAAGCCCCGCTTTGAAGGGGTTTGAAACGACCCTTGGGTCGGCAATTACGGTGGTCTAGCGCCACGACACAAAAAAAGCCCCGCTTTGAAGGGGTTTGAAACACGCATGATTAACTCTCCCCTGCTCTTCGGCTGGACTTGACACAAAAAAAGCCCCGCTTTGAAGGGGTTTGAAACCGGGTGAGGCGATCTGGGTCAGCGTGACCACAGCGCGACACAAAAAAAGCCCCGCTTTGAAGGGGTTTGAAACACGGTCGAAAACACCACCCACAGAATCCCCAGAATGAGACACAAAAAAAGCCCCGCTTTGAAGGGGTTTGAAACATGGGGGGCTCCCTTTTACAAAAGAAAACGATTCAGGACACAAAAAAAGCCCCGCTTTGAAGGGGTTTGAAACGCGTCGGCTCGTCGCACGGCACGTCCACGTCCCACGACACAAAAAAAGCCCCGCTTTGAAGGGGTTTGAAACACGATCTCCTGCTGGGACTGGGCGCTTCTGCTGGAGGACACAAAAAAAGCCCCGCTTTGAAGGGGTTTGAAACTAGTCTTTGCAGACGATGAACAGTGACACCACTACAGGACACAAAAAAAGCCCCGCTTTGAAGGGGTTTGAAACGGGGCGGGCTCTTCCTAACTGCCGATGCCGAGGGCATGACACAAAAAAAGCCCCGCTTTGAAGGGGTTTGAAACATCAGCTTCCAGGCGGCCTCGGCGATGGTCATGGCCCGACACAAAAAAAGCCCCGCTTTGAAGGGGTTTGAAACGCGCATTGGGTACGGCAGAGGAGAGTAGCCCTATTGACACAAAAAAAGCCCCGCTTTGAAGGGGTTTGAAACTCGTCGGCGGCGTGCAGTCCCACGTCACTCGCACTTGACACAAAAAAAGCCCCGCTTTGAAGGGGTTTGAAACAAGCTTAAGAACCCTGCGGCCGCGATAATCATTCCCGGACACAAAAAAAGCCCCGCTTTGAAGGGGTTTGAAACCATCTTCCGGTGCCAGCGGCAAGGTCTGCAAAGGGCGACACAAAAAAAGCCCCGCTTTGAAGGGGTTTGAAACATCGACACCTTGCCGTATAGCTTCATAGCTGCCCGGGACACAAAAAAAGCCCCGCTTTGAAGGGGTTTGAAACGGGAGTATTCCCCTCCTCGATCCAGAGGTCGTTACGACACAAAAAAAGCCCCGCTTTGAAGGGGTTTGAAACCCGATCAGTATGATCCGAACGACGTCGCCGGCCTTGACACAAAAAAAGCCCCGCTTTGAAGGGGTTTGAAACGAGGCGCCCCACTCGGGGGCGCCTCAACATTTGTGGACACAAAAAAAGCCCCGCTTTGAAGGGGTTTGAAACTGGAGTGCGGGGTTTGGGGGAGTGTCAGCTGCTCGGGACACAAAAAAAGCCCCGCTTTGAAGGGGTTTGAAACGTTGCGGCGGCGGCGGCGGTGGGGGCGGTGATGGTTGACACAAAAAAAGCCCCGCTTTGAAGGGGTTTGAAACCTGTTGCGCCTTGACCCTGCCACGATCGGCCTTGTTGACACAAAAAAAGCCCCGCTTTGAAGGGGTTTGAAACGCTTCTGAACATGTACGACCCTGAGGACCCCGAAGATTGACACAAAAAAAGCCCCGCTTTGAAGGGGTTTGAAACGATATGGAGCATCAGCGTGCGAACAAAGTCGATCTTGACACAAAAAAAGCCCCGCTTTGAAGGGGTTTGAAACATTAACCAGGGATGGGCCATCGATGCTGGCACTCGGCGACACAAAAAAAGCCCCGCTTTGAAGGGGTTTGAAACGAGAAGCTTGATCTGGCCTCCGGAGTTCTGCATCAGACACAAAAAAAGCCCCGCTTTGAAGGGGTTTGAAACCTCCTCGGTAGCGTTCCTGAGAATGTGAGCAATGGCGACACAAAAAAAGCCCCGCTTTGAAGGGGTTTGAAACGTGGTGAATGCGGCGGCGGTGGTCTGGGCGGCCGCGTGACACAAAAAAAGCCCCGCTTTGAAGGGGTTTGAAACTAACCACACAACGTCGGCCCTGAACATGGTTAAAGCGATAGACACAAAAAAAGCCCCGCTTTGAAGGGGTTTGAAACAATTTTTACCCGAACCGGCCGTGGCCCTTGCAGCGATTGACACAAAAAAAGCCCCGCTTTGAAGGGGTTTGAAACCCCTGAGACGCCGGTGATCGAGACAGGCCACTCCAGGACACAAAAAAAGCCCCGCTTTGAAGGGGTTTGAAACCCCGAATGGCGAGCTGGAGTGGCCTGGCACCGCTGTCGACACAAAAAAAGCCCCGCTTTGAAGGGGTTTGAAACTCGGCCTTCGCTGCCGGGGCCAACATCAGGGCGCTGACACAAAAAAAGCCCCGCTTTGAAGGGGTTTGAAACACCAGCTCGCCGTCGATGACAGCGGTGCCAGGCCACGACACAAAAAAAGCCCCGCTTTGAAGGGGTTTGAAACAGGAAGCTGCCCCAGGTGCCGTACAGGCCGTAGCCGGACACAAAAAAAGCCCCGCTTTGAAGGGGTTTGAAACGCGCAGGATGTTGCGCATGTTACACCTCCAGGTGGACACAAAAAAAGCCCCGCTTTGAAGGGGTTTGAAACTCGATCACCGGCGTCTCAGGCGTCTCCTCGCAGAGGTCGCCGTGACACAAAAAAAGCCCCGCTTTGAAGGGGTTTGAAACGCGCTGCGATTATTCGCAGCGGCCCTCCCCCATTTGACACAAAAAAAGCCCCGCTTTGAAGGGGTTTGAAACGACGAGGTCCGGTCCTTGCTGCCGATCTGCGGACGCGACACAAAAAAAGCCCCGCTTTGAAGGGGTTTGAAACTTGGACTCGGTCTCCTGCCACTCGCGCAGGATAGACACAAAAAAAGCCCCGCTTTGAAGGGGTTTGAAACCTTCTGTAAACCGAGCAGGAACGACACATCGTCGCCGACACAAAAAAAGCCCCGCTTTGAAGGGGTTTGAAACATAAACCTCCCCGGGAGGACAATCGAAAAAGTATGCGACACAAAAAAAGCCCCGCTTTGAAGGGGTTTGAAACCAATAGTCCTGGGAGGGTGCAGGCATTCTCTCGATAGACACAAAAAAAGCCCCGCTTTGAAGGGGTTTGAAACTCGGACTTCCTTGGCTTTGTCTCTCGCCTCGGACTTGACACAAAAAAAGCCCCGCTTTGAAGGGGTTTGAAACCCGGCCTAATTGCCCTTGGAATATCGTCCTCCAAGGACGACACAAAAAAAGCCCCGCTTTGAAGGGGTTTGAAACAAGCGGCTTTTCTTTTGTGGTTATGGTGCTTTATGTGACACAAAAAAAGCCCCGCTTTGAAGGGGTTTGAAACTCCTGGTTCAATTTCCATAAGACCTCCGTCTTACATGACACAAAAAAAGCCCCGCTTTGAAGGGGTTTGAAACCGGATGCCGAGGCCGGAGACGATCAGGGTGGCGATGACACAAAAAAAGCCCCGCTTTGAAGGAGAGTGGTGCAGAATAGGGGCTGCCATCTGCCGAGCAAAGGCCAAACGGGGTCGCCAACAGGGGGGGGCCGCGC
>NZ_RYFF01000026.1 GCF_004138165.1 Candidatus Chloroploca sp. Khr17
GCGCTCTGCGAGGCAATCGTTATAGAAGCGACGACACGTTTCAAGCGTGGCATCAAGCAGCCGCTCCTGGGCGCGGGAGGGATAGAGCCGGTAGCGAAAGGCTTTGCGCTCCATTGGCTAGAGTCCCTTTTGGGCGGCGATGTACCGCTGCACGGTTTCATTCGAGACGTTCCCGACCGTCGCGGCAAAGTAGGAGCGCGTCCAAAGTGACGGAAGTTTCCGCAAGACGGCATAACGTTCGCGTAGCTCGTGAGAGGTGAGACCCTTGACCGCCTTCACCACGTCGGCAGCCGAAACGCTCGGCCAAACGCGCACGAACAGATGGATATGATCGGGTTGGATCGCCAGCTCCACGATCTCCCATCCCTGCTCGGCGCACTTCTGCTCAATCAGCCGCCGACAGTCTACGGCAATCGCATCTTTGAGGACAGCCTTGCGGCGCTTCGGCGTCCAGACGAGGTGATAGAGGATGAGATGAACCCGGTGTTCGTCGCGCTGGTACTCCATCGCCCTGCCTTGCAGTTGTTGATTTCTATATTGACAGTATAGCAGAGAATGACAACAACCGCAAGGATGTTCGCTGTTCTGGCTAAAGCCAGCGAGAAACCCGCCTAACCGCACGCCCTAAAGGGCGGCGGCTTGCGGCGGGTTCCCGAAGGTCAATAGTGTCAACCACAACGGCACGGAGCAAGAAGATCTTGCCCCCACCAAAATCAACCTGAGATTGGTAGGCAACTCGTCCATTGCCCTCTGGCACTACCTGCTGAGGGTTTTCGAGGACGGAATCTACGAGGGACTGTGGGATCCTGCGATGCTCCATCTCCTCATGAGCGTGGTATGAGTAGGTAAAGCGAGGCACGGGTATTGCCTTCCACTGACGTTGCCTGCCACAACCTCCGAAGGCTCAGGGCGAGTTGCACGAGTGCCTGAGCATCTGAACGTAGGGTAGCACATCATTCGACCGGCGGCAACTGGCTGGCTGATCCCAACAGGGCTGATGCAAAGATACTGCTGGCAAACCCCTCCTCAGCGGGCTCCTGCGCTGATGGCGTCTGCGCAAAACCACCTCGTTTGTGCTATGCTTGGTCATACGAGCCGCAGACAGTTGGGTTGCTGCGTAGGGATTGGAGGTTACCGATGTCATTGCATGCCCCCCTGTTTTCCTGTATTCCGAACGAGACCGCACGGGTCGCCCATGCCGCCTTCCCCAAAGGCAATCCCTATATGCGGATGCGTGACACCCTTGGCCCGATCTATGCCAATCGCGATTTTGCCGACCTCTTTCCGAGGGACGGCGCACCCGCGCAAGCGCCGGCCCACCTTGCGCTCATCAGCGTGATGCAGTTTGCCGAGAACCTGTCTGACCGCCAGGCCGCCGACGCGGTGCGTGCGCGCATCGACTGGAAGTATGCCCTTGCCCTCGAACTGACTGACCCCGGCTTTGATGCCTCGGTGCTCTGCGACTTTCGTGCCCGCCTGGTCGCCGGAGGCGCGGAACAGCGTCTCTTTGAACAGATGCTCCTGCTGTTCAAAGAGCAGGGACTGGTTAAGGGCAAAGGCCGCCAGCGCACCGATGCCACCCATGTCTTGGCCGCCATTCACGTCCTCAATCGGCTCGAGTGTATCGGCGAAACCGTGCGTCACGCGCTTAATACCCTGGCGACCAGCGCCCCCGCATGGCTCACGTCCTGGGTGCCCGCCGAGTGGTATACCCGCTATGGACGCCGCATTGACGAATATCGCCTGCCTGAGGCCAAAGCCGACCGCTATGCCCTGGCAGAGGAATGGGGAACCGATGGTCGCGAGCTTTTGCATCGGCTCTGGGATCCGGCGACTGACCCAGCCCTGCGTGCATTGCCTGCCGTGCAGATCCTTCGCCTGGTCTGGCTCCAGCAGTTTTACGCCGAACCGCCCGAGGCACCGATGCGCTGGCGGGTGGCTGAGGATCTGCCTCCAGCCCCACAATTAATCTGCACGCCCTCTGATGTCGATGCCCGCTTCAGCAAGAAGCGCGAAACCAGCTGGGTCGGCTACAAGGTGCATCTGACCGAAAGCTGTGATGATGATGCGCCCCACCTGTTCACCGATGTGACCACCACGCCGGCGACCACGGCAGACAACACGATGCCTGCCATCATTCAGCAGCAGTTGGAGACGCGCGGCCTCGCACCCACCGAACACCTGGTGGATGCCGGCTATGTGTGTGCCGAGAACCTGCTGACGAGTCAGCAGGCGGACATCGATCTGGTCGGTCCAACCCCGCCCGAACCGGGCTGGCGGGCCAAGGCCAAGGAAGGGTTTGCGGGCTCTTGCTTTGTGCTGGATTGGGACGCGGAGCAGGCGACCTGTCCGCAGGGACAGGTGAGCCGCAGCTGGACGGCGAGTGCGGATCACGAGGGCCGGCCCTCGGTGGCCATCCGCTTTGACAAGTCAACCTGTGCCGCATGTCCGGCACGCACCCCATGCCTGGGAAACGCGCAGGGGCCGCGCTCCTTGCTGGTGCATGAGCGAGCGCACTATGAAGCGCTCCACGGGGCCCGCACGCGCCAGCAGACCGAGGCCTTCAAGACCGTGTATGCCGACCGGGCGGGGATTGAGGGCAGTATCTCGCAAGGGGTACGGGTCAGTGGGATGCGCCAGTCGCGCTACATCGGCTACCTGAAGACGCGCCTGATGCACTTCCTGGTTGCGGCCGCGCTCAATTTCATACGGGTTGCGGCATGGCTGGCCGAGGTGCCGCAGGCGCGCACGCGCACCTCGGCCTTTGCGCGCTTGGCGCCGGTCGCGACGTGAGCGCGTCTCCCAGGAGGGGTTTGCCAGCAGTATCATGCAAAGTCCCAGGAGGATTAGATAAAGTCCGCAGATGACGCAGATTACGCAGATGCGGAAGCTGTAATCTGCGTCATCTGCGGACGATCGAAATGACGTTGCAACAGCCCTGGAAGTGACCGTTACGATCAGTCGCGTTGCACTACCAAGCACATTCTAATGCTTTACATAATACGAACTGAGTGCTAAGATAAGCATACCAGCCTGACTCCAAAGGAGGGGTCCATGCTTTCCCGAACAGTGCGTGCCAGTTTGTTCATCATTGTCGTTGCGTTGCTGAGCCTGGTGGGTTCGTTGCTGTTGCGGTTGCCGGTCGGAAGTACGTTGGCGTTGGTTTCCGGTGCGTCACGTGCGGAAACCGAGGGCTCCCCTGGCCCGGCGGTGTCTCTGGCCAATACCCCCGACCCACCTGCGCATCCGGTGAAGCTGATCTTCATTCATCATTCGACGGGCGGCAACTGGCTGGCTGATCCTAATGAGGATCAGCCCTATGGTGGTCTGGGCCGGGCTTTGATGGAGAATAACTATTTTGTTAGTGCCACCAATTATGGCTGGGGGCCTGATCAGATCGGGAGCAATACCGATATTCCCAACTGGCCCACGTGGTTTACTGGCCCCAACCGCGATACCATCCTGGCGGCACTCTTTGCCGAAAATGACCAGCATATCTGCAACCCGACCTCGCCCTCGGACGATTGTTTTGGAGCCTGGCCGCGCCTTGCCTCTGACCCCGGCGGCGAAAACCAGATCGTCATGTTCAAGTCCTGTTTTCCCAATTCCGACCTGGGCGGCAACCCCGACGATCCACCGGCCTCAACGCCAAACGAAGATTACACGGTCGCCAATGCCAAAGCTGTCTATAATGACCTGCTTGCCTATTTTGCCACCCGCCAGGATAAGCTCTTTGTCGTTATCACGGCACCGCCCTTGATGCAGGGTGATACCAGTGCCGAACATGCGCTCAATGCCCGCGCCTTTAATACGTGGCTGGTCAACACCTGGCTCGTCGACTATGCTCATCGCAATGTGGCGGTGTTCGATTACTACAATGTTCTGACCAGCAATGGCGGCGACGTGGCTACGAATGATGCGGGTGCCGAGACAGGCAATCATCACCGCTGGTGGAACGGCGCGGTGCAACACCTGCAAACGGTCAACAATAACTACGCAGCCTATCCGAGCGGCGATAGCCATCCGACGACGGCCGGGCATCAAAAAGCTACGGCGGAATTTGTGCCGCTGCTCAACGTCGCGTACCATCGCTGGCAAAGTGATAGCCCACCGACCGATTCCAGGGTATACCTGCCGAGCATATTGAGACAGGCTGCATCCCAGCCGCCTGCATGTGCCGTGCCGCTGACCGGTGTCACTATCACCGGCCCGACCACTGGTGTTACTAATACGGTCGCCACTTTTACTGCGAATCTTCTGCCAGCGAATGCGACCACGCCCATTGCCTATACCTGGTCGCCGGAACCCCAAAACGGGCAGCATACAACCAGCGCAACGTATCAATGGGCTACTGTTGGCAGCAGAGCGATCAACGTCACGGCCAGCAACTGCGCTGGTGCGCATACCGCCAGTGCTGATCATACGATTACCATTCAGCCGCCAGCGGGCGATGGTTTGGTGCAACTGCAGGACTTCACCTATCTGGGCGCATTCCGGTTGCCCGGCGATGATGCCGACCCGCCGCGCACCTTGGCCTATGGCGGCAATGCGATGACCTTCAATCCCGATGGTGACAGTCCCAACACGGATGCTTTTGGTGGGTCACTCTTTCTGACGGGCCATGATCGGACCGATACATGGCTGAATGGCAGCCAGTTTGCCGAAATTGCGATCCCCGTCCCGGTCAACTCACGCAATGTGGATGATTTGCCCTATGCCGATCTTCTGCAGGGCTTTGCGAATGTGACCGACGGGCATTTTGTCGCCTTGAGCACCGTGCCCAAAGTGGGCATGCAATACCTCGCGCACCCGGATACCGGCCCCAGGCTCCATCTCACCTGGGGGCAACACTTGCAGCAACGCGAAGACTTTCTGCCCTCTCAGGCGTGGATCAATCCCGATCTGGCGCATCCTGATTTTCAGGGTGAGTGGTTTATTGGTGATCAAAACCCCAACAGTGTCAATGGGTATCTGTTCGATCTTCCCACTGACTGGGCTGATCTGCATGTGCAAGGCGGTTACCTTGCCACTGGCCGCTTTAGCCCCGGTGGGCTCGGCGGCATGGGGCCAGCCCTGATCGCCTATCGTCCCTGGCTAGCGGGCGGCGTCGCACCGGTATCGGGCACACATCTGCTGGAAACACCGTTGCTGCTCTACGAAAGCGCGATGCAAACCAGCGTCATCACACGCAGCCTGAACAATTATCAGCATGCCGATGCATGGGAAGGTGGTGCCTGGCTTACCACCTCATCGGGCAAAGCAGCCGTGCTTTTTGCGGGCACCAAAGCAACCGGCAGTCGCTACTGGTATGGTTACATTCACCCAACCGACCCGTCTGCGGCGTGCGTGGATATGGCTGTCATTGGGGACTTCTGGCCCTGTCGGTTGGCGAATGGCGACGAATGTCCGGCATCAGAAGTTGTGCATTGCTGTACCGAAGGTGTGGACTGTGTCAGTGCGCGTGGGTGGTGGAGCACGCGCCACGATGCTCAATTGATTCTCTACGATCCGGGCGATCTGGCCGAGGTTGCTGCGGGCACCTTGCAAGCCTGGGAGCCGCAGCCGTATGCGGTGCTTGACATTGATCAGTATTTGTACTTTGCCCCTCCTGAGTGGGATGTCTTTGAGCTAGGTTGGGGCGATCAGCGGCGCAACCGCATTGGCGACGTCGCCTTTGACCGACAAAACGGCTACTTGTACGTGGTGGAACTCTATGGCGATGGGGCCGTGCCGATCGTTCACGTTTGGCACGTGCAGTAGCGGGGGGCTGCGGTCCATGCTTGTGCAGGCGAACATGACCAGCTTTGTTGGTCATGTTCGCCTGCACAAGCGCGATTCTTAGGGGTCTGCGGCCCTGGATGCAAGCAAGCTCAACCCTGCTTGCGGCGCATAAAATCGAGCACCAGCGGGTCGATTTTATGCTCATCGAGACTGGTGAGGCGCATTTCGAGATTTTCAACCCCGCCGTAGGTCTCAAGGGCGCTGCGGGTTAGGGTCTCGAACTTGCCATCAGCAGGGCCGCCGTAATAGCCCGCCTCGCTGAGCATCGTCTGGATCTCGCACGTCAATTCGGGCGTAATCGGCAGCAGCGTGGCCGGATCTGACGTGGTAAGATAGAGCCGATGGAGTCGGAGGAGGCGTTCGAGTTCAACAATCGGATCTGGGTGATCGTCAACGCGCAAATCGACATAACGATCATGATTGCCACCATAGGCACCGCCAGCGCGTGCGACATAGAGTGCGGCGGCCTGGCGCCCGCGGCGATCACCGCCGGCAGCTTCACCGGCAGCCAGCGCAATGACCAGGCGTTCGGCGAGTTCACCCTGGGCCATTTCAAAGGCCTCGGCGATCGCCTCGGCGACCCTGGCCCCGGCGAGGATATTGCCTTGCACGGTATAGCCAGCGCCGAGATAGTGCCCTGCCCAGGGCATGCAAGCACTGCCGGTGTAGGCGGCAACTCGGCCTTGGGCATCAACGATGCCGAGCTGGCGCTGATCGCGCCCAGGATCATCGGCAATCAATTGGTCACAGACCTGTTCGGCTGAGAGCCCCTCGGCCAGCAGTTTTAGCCCGTCGGGGCCATAGCGAATATTGGCCCATGCCTGGGTGGCAAGGCCACCGACACCGGCCTGGGCCCAGGGGACAACCGAGCCAACGGCAAGAAACTTGGATTGAACCGCCACACCAACATCGCCCTGCTCAGGATCGAAGGCAACGATGGAAAAGGTGGCAACTGGTTGCATGTTTGTCCCTTTCTCTGAACTTCTGCGTAGTATAGCATATTGGAACATCCTGATGAGTCGCGAAACCCGCTATCCTATTCCTGCCGCACGTGCCACCACCGAGTTGATGGTCACCAATTCACGCTTCATCAGTCGTGCGGGCTATACCCCCGACGTGGACGCGGCCAAAGCCTTCATTGCGGCCATTCGTACCGCCGAGCCCGACGCGACGCACCACTGTTTTGCCTACCTGGTCGGCTACGGAGCCAGCGTCACCGCCGGTATGAGCGACGACGGCGAGCCCTCGGGCACCGCCGGACGCCCGATGCTCGCCGTGTTGCGCGGGGCCGATCTGGGCGATGTCACCGTTGTTGTAACGCGCTACTTTGGCGGAACCTTGCTTGGCACTGGAGGCTTGGTACGCGCCTATAGCGATGCGGTGCGGGCTGTGCTTGCTGTGTTACCCCGCGGCGAACACGTCGTCTTGCAGCGCCTGCGCATCGAAATAGACTACAGCCTCTATGCAACCGTGCGCCGCATCCTCGAACACGCCCAGGCGTTGATTGATGACGAAGTCTTTGGGGCGACCGTCGTCATCATGGCACGCCTGCCCGTCACGGACGTTGATCGCATCAGCGCGCACCTGGCCGAAAGCACCGCGGGTCAGGTACAGCTAGTTTTGACGTAAGGCAAGGTTTCAGAATGGCCCGATCAGCTTGACCGTTTGGTAGCACCGGCTGGAAGCCGCTCAGGAAGCCCCACCGGCTGGAAGCCGGTGCTACCCACCTGGTGGCGGACGCCTTTACCGCAACGATTGTGCAGCGGTCAGGAAGTCCCACCGGCTGGAAGCCTAGGGCGATTGCATCATATGAAACCGGATAAAAAAGACGCTCTATGTGGCAGCATGTGCATGCAACCAGCGGCGCAAACGGCGGCACCCGGCAACAACGAGGCGCCCGCAAGGGCACCCGCAAGGGCACCCGCAAGGGCACCCGCAAGGGCACCCGCAAGGGCACCCGCAAGGGCACCCGCAAGGGCACCCGCAAGGGGTGCCCCTACAGGGCCGGGGGCCGGGATCGGTGTAGGGGGCACCCCTTGCGGGTGCCCTGGTGGGGTGCATGCACGGAAGATGCAATCGCCCTGCTGGAAGCCGGTGCTACCCACCTGGCGGACGCCTTTACCGCAACGATTGTGCAGCGGTCAGGAAGTCCCACCGGCTGGAAGTCGGTGCTACTGTCTGTGAATGGTCAAGCTTGTTTGAAACCTTGTCCAAAGGCGCAAAGATCTCAAGTATCGCGACTTTCCTGGGTGCGTGGGTGCTTTTACGTGTGGGGCTCCCCTAGCGCACTCGGCACTTCGCCCACATAGGTTACGACCAGGCGCTGGCCTGCACGGGTCATCGCCATATAGAGCTTGCGGGTATTATCGCGGATCTGCTCGGCTCGTTCCTCTTCAGATAACCGCAGGCTCCCTTCGGCTTCAAGCAGACGATGGATGCCGACAAGAAAGACAATCGGGCTCTCCAGGCCAGTCGCTGAACCAAGTTGGCAGACGCGGATCTGTTCCGGCTGCACTCCTTCTTTGGGATGGGTCACATGCGCCGTCCCAAATTCAGCCCTGAGTCGGGTGAGCAGCCGGTTCGCGCCTTGCCAGTCGGCGTGCAAAATCAAGATATGCTCAAGCGGTGTCTCAGCCGCAACCAGTGCCTTGACCTCCTTGACGACCCGCGTGAGTTCATCCTGTTCACTGGTGAGGGCAACGACGTTAGGCGGCAAGCCACTCGGCGTTTGCTGCACATTGGCGGCAATGAGTGCCTCTTCATCGTCGGGTAGGCGGTGCTGATAGAAGCGGGTCGCAAAGGCCAGAATCTCTCTGGTTGTACGATAACACCGGTCAAGACGGCGGGTATGACCACGTACATTGAAGCCACTGGCGAGCCATGATTGGCGTCGTTTGAGGAAGCCCTGGGTCGGATCGGCGACCAGAAAAATCTGCCCCCGCTGCACTGGCAAAACGCGCTTGATAATCGCAAACCAGATCGGGGCAAAAAACTGAGCCTCGTCAATCAAGATAACATCATAGGTTGGTATGTGCGGGTCTTCTTCGATCAAAGCGCGCCAGATACGGCGCGGCACATCACCAAAATCGAGCCTTTCTTTTGCGTTCAACAGGTGCTGATAGGTCAGAATCGCCTCGTACACGCGGTCACGCATCGATTCTTTGAGCGCAAAGCCGCGGCCACTGCGATCGGCCTCGCGATAGCCCTGGCGTGTCGTAATCAAACGATCTTTGAGCCAATCAATTTCGCTCTTGAAGAGATCAAGCGAAATCGACGTATCGGCGAGGTGTTGCTGCCAGGCTTGCTGCAGAAGCGCACGCTGTTCATACTCTTTGATCAAACGCGGCCTGGGCGATGCAGGCCAATACGTGAAGCACCACCCCAAAAAAGTTCGCCATTCGACGCCCTGATCGCCCCCGCTTAAGACGCGATACCGATGCTGGAGATCGCGGATAAGGGGACGATTGTGGGTCAAGACGAGCATCCGCTTGCGCGGAAAAAACTGACGGAGCAAGCGCGCTCGATAGAGCAGGAGCAGTGACTTGCCGCTGCCTGCTACACCATTGACAAGTTGCAGGTGCAACTCGTGGCTGGCTTCTTCAGCCTCTTCGGAGAGGGCAAGATCATATTTGAGCACCCACTCTTGCTGGTAACTGAGCAGATATTCGGTCAGCACTGGTTCGGTGGCGCGCACCAGTGGTTGGCGGATGGTAAGCTGGGAAGGAACAATGATCTCTGGACTAAAGGCGCGTCGCAAGCGCTCGAAATGCTCGGGTGTGCAGCGCGAACCAAGCCGGGACACGAGCCAGGGTAAAAACGCCTCACTAGTCAGATCCTCGCGGGCACCCCAGACAACGCCTGGTGGAGGGTCGCCCAGGGCCGCCTGCAGATCGACGACCGGTATGCCTGGGAAGAGGATGAGGCCAGGAATGGATGCGAGGGCATCGGCAACATCCAGGTGCGTCCGAAACTGATTGAGGGCCTCTGTTTCCGTGGTTCCGGGCACGATAGCTTCGGCAAAGAGACCTTGCTGATGCGCCTGACGCAGATCGGTGAGGGTGGCAGGGACGACAGTGATCAAGGCGCAGCGCTCTTCCTGCGTATAGACCAGGAAGGAAGGCCCGTGATCCTGGATAGTCAGCCGTTGCCAGATAACAAAACTCTCAGGAAGTTGTTTGAGGAGCCGAAAGACGCGAATCGTTTCGCGTGGATATGAGCCAACCGGATGTTCGGGAAGAATCTTTGCCATAACGGTTTCGTAACGCTGAGCTCAGGTGATGCTCGGGTGGGCGCAACTGGCAAGCAGATCACGCCATAATTCAAGCCCGTGTTGTGATGTTGCCTCACCAGGGCGCGCCTCAAGCACGTGACGACTGCCCACGATAATCAATTTGTGACGTGGGCGCGTGATCGTCACATTGAGACGTTCAGGTTGGAAGAAAAAATCGGCCACGTCAGTGACAAACCTCGCATCGGAACTCGTCAGTGACACAATGATCACATCGCGTTCCTGGCCTTGCATGCGTTCAACGGTATCGATCACCAGCGCACGGCGCTCTGCATTATGCTCGGGCAGGGCCTGACGCAACCGATTGCGGATGGCCCGACTCTGGGCGCGGTAAGGTGTCACCACGCCGATTTCGGCAGGCGCTACTCCGCACGCCAGCAGGGTAAGGATGAGCTCAACCACGAGTTGCGCTTCCTGTTCATTGCGCGTGGTGGCGTTCCGATGCCCAAGATCAACAAAGACCTTCGGCGTGGCTGGATCAAGAATGTTGGCAAAGCGCTCGGGCGGCTGCGCATAGCTGATGCGCCGCGAACCGATGCCTTCGGCGGGCACCAGGCGTCCCGCATAAAAGGTCGTGCTTGGCCAGGCGGCCAGCACATCGTTGAGGCGATAGGTCTCTTCGAGCATCGTATCGAAGCCACGGTCAACTAGCACACCAAAGACCGAATCGCGCAGCATCTTGTCGCCATAGCGCGTCGCCAGGACGGGCGGTAGTTGCTGATGATCACCCACGAAAATGGCCCGCCGCGCCACGAGCATCGCCATAATCGCCAACGGGAGCGTGATCTGACTCGCTTCGTCAATGATCACCGTCTCGAATTCGACCCCCTGCAACCGACGTGTGCGGGTGGCAAATGGCGTTGCGCCAACAATATACGCCCCGGAGAGATCGCAGAGCGGCGACGAGTCGAAAGTGGCATAATGTTCGACCTGTAGTCCATCGGCACGGGACTCATGCCCGATCTTCACCGCCGTGACCGGTGTTGCATCCTCGCGTGAGGCGAGCTCGGCCAGTTTATTCAAGGCATTGGCGATCGCCCGATGGGTAAAGCACGTCACCAGGACGCGTTCGCCATCTTCGGCCAAGAGTTGGGCGAGGCGGGCCAGCACCACCGTCTTGCCGGTTCCCGGAGGCCCCTGAACCAGGTAGGCAAGATCGCTCGCATACGCCGACGCAACCGCATCGGCTTGCTGCGTGTTAAGCCCCCACTGTTCAGCCCGCTCAAGGGCATATTCAAAGCGTTCGAGATCAAGGCTTGGCCGGATCTGCCCGGTGAGCAAGGGCAGCACTCGTTCGCGACCAGCTGCCGTATCGGCGGCTTCGTCAAGTGCCTCCAGGATGTAATCGCTCACATTGAGGTAGCCCTCATCGAGCACCCAGCCATCGGGTTGAGCGACAAAGTCAAACGCCGTGATCCCTGGTGCATCAGTCGAGACAAGCAGATCCGTCTCTTCATCAAGCTCGAGCGTGACAAGGAAGTTTGGCTCGGCGAAAGGGTCGCCGCGGCTCAAACAGAGCATGTCGCCCTCACGAAAACGTGATTCGTTGCGACGACAGCGTAGCTCAACCAGACCGTCAGGGTGAACCTTGACGATCGTGACAGCATCAATCGCCCGCCCTGCTGCAACCCGTTTCATCAGCGGCTGAGACCAGAGATGCTCGATCTGCCGGGTTGCTTCGCTCGCCTCGGCCCGCACCAGGCGGGCTAATTCGGCAATGAAATCATGCAAAACGGCATCATCGGGAGGCAAGGGAAGTCGGCCAGCGTCGGGGGTCAACATAGCGCAACTTTCTCAACATGAAGAGGGCACGTAAATGCTCTGCTTGCCTCCGAATATAGCATGCCTTGCGCTGAGAAGCAACATGATACAATCGCATCGCCGTCTTGGCAAAACGCTGTACAATAGGGAACGGTTCACACGTGGCGGGCCTTGGTATGGGTACGCTTGAGAGGATGATCATAGATGGAGCAGAAGCCTGACCGTCGTTCACCACTGGATCTGGTTAGTCCAGGGTTGGTTGCTATCGGCATTCGTAGCTGGCTCTATCTCGGGGTCGCTGCGTTTGCCATCGCGGTGTTGTTCATTATGAGTGCGATTGGGAGCCTGGTGGTGCCGCTGGTTCTAGCAACCGTCATTGCGATGCTCTTCTATCCCCTGGTTGATTGGCTTGAGGCCCGGCGCGTACCTCGCCTGTTCAGTGCGCTCGGGGTGATGGCATTGCTTGGGGTGATTCTGGTGGGGGCGCTCTGGTTGGCGGTTCATGGCATTCTTGGTCAGGGTGACCAGATCGGCAAACTTGTGCTGTCGGGCTTGCAAGCCCTTGAGCGATGGACATCTGATGCCGATCTGCCGGTTGGCTTGTTTGACTGGGCGGTGACCAATGCACTGAATGCCGTGCCGCAGGTTGCGGCGGGTGTCGGCTCGTTCTTTACGGCCAGCTTTGCGGGTATGATCGGGCTTTTTATGGGCCTTTTTCTTGGTGTTTTCTTGCTTTATTATTTGCTAATAGATTGGCATGGTATTGTGGGCTGGCTAGCCCGGAATATTGGTCTGGCCCCTGCGTTGGGGGAAGTCGTGATCGCCAATACGACGAATGCGGTGCGGCGCTATTTTTATGCGCTGACCCTTTCGAGTATGGTCGTGTCGGTCTCAATTGGCAGTACAATGGCGCTGCTTGGTTTGCCACTGGCCGTGACGATTGGTCTGGTGACGATGGTAACGTCATATGTGCCCTATCTGGGGGCGATTGTTTCGGGCATCTTCGCCTTTCTCGTCGCGCTCGGGTCTGGTGGTGTGGGTTCGGCCATTACGGTGCTCTTTGTGGTACTGCTGATGCAGAATATTATCCAGACGATTATCCAGAATAAGCTGGCGAGCTCGCAGCTTCGGTTGCATCCTCTCGTGACGTTCATTGCGACGATTCTCGGCGGGATCCTGGTGGGCATTCTTGGGGCGATGCTTGGGACCCCTGCCGCAGCAGCGATCATCCGTGCCCGCGAGGATATTCTGCGTCTCCGCGATCCGCAGGAAGCCGAGCAGGCGCTTGCTGCCGCTGTGCCAGTCGTGATCGCTGCTGATCCGGATCCGTCGCGCTGAAGATTATGAGCATGGCCTATGTATGTGTTGCATCCGATCACGGTTCATTTTCCGATCGCCCTCTTGCTTGTCAGTACGCTCTTTACGTTCTTTGCCCTGCGGCAGGTGCGGGGCGCATGGGTGACAAGCGCGTATCATTGCCTGCTTGTCGGTTGGTTCGCTGGTGTGGTTGCGGTGCTCACGGGCCTGTTTGATGCGGCACGGCATCTGACTGGGCCTGATGCGTTGTACACGAATGAACTGATTGGTCAGGTGAATGCGCATGCCTTTACCAGTATCGCGGCCCTGCTTGTCTATGGGTTGGCTTTGCTGCGTCATCGTCGCCAACCCGATCTGCTTGAGGATGCCGAAGCACGACGCGGCTATCTTCGTCTTCATGTGCTTGGTGCGGCGCTCTTGATGGTGGGTGGATGGCTTGGTGGCTACCTTGTTTATGTTGCTGGTCTGGGGGTACGCTAATGTTTGTCCAGTTTGCGTATGGGTTGCTCTATCTCTGGCTTGGTTTTATGCGTCTGATTGGCTGGTTTCGCTGGAGTGTGGAGGGCATCGAGCGGTTGCCTCCCCGTGAAGCCGGCGGCATGATCATCGCGATGAACCATGTTCACTGGATTGATATTCCGATTATTGGGGCGATGCTCCCGTTTCGCTATCGTCTCTCGTGGATGGGCAAAGCGGAGCTTTTTCAAAACCCAGCGACAGGTTTGTTATTTCGTGCGATGGATGTGGTGCCGATCAAGCGCGGACAGCGCGATCTGGCGGCCCTTGATGCGGTGGTGGCCGCCCTGCGGGCCGGCAAGGTTCTGTTGATCTTCCCCGAAGGTACCCGCGGGCGAACGGGTGTTTTGCGAGCTGGGCGCGGGGGCACGGTGCGCATTGCCATGCAGGCCCAGGTGCCGATTGTGCCTGTGGCGTTGACGGGCACTGAACTGGGTTTTTGGGGGACAATCAAGCGCCGTCCGGTGCATGTGACGATCGGTGAGCCGTATCGCATTGAGGTGCCCGTGGGGACGAAAATCCCGGCGGATCAGATGGCCCGGTTGACCGATGATTTGATGAGGCGCATTGCGCTCCTCTTGCCCGAGGAGCGACGGGGGATCCATGCGCCCAAGCTGGCCGAGTAGGGCTACGCTGAAAATGGGGGAACCTGGTTCCCCCATTTTCAGCGTAGCCCTCTGACCAGAGCACCGTCGGGCTGAAGCCCTCGGCTACGGGTCGCGAAGGCCGGCTTCGCAGACGGTAGCCGAGCCGTTGACGACGACGGCGACCCTGGCGAGCTGACTTTGCCTTAGCCCTAAGCTGGCCGAGCGTGAGGAGTGATGAGGATCGGTTTCGTGGTACGATACGAGCATGTCGAATCGTGCTCTTTCACGTGATCTGCGGGCAACGCCACGCGTTTCCGCATGGCTGTTCCGTCTCTTGCGCCGGTATGCCGCTGCCCTGGGGCTGATGGTGTTGCTGCTGAGCGTGCTCGAGTGGGGCCTCCCTGCGGCTGGTGTGCCTCGCTATGTGCTGCCTACACCGTCGCAGGTCGTGGCAAGCTTTGGTGATCCGCGGGGCGATCTCTTTGGGCACGCCTGGGCGACTGCGTCGGCAGCCTTGCTTGGGTTAAGTCTTGGTGCGGCGATGGGGCTGTTGCTTGCCGTCGCGTTTGTGCATGCGCGCCCGGTCGAGGATGCCTTCTATCCGTGGGTCTTGCTCTCACAGGCGGTGCCTGCGGCGGCCCTTGCGCCACTTTTGACGATCTGGCTGGGCAATGGCCTTGCGCCACGGGTGGCGATGGCGGCCCTGTTTGCCTTTTTTCCGGTGCTGGTCAGTGCGGCACGTGGGTTGCGCGATCTCTCGCCCGAACAACTGGCCTTGATGCGTTCGTGGGGGGCGCATTCCTGGCAACTCTTGTGGCATTTGCGCATTCCTGTAGCCTTGCCAGCCATCTTTGCCGGGCTCAAGGTTGCGGCGGCGCTGGCGGTGGTTGGTGCGATCGTCAGCGAGTTGGCCGGGAGTGGGCGCGGCCTCGGTTTCCTGGTCAGCGTTGCAAGCTATCGCCTCCAGACGGATCGCGTCTTTGCGGCGGTTGTTCTGGCTGCCCTGATTAGCCTGTCGCTGCATGGGGCGATTGCGCTTGCCGAGCGCCTGATTGTCTTCTGGCGACGCCCTGGCTAGGATACCATTTCAGCGTGCAGATTTTGGATTGCAGATTGCCACCTGTGGTCTTCCAATGCGCCCTGGCCACACGGCCTATTGGCATAACATATTCGTTGCCGCAAAAGAACGCAAAGAAACGCAAAAAACAGGGAGACCTGATGTGCGTTGGTGTCCAATGGTGAAAGGTTGGCCTATGTCGCGGGCAGTGAGTTCTATGGTTGGGTTGGTTGTCTTCGTAGGGGTGCTTGTCGTCGGTTGTGGCGCGCCAGCGCAGCCTGCTGTCTCGGTGGTGCCTGATGGCCCCGAGCAGCCAGTCGTCAGCATGCGGTTGCAGTGGTTTCCGCAGTGGCAGTTTGCTGGTTATATCGTGGCGTTGCTCAAGGGCTATTATGAGGAGGCCGGCCTTGAGGTGACGCTTCACCCTGGCAGCCCTGATATGGTGCCGTTGCCGCTGGTGGCGGCTGGTGCTGATGATTTTGGCAGTACCGGGGCCGATACAGTGCTTCTGGCGCGTGAGCAGGGGATTGATGTCGTGGCCCTGGCAACCTGGTTCCAGGCGAGTCCGGTTGCGTTTATGGTGCATGCCGACGCGGGGATCGCTGGTCCTCAAGATTTTCCAGGACGCACCATTGGCATGTTCTACGGCGATAATGTCGAGACCGAGTATCTGGCGTTGCTGGCGGCCACCGGGGTAGACCGCACGCAGATCACCGAGATCCCGGGCGATTATAATATCGCACCGTTTCTTGAGCGTCGGGTTGATGTTTGGCCGGTTTATGCGACTGATCAGCCTTTTACGGCCCGCCGTGAAGGGGCCGAGGTTGATCTGATTCTCGCGCGGGACTATGGTGTCCAGATGATGGGTGATACGCTCTTTACCACGGCGGCGTTTGCGCGGGATCATCCTCGTACGGTGCAGGCCTTTGTTGCCGCTACCCTTCGTGGATGGCAGGATGCAATTGCCAATCCTGAGGAAGCAGTCGATCTGATTTTAACGTATAATCCTGAACTTGACCGTGATCAACTCGTCTTTGAGGCTGCCGAGACGATTGTCCTGTTGCAGCATGGCCCCGGCGAGCGCTGTGTTGGCTTTAGTGACCCCGACGTGTGGGCGGCGCAGGCGACCCTGCTGACCGAGCTCGATCTGTTGCGGCAACCAGTGGCTTTGCCTGATGTCCTGCTCAATCAGCCCTTGCTTGATTTCTATGCGGCGCAGGGGCTTGGGTGCGAATAAGTTTTTGATGCAGCAAGGCACGGCCAGTTCTGCTGGCCGTGTCTTGCTGCATCGAAAGCGATCTTTAGCGTGTCGGGTAGATCTGACCGACAAACCAGGTTCCCGAAGAGACCCAGGCGAGGTTGTCGTCGCTGCCAGCCCAGCCCTGGTTGACAAAGAAGGAGCGTTGGAATTCGGTCTTCCAGCTACAGTTGCGCCCGAAGATGTTACACGAACGGACGCGGCGGGTGCGTTCGGCATAACCGTAGGCCAGTGGGTAGTGGCTGAGCCAGCCGGTACCGATGATCGCCGGGGTTCCCCGTAGGACGATGGAGTCACGGGCGGCGTTGCGGAACCGGTCACGTTTGATGCCGACCGAACTGTAGTCAGTGCGCAGCGGATTGGGGCTGCGATTCTGGAGGTACCGCCGTGCATCGCTCATGCGCCACGGGAACGTAGCCCCGTTGCCGGCTGCGCAGAAGGTGCCGATCCGCTCACGGATCTCCCAGGTCATCGTCGCAACGCCTTGCTGTTCGGTGGTAAGCGGGTTGTTCATCCGCGGTGGCGCGATAGCCGCTGGCGAGCCGGTCGCAAAGCCTCCGGTACGGTAGATGCCTTCACTGCCGACCCACGGGGCGACGTTGTTGTGGGCTTGCTGGTCAACCCAGCCAAAGAGCATCGCCCAGGCGGTGGCGCCGCAGCCGCTGACGCAGCGTGACGTATTGGGGCCTTCGTCGCGGCGGAGTTGGCGGTAGATCCGCTGGTCGGCATTCGTTCCGGCCCACCAGAAGCGCCACGGCCCCCAACTCTGGGCAAGTTGCCCCCCTGACTGGGCAAACGGGTCGCGGGTTGCTCTGTTGCCCACAAGGGCGAGCGGGAGATAGAGACGGTTGGGTAGGGTGCTAATAATGAAGAAGGTGAATTGCTCGCTGGTGTTGTCTTCATAGGTAACGGTCGCCATCAGTTCGACGTCAGTGCCTGGCCGATCCGCGATAACTGTGATGCGATAAAAGGGGAGCGGGCCTTCGTTCTCCACCAACTCGCCTTCAACTAATGTTTCGCCAGGGCCACTCAAGGCCACGGTTGGCGTGGCGGCTAATGCGCTTGCCGCGCCTGTCTCAGCAACGAGCGGCAAGTGGTAGATATCGCCAACACGGAGGCCAAGGCCAAACGTGCTGGCCTCGCGTTCAAACGTCCAGGCCTCGGCAGCTAGATCACGCAAATTGGCAATATATGGCGTATAGGCTTCGGTATAGCCCGCCTTGAGCGCTTCCCACGACTCCCATTCGGCCAAACTAAAGCCGTCGGGTAGGGCCGGACCATCCGGGGTGCCAGGGCCACGCTCGATGGTCGTGCCTTCGCCACCTTCGGGATCAGGGCTCCATTCCATCATACTATCTTCGGTGAAGGTCTGGTGAAGATCGGGCGAGGCACCAACGATGCGCACCAGTTCTGAACCGAGGGTTGCTACGACTTCCCCCTTTGGCCCTTGCGCTGCATAGGCGAGCGTATCAAGCTTGAAGAACCGTTCGGGCGCAGCCTGACCATTTGCTTGGGCCTGGGCACGCATCTGCTCGGTTAGCGCAGGGCCTTCACTATGCCAGTGAGGGATGGGCAGATCGTGCTCGCCAGTGGCGAGGATCACAAAGCCCGCCGGTATGTCTGCTGGAGGGGGGGCCTGGTTGGGTTCAAGCTGTTGGCCCAGCGTCGGAGTACCAAGTACCTCGATTTCGTAGTAGGCAGGCACATCACCAAGATCGGGGCGATAGAGCGGTCGGGCCACCGTGCCCAGGCGGGCCTCGGCCCAGTTTGGCACAAGCGGGCTGCCCCGTAATTCGGCGACAAACGTCGCGGCACGGCGTAAGAGCGCCGCTGGCACAATGCGTAACCCGGGTTCGACCAGGAGTTGCACCTCGGCTTGTTGGGCAAACTCACCGGTGAAACAGGTGCCATCCGAGAGCGCGGCACAGACGCTGAGGGTTGCTGGGCCTGCTTGGGCGTCGAGGGGCACCTCGAGGGTGCGGGTAAATGAGCCAGCTACGGCTGGGCCAAGATCGGCAACCCTGCCCCCATTCCACAGGGCCGTGAGATCGATCTGCGGCGTAAACCCAGCGAGCGTCAGCGTCAGGCGCATCCCCGGCGTAACGACGGAACGATTCACCGCCAGACTCGGCGGTTGACTCTGAGCTGCAACTGGGACGTTGCCAATCAGCATGGCAACGACAAGCAAGCTACTGATCAACAAGGGCACGAACTGTTTTGGAAGAGCATATCTGGGCATCAAATTCTCCTTAAACCCATAGTTGCGCTAGCTATGCTCGCCAGCACAAGCGCGATTGTTAGGAGCTGTCGGCCTTGAGCCGTAGCCCCCAGCCTCCCTCGTCCCAGGGAGCCGTTGCGGTACGAGAAAAAACGCAGATTGCTTGCCAAAATAGTACAAAGCGGCACGGAATCAGGGCTGATTGCTCTTCAGATCTGCATTACACCTTGCGCCGGTGTGGTAGCATACAGCACAGAAGCAACGACGCTACTGGGTGCGTCGCCGCTGAGTGCAAAGGGGGGCAACGTGGACGTCAACCCGTCAATTTTCAAAGCATATGACATTCGTGGCATCTATCCGACCGACTTGAATGAGGATGCAGCTTATCTGATCGGACGTGCGTTTGCAAGCTTTCTTGGGGTAGAAAAGGTGATCGTTGGGCGCGATATGCGGATCTCCAGCCCGGCCATTTTTGAGGCGGTGACCCGTGGTTTGATGGATCAGGGCGCCGATGTGATCAACATTGGCATGGTCAGCACCGATCAATACTATTTTGCCTGTGCTACGCTCGGTGAGGCCGGCATGATGGTGACCGCCTCGCACAACCCCAAAGAGTATAGTGGCTTCAAGATGGTGCGCCAGATGCCGTATTTGCTCAGCGGTGACGAGGGCATCCAGGATCTGCGTCATCTCGTTGAGAGCGAAGCCTTCGCGACCACGACCCGCAAAGGCACGATGACCGAGCTCGACTTCCAGGCGCAGTTCATTGAGAAGATGCTCTCGCTGATCGATGTTGATCTGCTCAAAGATCGCAAGCTCAAGGTGATTGCCGATACGGGCAACGGGATGGTGGGGCCTTCGCTGCAAGCGCTCTACGAGCGTTTGCCGATTGAATTTGCCGGGATGTACCTTGACCCTGACGGCAACCTGCCGAATCACGGCCTTGATCCGTTGCAGCCCGAGAATCGTGCGGAATTGCAGGCGCGGGTCGTGACCGAAGGCTTTGATATTGGCTTCCTCTTTGATGGCGACGGCGACCGCTTCTTTGCCGTGGATGATCGTGGCGCGTTCATCTCGGGCGACTTCCTGACGGCGATTATGGGTCAATATCTGCTCGAAAAATATCCTGCCGCCAAGATCCTCTACGACGTGCGGGCCTCATGGGCGGTACCAGACCTGATCAGCGCCAAGGGCGGTACCCCCCTGATGGAGCGGGTCGGCCATGCGTTCATCAAGCAGCGTATGGCAGCAGAAGATGCGGTCTTTGCCGGTGAAGTGACTGGTCACTACTACTTCAAAGATTTCTTCTATGCCGACTCGGGCCTCTTGCCATCGCTCTTCTTGATGGAGATGCTGGCGAAACGGGGCATCAAGATGAGCGATCTGTTGCAAGAGTTGGAAGCGAAGTACTTCATCTCGGGCGAGATCAACTCGAAGGTGGCCGATGTCAAAGGCACCCTCGAAAAGCTGGCTACACAGTATCCCGATGCCACTATCGAGCGCATGGATGGCGTCTCGGTGAGCTATCCGACGTGGCACTTCAACGTCCGTGGCTCGAACACCGAGCCGCTGATTCGGCTTAATCTGGAATCGGTTGCCTCACCTGAAGAGATGGCCGAGAAACGTGACGAGGTTCTGGGGCTGATTCGGTCGTAACCTGGCTTCTGCCAATGGTGCTTGAAGGTGTTACATTGTCATGCTGAATAGTCTGGGAACTAAGTTTTCTGGCGTCCTCAGCCGTCCACGAATTGGGGGCACGAAGAAACGAAGAGCGCACCGCAACGCCCATATTCGTTTCTTCGTGATCAGTACTCGTGGTCGGCGGCGCTACCGGGAAATGTAGTTCCCAGACCACTGAGTGGTCTGTACACCCCCTCGTTTTCTGGAGTTTTGATGCCACGCACATTGCCTGCTCATCCTTGGGCGTTTCGCCTTGCTGTCGCAACTGAAGAAGATTTTGCCGTCGTTGCGCGTCTTTTTGCGGCCCTGCACACCTTTAACGCTTCCCTCGATCCCCGCTTTGCCCTTGCCGAAGGCTGGCAGGCCTTGCTGCACGCGCATTTTGTGCGTACCCACAATACCCCTGGCTCGCTCTGGTTGCTGGCCTGGGTTGATGGGCCTGACGCTGATGCGGCGCAGGGCGAGCCGGTTGGCCTGCTTTTGATGGAGTCGCATCTTGACTCGCCGCTGTTTGCGCAACGCCGCTGGGCCGAACTGGTGGCGCTCTATGTTGATGAGCGTGCGCGTGGCACGGACCTAGCCCAACAACTGGTCAAAGCGGGGACAGACTGGGCGGCTGAGCATGGCTTTGATCGCGTGCAACTCTATGTTACTGCCTCGAACGAGCGGGCCAGGGCCTTCTACACCCGGGCCGGCTTTGCGCCTGCCCAGGAGATCTGGCGGCTTGAGGTAGAGCCACAGCCGGATGTGACCCCTCCCCCTGAACCCACTGATCATATGCACCCCGAACTCGGGCACCATCACCTCGCTATTGACCTTGACCGTGATTGATCCACATCTGATCTTTCCGTCCATACTTTGGTATGCGCGACAAGGAAGCTACAAGCATCCACGCTTATTTGGTAGCTGAGCCGATCCTAGTGCGGGGCAATGGGATCAAGCACGGTTGCACACTGATCAAGCCAGATCAGAATTGCTTCAAGTTGACCGATGCGAAATTGGATCACTAGCCGATCAAGCAACTCAGACGCGGGGATTGTGCCCAGTTGGAGCTGAAACTCCGCTAACCATCCCTGGCACGCGTCTATCTGTCGCGCAATCAGAAGCGCTACCGTTGCGGGATCTTCTTTTTGCGCAAAGTAGAGTTTCGCCATAAATTGCTGACGAAACTCACGCCCATGTTCAACCGGGAGGGTAACCCATTGCTGAAAAGCAGCCATGCCATGGCTTGTCAAGCGAAGCATTCGTCGTGGAGGACGTCGTCCTTGTTCCAGTGTTGTGCTTTCGAGAAACCCCTCGGCTTGCAAGCGGTCGAGCAACGCATAGGTCTGCCGCTGTTTCAGATGCCAGACCAGGTGCAAGATGGCCGTCTGCTTGAGGCGTTGATGCACCTCATAGGGATAGCTCTGCCCATCGCGTAGAAAACCAAGGAGTGCATACTCCATACTCAATGGTAACTTGACCATCGGACTCATACCCGATCCTCGCAGCAATTGAACACGTTAGCCAAGAGTCAGACATTCAAGCACGAACGTGTGTACGTGTTCACCTTTGGGGTAAAGCACCACCCTGGGAGCGCGGGCGGCTCGCCCGCTCTGGTCTGGATGCGGGCGAGCCGCCCGCGCTCCCAGGACACGTGTCAACAGGTACGAACGTGCATCGATTTGACAGAGAGGAAAGCTGATGCCATAATACCATTGTCTGCCAATACTGATTAAATCAATATTGATATACTGTTGTCTGTGACGACAATGACTGAGCGGAGCAGCTGCATTGCCTCGTTTCTTACCTCGCGGGTGGCCTGAGGCCATACGCAGATACGATATGCCGCGTTAGCTGTCGAAGGAGGTTCTATGAAACACGCAGCGCTCGCCGTCATTGCCGTCGTGCTGGCCCTCGTGCTTGCTGCCTGTGGCGCACCACAGGCGAGCCAGTCCACGAGTCCGCCGCCCCCAACCAGTCCCCCTGCCGCGCCTACCGAGGTTCCAACCACCGGGCCGACCGTTGCGGCTACCGCGACCACGCTCAGCGGCCCCCTGATCGTTTTTGCGGCCGCCTCGCTGACGGATGCCTTTGAGGCGATCGCAACCGCCTTTGAGCAGGCCTACCCTGGAACCGAGATCATCTTCAATTTCGCCGGTTCGCAGCAACTGGCAGCGCAGATCAACGAAGGTGCGCCGGCTGACGTGTTTGCCTCGGCTAATCGCAGCCAGATGGAGGTCGCGATTGAGGGTGGCCGCGTGATCAGCGGTACGCAGCAGACATTTGTCCGCAATCGGCTTGTTGTGATTACCCCCAGCGATAATCCAGCAGGGATCACGACCTTGCAAGATCTGACCAACCCTGGCCTCCGGCTGATCCTGGCGGATCAGGCCGTCCCTGTTGGACAGTATAGCCTCGCCTTTTTAGCCAGGGCCAGTGCCCTGCCCGCGTATACCGAAAACTACAGCGCCACCGTGCTGGCGAATGTGGTCAGCTTTGAGGATAACGTGCGTTCGGTCTTGACCAAAGTGGCGCTAGGTGAAGGCGATGCCGGCATTGTTTATAGCACCGATGCCGCCCTTGAGGCCGACAATATTCTACAGATTGCCATTCCCGACGAGTTAAACACGATCGCGAGCTACCCGATCGCGCCGATCGCTGATAGGGCAAACCCCGCGCTCGCGCAAGCCTTCATTGATTTTGTGCTCGCACCCGAGGGTCAGCAGATTCTGGTCAAGTACGGCTTTATCTCGCCTGAGGGAACATAGCGTGGAAACCTCGCTTTCAGGTCGCTCCTCGCAGCCAGGATCACGACCAGGCTACCGCCTCCGCAACATAGCGGTGTGGTTCGCTGCGCTGCCACTGCTTGCGTTCCTCGTGGTTCCCATTGTGGCGATGTTGCTGCGGCTCGAATGGGGCGACTTGTGGCAGACCTTGGGGACGTCGGTGGTAGCGCAGGCCATCGGGCTCAGTCTGGTGACCTCGCTCGCGGCGACGATTCTCGCCCTGGTATTTGGCGCACCGTTGGCCTACCTGTTGGCGCGGCGGCACTTTCGTGGGCGCACCATCATTGACACCCTGATCGACTTGCCCATGGTTTTGCCGCCGTCGGTGGCCGGCATTGCGCTGCTTATGGCCTTTGGTCGTCGTGGCCTGATTGGAGCGCCGCTGGCCGAATATGGTATCATGCTCTCATTCACACAGGTAGCCGTAATCCTGGCCCAATGTTTTGTCGCCGCGCCCTATTTTGTCAAGGCAGCCACGGCTGGCTTTGCCAGCATCGATCGTGAGTTGGAACAGGCTGCCGCCTTGGATGGCGCGAGTGCCCGGCAGGTCTTTGGGCTAATTACCGTTCCGCTGGCCTGGCCAGCGCTCTTCAGTGGCGCAGTGATGACCTGGGCACGTGCATTGGGCGAGTTTGGTGCAACCATCATCTTTGCCGGCAATCTGCCCGGTCGCACCCAGACCATGCCCCTGGCGATCTATCTGGGCTTTGAACGAGACCTGAATCTTGCGCTAACCCTGGCGGTGATCCTGCTTGCCATCTCGTTCGCGGTGTTGGCACTGGTCAAAGGCTTGCTCAGGCAGCGCGTTGGCGTGAGTTAACGCGAACGGTAAAACGGGGTTCGTGAATCTTTTGTATAAGGAGAAATGACATGCGTTTGAGCGCACGAAATCAACTATCTGGTACGATCCGAAGTATTAAGGAAGGCGTCGTGACCGCCGAGATCGTGGTGCAACTCGCTGGCGGTGAGGAGATCGTGTCGGTGATCACCGTCGACTCGGTCAAGAGTCTGGATCTGAAGGTGGGCGACCCGGTGAAAGCCATCATCAAATCAACTGAAGTCATGATCGCAGCCGATGCGTAAGGCGAGGCGGAGGTTCCAAGTGGGGCTATCATTCATATCGAAGATGTTGATATGGTCGATGGCACGCCGCTGCTTGATATCAAACCGTATGTCCCGGCTTTCGATGAGCGAGTCGGTGCCAACATCGGTTGGTTCGCCGCAAATCTGCACCGCGTCCATACGATGCGCGCCGATGATCGATTTCGCTGATCAATTATCGTTCGGGAAGTTGGCTAGCTAACCTTCCCGGACGGTAGTACGTTCGCTGGCAAGAAATCGCAGCATAGGCCGTCAGGATGCGCCGATGCCAGCCTTGGCCCGGTAGCGATACACTTGTTCGCGTGATATAATGGCATACGTGGACTGTTTGTGAGCCAACACCGCAGGGGGCGTACGATGATTGTTGATATCGAACTGACACGGCGATCACATGATCGCTACGTCGCACGAGCATTGCAGTTCCCGGATGTCGAGGTTGAAGCAGTCTCACGCGAAGCCGCGCTTGCTCAGATACGCGAAGCACTCACTGCGCGTCGTCGGGCTGGCAGCGAGATCGTCCAGATCACCATTGACAACGGCAGCGCCGCACTGCAAGCGGCCTGGCCACATCATGCCGGCGCGTTTCCCGACGACGAAGCCTACCGCTCGATGCTTGCCGAGGTAGAGCGTCAGCGCCGTGAGCTTAACGAGGATGCTGAGGCGTGACGTTTCTCCTCGACACAGACCACGTCAGTCTCGATCAGCGCGGTCACCCGATCGTCCGCGCACGAGTTCAAGCTGCCGGATCTACACAGGTCGCAGTAAGCATCATCACAGTTGAGGAGCAAATGCGTGGTTGGCTCGCTGCGATCCGTGCTGCAACCACGCCCGAGGCTCGCACAACTGCGTATCAGCGGCTGCGGATGGCAGTCGAGTACTTCGCGAGTTTTGCTGTGGTCGATTACACTGTTCAAGCGGAAGCGCTGGTGAGCGATCTTCGTAAACAAGGTATCCGCATTGGGACGCAAGATCTGCGCATTGCTGCAATTGCAATAGTTCACGGTATCACGCTCGTGACCCGTAATACACGCGACTTTGCCCAGGTGCCCGGCCTGGTGATCGAGGATTGGTCAGCTATGTAGGCCGCTCGCAGACAAACGTGAAGGTATCGCCCTGGTGCTACGCCAGCACGAAGTGCGCCTGCGCTCCTTCGATCCTCAGTTCCCCCCGCCCGTGCATCGCATCCATTTCGTCCATCCCCGCGAAGCTGAAGCCGACTCGCCCCTCACCCTCGATTCGGCCATCGATATCGCCCTGCTGCAGCCCGACGTGATAGCTGCGGGTTCCGAGTTACCGGTCGCCCGACACGACTCAACGACCGAGCTTCGTTCGTTGGTAAGGTATCAAGAATGCGCGCTTCCAAGCGTCAGCACAGGACAAATCAGCGGTACCCACGAACGGCAGCTACTATCGCCCCAAGTCAGACGCCTGCGGTTCTGGCGCTTCGGCAAACGGGTCGCTGAAGCGTGGGTCGTTCACAAAGGTCTGGTCGGTTAGCGCTTCCAGGAAGGCCAGCAGGTCAGCCCGCTCCTGGTCGGTCAGGGTGAAGCCGCTTACAAGGCCGCTCTTGAGCGGGCTGTGCCGCCCATCACCGGCATATGGCCCGCTGAGGATGTGGCGACCACCTGCCTCATACAGGCGAACGACCTCTTCCAACGTCGCGACGCTGCCGTCGTGCATATACGGTGCCGTCAGCGCGACGTTCCGCAGGCTGGGGGCGCGAAAGCGGCCCATATCCTCGGGCCGGTTGCTCACCGCCGCCACACCAGTGTTATTGGCCGGGTAGGCGCCCTGGCCGTCCAGGTTGTAGAGACCGGTGTTGTGAAACGGGGTCTCGATGAAGACGGTATTGCGCTGCCGGGTTGAACCGGTGAAGTTGAAGCCGCCGTGGCAGTGGTGGCACTCGAGTTCCTCCGAGAGGAACATATCCATCCCACGCAACGCCGCCGACGACAGCGCACTGAAATCACCGGCCACGTAACGGTCGTACGGCGAGTCGGCTGAGATCAGGGCACGGTTAAAGGAGGCCAGGGCCTTGACGATGTTGCCCCAGGTATACGGGTCAGACTCGCCGGGGTAGGCTGCGGCAAAAAGCGCCTGGTAGTCCGCGTTGTTCTGGAAGCGGGCCAGCACCTCGGCCTCGTGCCCGGTGATGCCAAGCTCGACGGGGAACTCGCTGAACATCGGGATGAGGATCTGTCGCTCTAAGTCGGTCAATACCGGGTTGGCCCAGGTGAGCGTGCTGTAGTAGGCGACATTCGCCAAGCCCTGGCTGTTGCGGGTAAGCAGTTCGCCCGTTGCGCCGTGAGGGATGGGCTTGCCGTCGGTAAAGGCTCGACTCTGCTCGTGACAGCTTGCGCAGGCCATCGTCCCGTTGACCGAGAGGCGCTTGTCGTAGAAGAGCAGGCGTCCGAGCGCCACTTTCTCCAGCGTCATCGGGTTGTCGGGCGGGACATAGGGTGGCGGAAAGCCGGCGGGCAGGTTCCAGGCATAGGTATCTTCGACCTGTGCGGGTGCCAGCACATACCCCGCCTGGGCGGCATCGTCATGCACATGATTATGCCCATCGTGGCTGTGGCCTGGCGCCTCGGCCAACTGCGGCAAGGAGGGCGCAAGCACCAGACCGCCGCCCCAGGCCAGCAGTCCGGCACCAAGGCAAGGCATGACGCTGCGCACCAGCAGGGCGACCGGATTGCCCCGTGGGGGTGCGAAGGCCCCGGCATGATCGAGCCCCACCAGGGCGAGGAAAGCCCCGGCCTCGGCCAGTTTGGTGGCGGTCGCTGCCCAGTCAAGCGGGTGGGGCACCGTGGCAAAGGGCGTCGCCACTAGGTGCGTCAGCAACCAGAGCACCACGACCCCGCCCGAGAGCAGCAGCCCTGGCAGGCGCAGCGCCGGATCGAACCGATGCCACCAGAGCCCGGCATACCCGAGTTGGGCCAAGCCCAGGGCCGCGAAGATCAAGCCGTGAGCCGGCGCGTGAACATAGTGGTCGGGAGCGATCAACAGGTGAATCGCTCCAGCGACCATCATGCAGAAGAGGACGACACGTTGGATAGATCGCATTGGCTCGCTCCTCGTGTACTTTAGGGTTCAGGGTTCAGGGTTCAGGGTTCGGCGTGTAGCTACTCCCTGGCGGCTGAACTCTGATGCTGTTGCTTGTTGAACGCCCGCCTGAGGCCTCACAGGTCGTAGCGCGGGCTTCCAGCCCGCGTGGGGTCTGCGGGCTGGAAGCCCGCGCTACCATGGGCGGCTATGGACGATTGAGTATTCATTAGCCGGTACTCCAGCATACCAGGAAATTTCGTTCTCAGACCAGTGCGTACTACGCGTCGCGCCTGAGACCTCACAGGTCTTGAAGACCTGTGAGGCCTCAGGCAATAGGCAAACGCTACGGGTTTTGCAGCCGGAACAGTTGTTGGGGTCCGGCGACGGCTCCCGTCGTCAAATCCAGGCCGAAGCCAGCGAAGAGCGCAGGGCAGTCTGGGTCGCTCGGGCCAGACATGCAGCCGGGAGGCTCGGGTGTATTCTGGTCAAGGGGAACGCCCTTGAGCAGGCTGGCGAGGTCGGCGACGATGATGCTCTTGCTCGGGTCGAAGCCGTCGAGACGGGCCGAGACGAGGTTGGGGTTGCTGCATGGTGCGGTGGGGGCCGCAGCGCGGTCATTCGACTGGCAGCCAGTGCTGCCCATATGAATGAACCAGGCCGTTGGTGACGGGGCACCTTCCCCCTGCATCTCGCCCGCGCTGGTCGGGGCAGTGGCGCTCATGTCCATCGCCGGGGCAGTGGCGCTCATCTCCATCGTTGGAGCCATCGCCGCGTCAGCCATGCCGACCTGCATATCTACACGCATAAACTTGTAACCACCCTGCCAGTTCCACCAGAGCGCCTGGATATTGAGCGGTGAGGATGCGGCGGTGACGTCAACATGGTTGAGCGCGAAGGGCACGCCCATATCGAACGCGACTCCGGTGTACCGCCCGGCGGGTGCCGTGCCCTTGATCACGTTGTTGGTCGCTGAGTTGCCACTCTCGCTACAACCGGCGCTGCCATCTTCAAAGTCAAGCAGAGCGACGTTCTGGTACTGCCACACGCCATCCTGGGCGAGCTCAAGCGGAACCTCCTGACCCTGGGCGTTGATCAGGCGGATGTTGGACACATACAACCGCAAGTCGGTGAACGAGATCGCGCTACCCGAACTGCCAACGCCAGCGTAGGTCTGGCCGCAGACAGCGGGTTTGTCATCGACGTTCATAGCGAATTCGAGTGTGATATTGCCATCAGTATTGTTGGCCGGGCCGCAAGCAGCCAGGGCAAGCAGAAGCATGGCGGCCACAAGCAGGCCGCGAAGATAACGCAGCATAGAGAGTCCTCCCTTTCACAGTGCGAAAGCAAACACCAGCACAAGACACGGTGTTCTAGAGTCCAATTGATCCTAGAACATGCAAGTAGGCGAGCAGGCTGGGAAACTCAGGCGTGCAAAAGGCGAGGGGGTGGCGTAGGGGGAGGGATCGTGAGCGGTGCAAAGCGGCGAGCAGGTGGCAGGAAGAGCAGGGTGACCAGCAGGCTGGACAGCAACAGCAGTGGCGCAATGATCGAGACGAGCTCATAGAGCGCACGTGGCGTCATCGTTGTTGCCGGGGCCTCTGCTTGCCCCGTCGGGATCACGGTCACATCCTGCGCTGCCCTGGCGTGCTCACCGCAGAGGAAAAAGGCAATGGCGGGGCGCTCGGCGAGAAGTTGCTGCACAAGGCAGTGGATCACGCAACTGAGTGGGCTGAGCAAGCCAAGCTCGAGCGCGATCAGCAAGGCAACAAGGCGCGGCACCCAATGGCGCAGCTTGTTCGCCAGGGATGCCTTCACGCCCGAAGCCAACCGATGCCCAGAGGTCGGTATGAAATACAGGCTTTCATTTTTTGTGTATTTCATCACGAGCGTGATTATAGCAGCTTTGCTGCTGCGGGGCAATGAAGTTGCCCCGCAGCAGCAAAGCTGCGCTTGGCCTCTTTCCTCTCTCTTATCGCCGGAGCTGTGTTGCCGTCGAACAGCGAGCCGCAGACCTCGACCGTATTGCGCGCATCCGGGTTGAAGGAGTTCGACACGCCATCCAGGTGCAGCGCGCCGCCCCGCCGTGCCCGCGCACAACAATGCCGCCAGCGGTGGCGTCGGCAGCCCGGTTGTCGGTGAATGCGCTATTGTAGACCAGCAGACCAGTAGCAATGCCGCCGAAGGCCCCGCCGCTGCCCGCTTCGTTGTCATTGAAGCTGGCGCCAACAATGACCGTCTCGTAGATATTGGCGGCAAAGATCGCGCCGCCCTGATTATCTTCGTCAGTAATGCTGGTAGTGCGGTTGCTCTCGAAAGTTGTGTTCAAAACATGCAAGCGCGTACCCGGGTTCGCGCCAATCCAGATCGCGCCGCCGCGGGCATTGGCGTCACGGGCGAACGATGCGACGCAGGGCCTCACCAATCTAGGGCAAGGGTGCCGAGAAGTTCCCTTGTCGTGTAGGCCTCAATCCGCAAGTCGAAGGCACCATGTCTGATAGCCAGGGCTCTGCCATTTCGCGCCAAGCACCTGCTTAGGGCGACTGCATCTTCCGTTGGTGCGTGCCACCATGTGCGCGGATCGCACTCATCCGCCCATACCGTCGTCGTACACGGCTCGGCTACCGCGAGCGAAGCCGACCTTCGTCGGCTGAATCAGGCCACGAAGATGGCCTTTGCACACCACGAGCCGAGCCGTTATGGTCTTCCAGTACATAATTCGGTATGCGCCCGATGCCGTGGGGCTGAAGCCCTCGGCGAGGGGAAGCGAAGCCCGCCTGCGCGGGCTAGACCGGATTCATTTCGGGAAGATCATAAGCCGGCACTCCCTTCGGCAGCAGAGCAGAAAACTTATTTCCCAGACTACTGAATGCAGCGGCAATCGGCATCGCGCTGCGCATCCATGCGTCGGGGTCGTGGGTTGCCCGCTTCGTTGGCAGCGGCACCCTACGCGAACTGACCAGCGCGAAGGTCGCGCAGGGTGAGCCTAGGTGCGTAGGGAGATTGCACCTCTGGGCGCATCGCCGCCGCCGGAGCGCAGATGATCAGCGGTGTGAACAAGTGACTGATTCGCGTCGTGCTACTCCAAGATGGACGAAAGCGGTAGCACATAGGACAACGCTGATCTGATGGTTGGAGGAAGGGCATCACGTGGTATAATTCCGCTCGTCCAGATCCATCGCCCGCAGGCGAAAGCGCATCAATGATAGCAACGCATGTCAAGCGACGAACCCGGTCGAGTTTCCTGCCGCTCATGCCTCGCACTGCGACGGTGATCAGCTGCACTGCTGCCTTGCTCATTGGCTTCATCAACCCCATCCTGTGCCTCATCCATTGCGCGTTTTCCCGTCAGCACACAACGCTGACGAGCGAACAGCAGATCTTTCTCTGCGACCTCGAACCTAGAATAACATCCAGCGTAAGCGCACCCTTCTCGGCGGTCTGGAGCGGCCCCCGCGCGGTCTACCCAGCCCTCCAGGTTGCCCCGCCGATGCTGGTCGTCATCTTCATTATCGTGCTCAGGCTTGATTTCCTCATCGCTACGGTGCGTATCTATCTTCCGCCACCCAGCTTCCCTCCGCCAAAAGTGCGCCCCCACCTCACGGTGCGCTGAAATCGTTGCGTGTGCCTGCCGTTCTCGGCGTTTGGCGCTTGACGCTTGACGCTTTGCGCTTTGCGCTTGACGCTCTGCGCTTTGCGCTCTGCGCTTTGCGCTTGACGTTCTGCGCTTGACGTTCTGCGCTCTGCGTTCGGCGTTCTGCGCTCTGCGCTTTGCGTTCGGCGTTCTGCGCTCTCCAATCAGGTACCGCCTATGATTCAGCGCATCGACCATCAACTAGCACGAACTATTGTTCATCACTTTGGCATCTTATGGAGGTATGCATATGAGTTGGCGTCCAACGAACCATGATCGCCGCGGGTCATCATCATCTAGACCTGCGCACACCGAGCCCTCACTGCTCAATCCCACGTTGCTGATCCTGATCGGTGCCGCCCTGGTTCTGGGGGTGGTTGGCGTTGGGTTGATCGTTATCTTCGGCGGAGGGATGGGTCAGCAGGCTACGACGGCCATGCCGCCGCAGCCGGTTGCTGCCACCCTACCGCCGGCCGCGACCGCAACCTCGGCCCCGACCGCAACCCCAGCCCCGACCGTTGCTGCCCGTAGCCGTGCGACGCAAGCCACTGCGGCACCCGTCAGCGCTGCCGAGGCCGGGCCTGTGGAGACCACCGGCGATGCTGCTGCTGGTGCTGCCCTCTTCGTCGCCCTGCCGTCCGAGGCCATCGCCGTAGGCGGGATCAACTGCATTACCTGCCACAATATCGCTCCGGGGAGCGGCACCCTCGTGGGGCCGAGTCTGAGCGGTGTTGGCGCTACGGCCGCCTCACGCCAGCCTGACCTGAGTGCCGCGCAGTACCTGCGCGTCTCGATCATCAACCCGAACGCCTATGTCGTGGACGGCTTCGCTGCAGGAACGATGCCAGCGGTCTATCAACAACAACAGGGGCTCACCTCAGCACAGATTGAAGATCTGGTGGCCTATATGCTGACCTTGCCGTAACCACTTCTCGCATGGCCTTGCCGTCTGTGCGTATGGCATGACAAAGCCGCTCAGGGAGGATGCCCTCCCTGAGCGGCTTTGTCATGCTGCTGGCGGCTGATGCAACGTCATCCTGATCGCCCGCAGATGACGCAGATACGGAAGCTATCATCTGCGTCATCTGCGGATGCCACCTAACCCTATTGGGACGTTGCATCAGCTCTGGGGCTTCCCGCCCTATAAAGGTTAGCAATCCGTGAAAGCTGCTCTATCGTCCCTTCGTGCCACACCGGCGGCCACGCTGCGCATCAGATTGAGCTCGGCCACCACCACCTGGCGATGGAGCTTGAGGCCTGCCCTGACGAGGATCAAACGAAGGCTTGAGACCTTGACCCACAGCGGTTGAACGCCTGGCTCGCACGGCTGCTGCGCGAGCAAGGCACCGACATCTTCCGCATGAAGGGCGTGCTGCGCATTGCCAACGACCCGCGCCGCTTTGTCTTTCAGGGCGTGCATATGCTCTTCGATGGTCGCCCGCACCACGCATGGGGCAGCGATCCACGCACCAACAAGCTCATCTTCATCGGACGCAACCTGGATCGCGACGCATTGCATGCCGACTTCCAGGCGTGCCTGGTATAAGGAGCCGCGATGTTCTCTTCTCGCCAACGTGGTCGCGCCGTGCCGACCGATCCGCTTCGCCCCACGCTCACCCAGGGCTGGCAGGCGCAACTCGACGGCTACATCATCAGCCTGCGCTGGGCGTCCCATGGGCAATCCCTGGCGGCTGCAACCGTTGATGGCCCGATCACCATCTTTGCCGCCGACGGTACGCGCCTTCATGAGCTTCCCGGCCACACGATGGTCACCACCGCGCTCGACTGGCATCCTGAAGGACGGATCATGGCTTCGTCTGGGCAGGATGGGCACGTGCGGTTGTGGGATGCCGTCACCGATCGCGGCCCTGCGGCCTGATCTGGTGCTTGCCGGCCAGCAGGAGAACCGCGAGCGCGATGTGCTGGCGCTCGCCGCCGCTGGGATCAACGTCTGCGTGACCGCGATGCGTAGCGTCGCCGATGGACAGCGCAACTCGCCGCCCTGGCAGAGGTGAGCGTCGCCGATGTGACAGCGCAACTCGCCGCCCTGGCAGAGGTGTTGGACAATCCTGCATAAGGAAGCCTCATAATCGAGTTTCATGCCATCAAGCGATGCCAACCATGCGCGGATCTGCGTTTCTTGTTGGCTGCGCGTGCGCGGGCTCTTGCAGAGGAAGCGCATCAGCCTTGTCCCCAGCACCTCTTGGCGCAGCGTTTCCAGGCTGAGAAGGTGCGGGATCTGATGCTTCACGTGCGCACCGACCTGGGTGGTGCTGATCCCAGGCAGAGCAGGGGCGCGGCGGATCGGACTGAGGACACGCTCAGCCGTGGCTGGGTTGATGGCAAGGAGGGTGAATTATACATTTAGTCATCTGCATATCAGGAATGATTTAGCATAGTGTTAGATCACCATGATAGCCTCGTAGCACCCACAACGATTTGCAGTGCCATAATATAATCCTAATAGACAACGAAAATCATCATTATGGAGTAAATCGAAATATCTGCAATAATGCATTTTGCATCTACATGTGTCTGTTCAGGAAATAGTTTGTATATGCTGAAGGGGCGTTTGCCAGATTAGATGACAGATGCAAATACGGATGCTCAGACCAGATCTTCCCTCGGGAGAACGATCCTTCGCAATACGCTCTTTGTTTCTTCGGGTGGCGGTCTGATCCGCTTATTGACGTTTGCCTACACGATCCTTTACGTACGTACCCTTGGCGAGAGTGTCTATGGACAGTATGCCACGGTGCTTGCATTTGGCGGTCTCTTTGGCATCTTTTTTGAACTTGGGATGACGCAGTATGTTGAGCGTACGCTGGCGCAGGATCGTTCGCGTCTTTCCGAGTTGCTCTGGTTGCTGATTGGCGTGCGTCTCTTGCTGGCGCTTGCGGGCATTGGATTGTTGCCCCTGCTGGCCCTTGGCCTTGGCTATGAACGCGTCATTGTTCTGAGCATCCTCGTCTTGAGCCTGACGTATGTGCTTGCTGCGGTGTTGGCCCCGTTGATGGTCATCTTTACTTCTCATGAGCGGTATGACCTTTGGACGTTGTGCCAGGTGGTTGGTCAGGTTGGCACCATTGCGATTGGGGTACCGGTACTGCTGATGGGCGGCGGGCTCGTGGCGCTGGTGAGTGTCGGACTAGTGGTCATGCTCTTGCAGATCGTTGTTTGCCTGGGCTGCCTCAGATACATTCATCTTGATCCAGTGCATTTCAACTTTGACCGGAGAGCTGTACCGGGTTTTTTGCGTGCGAGTCTGCCGTTCGCGCTGAGTGCGCTTGCCTTGACGATCAGTTTTAACATTGATACCGTTCTATTGAGCTTGCTCCAGCCGAGCGAAGTTGTTGGGTGGTACAGTGCGGCGTATAAACTGGTACCAACGGCGATCTCGATCCTTGGAGGGTTTTTGACGGTGATTACGCCGTCGCTGGCCCGTACCTATGTGAGTGATCGTGAGACGGTGCATCATTGGACCCGGATAAGCATAAAGTGGCTCGCGCTTTTTGCGTTGCCTGTGGCGATGGGAACGTCGCTGCTTGCCCCCCAGATTATTGCGTTGCTTTATGGTCCAGCCTTTGCGCCAGCGGCGGTGGTTCTGGCGGTCATCAGTTGGGACATCCCGTTGCGGCTGTTCAATGCGTTTGCCGGCAATGTGACGGCGGCAGTGGGCCTAGAACGTGCCGCGTGGCGCACATTTATGACAGGAGCCCTGATTGGGGTTGTCTTGTACGCGCCGGCGATTATGGCGTTTGGCATGCTTGGCGCGGCAGTTGTGACGGTGCTGACTGATGGCATCAATGCGATCCTCTTTTACCGATTGATCGGCAAGCATTTGCATACGAGCGAAGTGGGGGTTACACTGCTGCTCGTATCTGCGGCAACGCTCGCGATGGGTGGTGTGGTCTGGGGTGCGGGGCAGTTTACAATTTTGCCAGTAACGGTGGCGCTTGGGATGGTGAGCTATAGCATTCTTGTTGTGATGCTGCGCCTGGTTGACCGGGCGGTTGTGGCGCAAGTGATGGCCCTGATTATGCGCAGGAGGCGTGTGATATGAGCGGGGTTTTCGGCTACTTTGGCTCAACCGCGTCGGCTGTCACTGTTGCCCGTACGATGGGGGTGGCGCTGAGTCACCAGCGGCGTTCGGTGGTCACGCTTGGGGCGGCCGGTGCCGAAGGGGCGTTGGGCCATGTCGGCATTGGTATTTTCAATCGCCGCGCCCAACCAGTGACAAATGCGGATGGATGTGTTCACCTCTGTCTTTGTGGTGAATTCTATTATCAGGATCGTCGGCGGGCCGAACTACACGCGGCGGGCGCACTGGCAGTTGATGCCGATGATGCGACCCTGGCGCTGGCGATGTATTTGCGCGAGGGTGCGACCGGCCTTGCCCGGCTCAATGGCGCGTTTACCGTAGCGGTATGGGACGAGAGTGTGGGCGCGTTGATCATTGTCAACGACCGTTTTGGCTTGTACCCGCACTACTACGCACATCCCGCTGGCGCATTGATCTTTGCCCCCGAGATCAAGGGCGTGCTGGCGGCCCCCGGGGTGCCGCGTCGGCTCGATTATACTGCCGTTGCCGAATATGTACGGTTTCAGCAGTTGCTTGGCGAGCGCACATGGCTTGAGGGTGTGCATTTGTTGCCGCCTGCTGCTATTCTGCGCTATACCCCTGCCGATGGTAAGGTGGTGTTGACGAAATATTGGGATTTTGATGCGATCAAGCCTGCGCCACGGGTGAGTTTTGACGAGGCCGTTGAGGAGACGATTGGCCGTTTTCAGCGTGCGATTGACGTCATGACGTTGCCGCCAGCGCGGGTAGGCGTCTATCTGAGTGGTGGGCTTGATGGGCGCACGATCCTCGGCTTTATTCACCCAGATAGGCCCGTGCAGACACTGACCTTTGGTGCGGCAAGTAGTCGTGACGTGCATTATGGAACTGCACTGGCACAGTGTGCCGGGCGACCACATCGCTGGTTTTCGCTTGATGATGGCCGCTGGGTATTGGAAGAGGCTGATCGTCACCTGATGCTCACCGAGGGCATGCATAGCTGGATGCATGCGCATGGGATGAGTACACTGGAAGAGGCCAGCGCGCTGATCGATGTCCACCTGAGTGGATGGGATGGTGGAACAACAATGGGCGGGCGGATCGGCGAATATGCTGATGATTATTTATTTCGTGAAGCGACAAGCGAGGCGACCTTAGCGGCACGTATGTACGAAGGGTTTTGTCGAGCCTTTACCTGGCCCGGTCTTACCGACGAGGAAGCCTCGGCCCTCTTTCTTGATGGCAACCTTGCGGGGCGGGCGCGTGAGTCATTGACGGCTGAATTGGCGCGGACGGCTCATTATGCGCCACCGTATCGTGCCGATTACTTTTATATACTCCAGCACTGTCGACGTTCGACCCAGAACATGATCGTCTTTCAGCGCTCGGCCTTTGAAGTACGCTGCCCTTTTTTTGATTACGATCTGATCAATTGGCTCTACAGCCTGCCAATGTCAATTCTTGCGTCGCCTGTGCTCCATCGGGCGGTGATCACCAGACGGATGCCAGCCCTTGCGCATATCCCGTGTGAAAAGGATAACCTGCCGCCGCATAGCAGCCCGCTGGTGCGTGGGAGGCATCGGGCCATGCACCGAACGCAACGCGTAGTGAACAGGCTGGCCGGGCCATACTTTCCAGAGCGTCCGCGGCTCTACGCCGACTACGAAAACTACCTGCGCCATGAGTTGAAGCCCTGGGCTGAAGCGATTCTGCTTGCCCCACGCACGCTCGAACGCGGTCTCTTCGATCCGGCGATGGTACGGCTGCTTTGGGAGCGGCACCAGCGTGGTGATGAGCTCTGGACGATTGGCAAGATTGCCCCGTTGATTACGCTTGAGCTTGTGATGCGAAGATTCATTGATGCAGCTGACCAATCAACGTGGCACGACGAGAACAAAACGCGAGAATGGGTTTCTTGAAGCTTGCGCGGCTCACTGGCATTCTGGTAGAGGGCAGCGAAGGAGCAGCATAGATGAAGACGCAGACTCTGTTGACAACTCAGCGCTGGCTGGTCGAGCCTGAACCACCGCAGCCAGATGCCGCTGTCCGCCTGATTTGCATGCCCTATGCTGGGGCCGGCGCGGTTGTCTACCGGCCGTGGCGCCAGGCATTGCCGTCACGTGTGGCGCTGAGCATCGCGCAGTTGCCAGGGCGTGAGACCCGCCTGCGCGAAGATCCGGTACGACGGATGGAGCTTTTGATCGAGGCCTTGACTGAAGCGGTAGCGCCGCTTGCGGCACGGCCATATGCATTATTTGGGCATAGCATGGGGGCGCTCGTTGCGTTTGAGCTTGCCCGCGCCTTGCGGCGCATCGGTGTGCCACCGCCGGTCTGCCTGTTTGTTTCGGGACGCCGAGCCCCGCAGTTGCCTGAGACCGAGCCTCATGTGCATCAGCTTGCTGACGGACCGTTTGTTGGCGCGATGGTGCGGCGTTACAACGCCATTCCGCGGGTGATCCTTGAAGATATCGAGTTGCTCCGCCTCTTTCTGCCCGCCTTGCGGGCGGATCTCGAGGTGATCGAGACCTATGCGTACACCAGTGAGGCCCCGCTTGGTTGCCCGATCGTGGCGCTTGGTGGCGCGAGCGACGTACGGGCTACGGCAGATGACCTAGAGGCCTGGCGGACGCAGACGGCTGCCGGGTTCGAGGTCGTTCAGTTTCCAGGTGGGCACTTTTATTTGCAGACCGAGCGACGTGCGCTGATCGACCAGATTGTGCGCGCACTCGGAGGGCAGCAAGGAGCAGAGCGATGAGCGAGCAGGCGATGCGATCAAAGGGTCAGGCAACGGGCGACCGCGAGCCGATCGCGATCGTCGGCATTGGCTGTCGGTTGCCAGGTGGTGCCGATAGCCCGGCGAAGCTCTGGCAATTGCTTGAAGACCGCGTCAATGCTGTGGGTCTCATCCCACCTGACCGCTTTGATCGTGAGCGTTTGTACGACGAGCGGCCTGCGATGCCGGGCAAGATTATGACCCGTTGGGGAGGTTTTCTCGACGATATTGATCTGTTCGACGCCGAGTTTTTTGGCATTTCGCCCCGTGAGGCCGAACGCCTTGATCCGCAGCAGCGCCTGTTGCTTGAGGTTGCGTGGGAGGCGCTTGCCGATGCGGGCATTGCGCCCGCAAGTTTGCGTGGTGGGCAGGCGGGCGTCTTTGTTGGGATGTGGCTCAATGAGTTTGAGTCGCGTCTGTTTGCCGATCCTTCCAGGCTCGATCTCTATATGACAACTGGCAGTGGACGTTATACTGCTTCGGGCCGGATTGCGTATATGCTTGATATCATGGGGCCAAGCATAACCGTTGATACCGCGTGCTCTTCTTCTCTGGTGGCGATCCACCTGGCCTGTCAGAGCCTATGGAGTGGTGAAACCCCTCTGGCGCTTGCTGGCGGGGCAAATGTGATCTTGCAGCCTCATATCACCATTGCCTATTCGCAATCGCGTATGCTGGCGTCTGACGGTCGCTGCAAGTTTGGTGACGCGCTTGCTGATGGTTATGTGCGTAGCGATGGGGCCGCAATGGTGGCCTTGCGCCGGCTCTCTGATGCGCTTGCCGCAGGCGACCCGATCTACGCGGTGATTCGTGGGAGCGCTGTGACTAACGATGGACGGAGCAGCGGGTTTCTTGCGACGCCTGGGCAGTTTGGGCAAGAAGAGATGCTGCGTCGTGCGTATGCAAACGCCGGCCTTGATCCGCAGGCAGTCCACTATGTTGAAGCCCATGGCACGGGGACGCGTGCCGGCGATCCGGTTGAACTTGGTGCCCTGGGAGCGATTGTTGGCGCGGGCCGTCCTGCTGATCGGCCGTGTCTGGTTGGTTCAATCAAGACGAACCTTGGCCATACTGAGGGCGCGGCGGGTGTTGCCGGGATGATCAAGGTAGCCCTGGCGCTCAAGCATCGACACATTCCCGCGTCGTTGCACTTGCAAGAGCCAAATCCGAACATATGCTGGGATGGCTTGGCGATTTGTGCCGAGGCCCAACTCTGGCCTGACGATGGTCGGCCTGCGACAGGCGGTGTTAGTTCGTTCGGCATTGCTGGTACGAACGCCCATGTGGTGCTTCAGGAGGCACCAGTTCAATCTGTTGGAACAGCCCTTGATCGGCGTGCGCAGCTTCTGGTGTTCTCGGCCCATACGCCTGCGGCCCTGGTTGAGCGTGCTCGTGCGGTGCAGGGCGTGGTGAGTTCAGATGGTTTGAGCCTGGCTGCGCTCAGTTATACTACCGGGGCGCGGCAGGCCCACCTTGGTCATCGGCTTGCGGTTGCAACCCACGATCGCACCGAAGCCGTGGCGGCCCTGGCGGCTTTTGCGGCTGGCGGCACCCATCCGGCGCTTCGGCAGGGTGAGGCGGCTGGAGAGCCTCTGCAGGTTGCGTTTGTTTTCCCCGGCCAGGGTTCGCAGTGGCTTGGCATGGCCCGCCAGTTGCTCGATGAAGAGCCTGTCTTTGCGGCTGCGCTTGCCCACTGCGACGAGGTCATTCACCACGAGGCGGGTTGGTCGTTGCTAACAGAACTGACCGCCGATGAGCGTACGTCGCGTCTGGATCAGATCGATGTGGTGCAACCCACGCTCTTTGCTATTCAGGTCGCGCTGGCGGCCCTCTGGCGGGCCTGGGGGATCGAGCCTACCGCTGTGGTTGGTCACAGCATGGGTGAAGTAGCGGCCGCACATGTTGCGGGTGCGCTGAGCCTGGCGGATGCCGCAGCAATCATTTGCCGGCGCAGCCGTTTGCTCCGCCGTGTGCGTGGGCAGGGGGCGATGGCTGTGGTGAGCCTGCCGCTTGCTGAGGCGCATCAAGCCATTGCGGGGTTAGAAGATCGTCTGGCCGTTGCGGTGAGCAACAGCCCACGTTCGACGGTATTATCTGGCGATCCGACTGCGCTTGAGCGTGTCCTGGCGCAGCTCCAGGCGCGCAATATCTTTTGCCGCCTGGTCAAAGTTGATGTGGCCTCGCATAGCCCGCAGGTTGACGGGTTGCTTGATGAGTTGGTGGTGGCACTCGCGACGATTGAGCCGCTGCCTGCGCATACGCCGCTCTGCTCGACGGTGACTGGTGACATGTTGGTCGGCGAGGCGGCGCGAGCCGCGCTTGGCCCCGCTTACTGGATGCATAATCTACGTCAGCCGGTGCGCTTTGCAGACGCGGTCGTTCAGTTGCATGATCATGGAGTGAGCGCATATATCGAAATGAGTCCGCACCCGATCTTGCTTGGGCCGGTAGAGGAGACCCTTGAGTACCATCAGCGGAGAGGGCTGACGTTGCCGTCGCTGCAACGCGGCCTGGCTGACCGCGTGTGTATGCTCGGGGCACTTGGTACGCTCTATACGCATGGCATTGCCCCGCATTGGCACGCCCTGCATCCAGCAGGCGGTACGCATGTGGCACTACCCCCGTATCCGTGGCAGCGGCGTCGCTACTGGATGTTGCCAACGACGTCTGATCCGGCGATGACATCTGTCTCCGATGGCACGCTGCTTGGTCGGCAGTTGCCGTCTCTTGCCATTATGCCTGATACCCGGATCTGGATTGGCAGCATCCAGGCAAGCGCCGTTCCTCCCGTGCTACGCGAGCGCATTGCTGGGGTTGAGTTTCTCTCATGGGCATACTATGTGGGCCAGGCTCTTCAGGCTGCGGCAGGCTCAGGAAGCGTGCATCTCGGGCAAGTTGTTTGTGAGCAGGAGCTTATCCTGGCAGGTGATGAGACGCGCATGTCTCAGGTTGTGCTTGCCAGGGCGGATGGCGAGCGCAACGTGCGGATCTTTAGTCGGCCTGGGGAGGATGAAACCTGGGTGGCGCACGTGCAGGCGCGCGTTGATGCCAGCGTGGACATGGTGACGCAGGCGTTTGCGCTTGATGCCATTTGCCCCGATGTGCCTGTTACGAGCGCAAGTCCTGTCGGGCTGATCGATGTGCGTCGTAGCAGCAATGAGGCATTGGCCCGGCTGGCACCTGTTGATGAGGAGCGGCAGGAACTGGCTGACGCTCTTGCTCTTGGGGCGGGCATGGGCCTGCTCCGTGAATTGGTCGCAGAGCGTGTTGCTGACGAGCAGGTGGTGACCGAGATTGGGAACGTCGCATGGCACGAGGGTCTGATCCCGGTGTGGGTGTATGCACGATGCAACGAGGCGAGCGTTGATGGGCATGGCGGTGAGGTGTACCTGCTTGATGAGCAAGGCCAGGTGGCAATGGGCGTCACAGGGGTGCATTTTGCGGCACCGAGTGATGCGCTCAAGGAACGTGCCGCGCAAGCACGGGCGGCTGATTGGCTCTACGAGTTGACCTGGCGGCCACTTGCGCCTACCTCGCATCCTCGTTCGGCGCACCTGTTGATCTTTGCCAACGGCACGGGACCTGGTGAAGAACTAGCCCGGCTCGTGCAGGAACAGGGCAGCCACGCTGTATTAGTCTATCCTGGGGATGCTTTTGCGCAACTGGATGCTGGCAGTTATCGCGTCGATCCTGCCGACAGCGAGGGTATGCGCAGGCTGTTCACCGAAGCATTGCCGCCCCAAAGCGAGAGGTGGGATGCCGTTGTGTACACATGGGGGATCGGGTACAGTGCGACCAGCGGCCTGACGGTTGAGCAATTGCTGTCCCGTCTTCAGGAGCTTGCGGGTGGTGCTTTGAGTGTCGCTCAGGCGCTTGCCGCTGAGCAGGCTGGGGCGCGGCTCTGGCTGATTACCCAGGGGGCGGTTGATGCAGGCAGCAACACCGTTGCGCCCGAACAAGCGACGCTGTGGGGGCTGGGGCGGGTTCTGGCTAACGAGCACCCAGAGCAGTGGGGCGGATTGATCGATCTGGATGATAGTAGGGCGGATGTGGCTCAACGGTTGCTTGATGCGCTTCTTGCGGGTGACGGCGAGGATCAGGTTGCCTTGCGTGGCAGTGTGCGCCAGGGAGCGCGGCTCAGTCGAACACGCTTTGGCCCGCCTGGGCCGGCTCTACGGCCTGATGTGACCTACCTGATTACTGGTGGGCTTGGTGGCGTGGGGCGTGTGCTCGCCCGCTGGATGCTGGACAATGGCGCCCGCAACGTCGCCTTGCTTGGCCGTAGCGTTCCTGGCGAAGCGTACGAAGCGCTGCTGCGTGCATATGGCGAGCGTGACGCGCAGATCATCTACCTGCAGGCCGACGTTGCGCAAGCCGCTTCGCTGGCGGAAGCTCTGGCGGTGATCGCGGCATCGATGCCACCGCTTGGCGGCATCATTCACACGGCAGGCGTGCTTGATGATGCTGCGCTGCTTGGTCAACGCTGGGGCCATTTTGAGCGCGTCATGGATGCCAAAGTGCTTGGTGCGTGGAATTTGCACCAGCAGACGGCTGGCCTAGACCTTGACATGTTTGTGGTCTGTTCGTCTGCCAACGCCCTGATTGGCATGCCAGGTCAGGCCAACTATGCTGCGGCAAACGCATTCCTCGATGCGCTGGCCCAGATGCGGCGCGCTGCGGGCCTGGCTGCGCTGAGCATTAGTTGGGGGCGCTGGGACGAAGTTGGCCTTGCCACGCGTGAGGGTCGGGATGCCCACCTTGAGCGGCGTGGGCTTGCCGCGATGGAGCCGGCCAGCGCTGCTGCTGCGTTTGGGCTGTTGCGAAGCGATCCGCGTGCCCATATTGCTGTGGCAGCAATCGATTGGACAACCTTGCTTGGCAGCTTGCCTCGTGGTGATGGCAATGCACTCTTGCGCCAACTCGCTGACGAAGGAGCGCTTCGCCCGCAAGCGGCCACGGTACAGCATGATCTGCTGGCAGTACTGACGGCGACCCCTGCGAGCGAGCGATACGAGCGTTGCCTGGAAGCGGTGCGTGGGCTGGTTGCGACGGTATTGCGCTTTGAGCATGCCGACCAGGTTGCCCCTGACCGAGGCTTCTTTCAGATGGGCATGGATTCGCTGACAGCGCTTGAATTGCGCAGCCTGTTGGGGCAAAAGTTTGGGCGAACTTTCTCGGCTACATTGGCGATCGACTATCCAACGGCGGCTGGGCTCGCACGACACCTATTGGTTGAGCTTTTTCCCGTCGTGCTATCCGAAACGCCTGAGGAAGCTGCGCATGATGAGTTGGATGGAGTAGCCCGCGATGATCTCAAGGCACTGCTTGATGCCGAACTTGATGCGATTGATCTGTAACGGAGACAGGGCATGACGATGACCCCGGAACACGCCGCCGATCTCGAGCAACTCAAGCGCGCGCTGGTGGCTCTGCGCAAGCTACGGGCGCGCGTAGATGAAGTAGAGCAGGCCGGGCGCGAGCCGATCGCGATCGTCGGTATCGGCTGCCGTCTGCCGGGTGGCGTCACTGAGCCTATGGCGTACTGGGAATTGTTACGCACAGGACGCGACGCCATCGCGGAAGTGCCAGTGGATCGTTGGGATAACGAGGCCTATTGGTCATCGGAACCAGATGTTCCCGGCAAGATACCGACGCGCTTTGGCGGCTTTCTTGAGGGAGTCGATCAATTTGATCCGCATTTCTTTGGGATCTCACCTCGCGAGGCCGCGTCGATGGATCCCCAGCAGCGCCTCGTGCTTGAGACGGCGTGGGAAGCGCTGGAAGATGCGACGATTGTTCCAGGGCGACTGGCGGGCAGCAATGCCGGTGTTTTTATTGGGATTGGTCTCAACGACTATGGGCGGCTTCAGGTACCGGCCCAGGCTGCCGATCCGACGCTGATCGACACCTACATGACGTCGGGCAATGTGCTGTGCATCACGGCGAATCGACTCTCGTATGTGTTGAATCTGCATGGCCCGAGCATGGCGATCGATACGGCGTGCTCGTCATCGCTTGTTGCGGTGCATCAGGCTGTGCGGAGCCTGCGCCATCGGGAGTGTGACCTGGCGCTGGTTGGTGGGTCAAATGTGCTCCTGGCGCCTGACATTTCGATCAGCCTGAACAAATTTCTTGCGCCTGACGGGCGCTGCAAGTTTGGTGATGCGCAGGCTGATGGGTATGTGCGTGGCGAAGGCGTTGTGATGCTGGTGCTCGTGCCGCTTCGACGTGCGCTTGCCGAGGATCTGCCGATCTATGCGCTCATCCGTGGCTCGGCGGTGAACCAGGATGGCTATAGCAGTGGCTTGACGGTGCCGAATGGCGTGGCTCAGCAGGCGATGTTGCGGGCGGCGCTGGCTGATGCGCGGGTCACTGCCCACGAGGTGAGCTATGTAGAGGCGCATGGCACGGGCACTGCGCTTGGTGATCCAATTGAATTGCAGGCCCTGGGCACGGTGCTCGGCGTGGGACGCCCGGCTGATCGCCCCCTGCTTGTTGGCTCAGTCAAGGCGAATATTGGGCACCTTGAGGCCGGGGCCGGCATCGCGGGCCTGGTCAAAGCTGCGCTGGCGCTGAAGCATCGCGTGATTCCGCCGAGCCTGCATTTCACCCAGCCTAACCCGCACATTGCCTTTGCGCAACTCGGCGTGCAGGTACCAACAATGGCGCGTCCGTGGCCGTCTGGGGATGGCCCGCGCCTGGCGGGGGTCAGTTCGTTTGGTTTTGGTGGAACCAATGCCCACGTCATCCTGGAGGAACCCCCGGTTGTGGCGGAGCCTGAAGCGCCGAGCGAGGCACGTCCGGTGCAGTTGCTCCCGCTTTCAGCGCGAGAGCCTGTAGCGTTGCGGGAACTAGCGGCACGCTATGCTACGTTGCTGGCGCGCAGTTCGGTGGATCTGGCTGATCTCTGTGCAGCAGCGAGCCGGAGCCGCACGCATTTTGCCGAGCGGGCCAGCTTTGTGGCAGCGACGACAACGGAATTGCGTGAACAGCTTGCGGGGTTTGCTGCTGGTGAGATGCCTCAGGGCGTGTATGCAGGGCGGATAGACCGGGCCACGACGCCGAAGGTTGCCTTGCTTTTCACCGGCCAGGGAGCGCAGTATCTTGGGATGGGGCGGCGGCTTTATGAGGCCGAGCCGATCGTGCGTGCGACGCTTGATCGCTGTGCCGAACTTTTGCGCCCTGAGCTTGCGCATGATCTGCGTGAGGTGATCTTTGGTGAAGGGAGCGAGGCAGCGGCCTTGCTTGATCAGACGGCCTATACGCAACCGGCGCTTTTTGCCCTCGAGTACGCTGTCGCCGAACTCTGGCGCTCGTGGGGGATCACGCCTGCGGCGGTGCTCGGCCATAGCCTTGGCGAGTATGTCGCTGCCGTGGTTGCCGGTGTGATGAGCCTGGAGGACGGCTTGCGTCTGGTGGCGGCGCGTGGCCGTTTGATGGGCAGTCTGCCTGCTGGCGGTGCCATGGCTGCGATCTTTGCGACGCCTGAACGTGTACGCAGTGCTCTGGCTAGCTCTGGTGATCGTGTCACGATCGCGGCGGTGAATGAGCCAGAGCATGCGGTCATCTCTGGGCAAGAGGCTGCGGTCGAGGTGATCTGCGCAGCCTTTGCCGCCGAGGGTGTCAAGACCCGCCGCCTGGTGACGTCGCACGCGTTTCATTCGCCGCTGATGGAGCCGATCCTGGCGGCGTTTGAGCAGGAAGCCCGGTCGATCAGCTTTCGCCCACCGCGGCTTGCCCTTGGCGCGAACCTGACTGGTGCGGTGTGGTCAAACGAGCGTGCGCCCGATGCGACCTATTGGCGACGGCACCTACGTGAGCCAGTGCAATTTGCAGCGGGTGTTCAGGCGCTGCATCAGCTTGGTTGTACCCTGTTTATCGAGGTAGGGCCTGCGCCTATCCTTGCGGCGGCGGGCAGTCGCTGCCTGCCCGATGCTGCTGCTGTCTGGGTTCCCTCGCTGCGCGCCGGGGCCGACGATCTCTACACGATGCTCAAGGCGCTCGGCATGCTCTATGGTGCTGGCGTCAGCCCTGATTGGCGTGCGGTTACCGCCGGGGCGAGTAGCCGCTCTCTTGCGTTGCCCACCTATCCATTCCAGCATGAACGCTACTGGATCAGTCTGCCGAAACGCTCGTCGGGGATGCCAATGGCCGAGCAGATCCACCCGCTGCTTGATCGGCGTTTGCGCTCGCCCGTACTGGCAGCGCAGGTTTTTGAGCTTGCGCTGAGTCTTGAGCGTCTGCCGCTGCTCGACGGCCACCGTGTTTATGGAACACCGGTCTTTCCGGCGACAGCCTATATCGAGCAGGTCTTGGCGGCCGTTGAGCATGCGTTTGGGCCTGGGTATGCCATTGCCGAGATGCTTGTGCAGCGGCCGCTTGCGCTGACCGACGAAATGACGCGCACGGTGCAGGTGGTACTACGCGATGCTGAGCAAGGGGTCAAGTTCGAAGTCGTTAGCCAGGGTGCCACTGACGAGCCGTGGTTGACTCACGCATCGGGGAGCTTGTTACGCGATCTGGTGCCAACCACCGAACCTGAAGTTACCCTTGCTGCGGCCAAGGCCGTCTGCCCCGATGAGATCAGCGTTGGCATGCTCTACGACGCCTTTGTGGCGATGGGCATGGGCTATGGCCCGGCTTTCTGCGGGATCGAGCGCGTATGGCGCGGCGATCATGCGGCGCTCGCGATGATCCGCCTGCCGCACGTGATTGCAGGTGAGGCTGGGCGCTATCGCTTTCACCCTGCTCTCTTGGATGCCTGCTTGCAGGTCGTTGGTGCGGCGCTTCCCGCTGACAGTGATCGGCTCTATCTGCCCATCAGTGTGGAAGGCTTTTGCTTTTGCGGTCGCCCTGATGCTGTTTTGTGGAGCGCGATCCAGTTTGGCGATGAGGCTGAGGGTGCCGAGACGCTTGCCACACGGCTACACCTTTTTGATCGTGATGGGCGGCTTGTTGCCAAGGCTGACCGGATTGTCTTCAAACGAGCCCGCCAGGCTGCTTTTGCGCCACAGCCGACGGCAGTTACCAACTGGCTGTATGAGGTTGCATGGCGCAGTATGCCCCCTGCGGTTGCCGCAGATCAGCCAGGTCACTGGCTGATTGTTGGCGGCGCGGGTGAACTGGGCGAGCGCCTTGTTGGCGAACTTGCGAGGGCCGACGCGACGTATACGCTTGTCACGCCTGCGGCTACCCTGGCGCAGGTGAGAGTTGGGCATTGGCACGCGGATCTTGCCGAGCCAACTCAGGTGCGTGAGTTGGTTGCAGCCGTTGTTGCTATGGGCGCGTTGCGAGGGGTTGTGTATCTGGCTGACGGCAGTGCCAACGATCAGCGCACGATCCTTGGTGGTGCGCTCAACCTTGCCCAGGCGCTTGTTGAAGCTGGCGCGCCTCCGCTGTGGCTCGTCACGGTTGGGGCGCAGGCGGCATCTGCCGCCGAGTTGGTTGAGCCTGCCGCCGCGACGATCTGGGGTTTTGCGCGGGTGGCCGCACGCGAACATCCCGCGTCAGGCTTCAGGTGCATTGACCTTGACCCAACCGATCCTGCGGGCATGCTGCCTCTGCTCGTGGCCGAGTTGCTCGGCGCAGGTGACGAAGATCAGGTGGCTTTGCGTGCAGGCGAACGGCTGGCGGCGCGGTTGGTGCCCAGGCAAGCGGCCGACGTTCCCCCTGTGCGCCTGGAGGTGACCAAGCGCGGCACCTTCGAAGGGCTGACGCTCAAGCCTGTAGACCGGCCAGAACCAGGGCCGGGCGAGGTGGTGATCCGTGTTTACGCGGCGGGTCTGAATTTTCGCGATGTGCTGAATGTGCTCGGCATGTACCCTGGCGAGGCTGGCGGCCTGGGGAATGAGTGTGCCGGCACGGTCGAGGCTGTGGGCGCAGATGTGTATGACGTGGCGGTTGGCGATGCTGTGTTGGCGATTGCGTTTGATTGTCTTGGCACATTTGCGGTAGCGCGGGCGGCCCATACATTGCCAAAGCCAGTTGGCATGAGCTTCGCCGAGGCTGCGACGATACCCATTGCCTTTGCCACCGCCGCGTACGCCCTGCGCACCCTGGCTGACCTCAAGGCTGGCGAGCGCGTGCTCATTCATGCTGCGGCGGGAGGTGTTGGCCTGGCGGCGGTGCAACTTGCGCTGCGGGCAGGTGCCGAGGTGATCGGCACGGCGGGCAGCCCCGCCAAGCGTGCCTTGCTCACCTCGCTTGGCGTGCATCACGTCTTTGACTCGCGCTCGCTTCGTTTTGCCGACGATATACGTGCGGCAACTGACGGTGCGGGGGTTGATGTGGTGCTCAATGCGCTGAGCGGCGAGTTTATTCCCGCTAGTCTGGGCGTGCTGCGTGATGGTGGGCGTTTCCTGGAGATCGGCAAGCGCGATATCTGGGAGCCTGCCGAGGTGGCTGCGCTAGGGCGTGCGCTTGTTTATCACATCATCTATCTCGGCGACGTGTGCGAGCGCGAACCCGCACTGGTACGTGATCTGCTGGTGCAGTTGACCAACGAGTTTGCCGCTGGCACGCTACAACCCTTGCCGCTGCGCGCCTTTGCGCTTGAGGACGCTGATGCCGCTCTGCGCCACATGGCCCAGGCGCGCCACATCGGCAAGGTTGTGCTCACCCCAGGGCAGCAGCGGCCCCTGACCCGCGCCGATGGCACCTACCTGATTACCGGCGGGCTCGGTGGGCTCGGTCTGACGGTGGCCCGCGGGCTGGTCGAAGCCGGGGCGAGCAATCTCGCCCTGGTTGGCAGGCGTGCCCCGTCACCAGCCGCCGAGGCCGCTGTTGCCGAGCTTGTTGCAGCGGGGGCAGAGGTGCTTGTTGCCCAGGCCGACATTGCCGATGAGGAAGCGCTGGGTGCGTTGCTGACGCGCATCGACGCCACCTTGCCGCCTCTGCGGGGCGTCATCCATGCCGCCGGGGTGCTTGACGATGGCCTGGTGGCGCAGCAGACCTGGGCGCGTGCCGAGGCCGTGCTTGCGCCGAAAGTCGCCGGAGCCGAGGCACTTGGGCGGCTGGTCGCGGGCCGTGATCTCGACTGGCTCGTCTTCTTCTCGGCAGGTGCGGCGTTGCTCGGCACGCCTGGGCAGGCGACCTACGCTGCGGCGAACGCCTATCTCGACAGCCTGGCCCACACACTCATGGCGCGTGGCTTGCCAGCGCTGAGCATCAACTGGGGCATGTGGGGCGAGGTGGGCATGGCGGCTGCGCTAGGCGAGCGTCAGCGACAACGCCTGCTTGATCAAGGTTTGCGCACGATCACGCCGGACACAGGTATGCGTCTGCTGGCAGCGGCTATCGCAACTGGAGCACCCCAACTTGCCGCATTGCCCGTGAACTGGAGCACCTTTGGGCATCAGTTTGGAGGCAACGCGCTGCCGTCATTATTCCGCGAGCTAGTGGATGCCGCGCCTGGATCACGTGCTGCATCGAGTTCGTCGGCTGATAGCGAGAGCCTTGTGGCGCGTCTGGCGAAGACCGCCCCCGGCAACCGACAGACCCTGTTACGCAACGTGGTGCGCGAGCACGCCGGACGCATTCTTGGGCTTGCGCCCGCCACCGTCGTTGATCCACGGCAACCACTGGGCGAGATCGGGCTCGACTCGCTGATGGCAGTCGAATTGCGCAACAGCCTTGGCGGCGCTGTCGGGCGCACGCTGCCCACGACCTTGCTCTTTGATTACCCAACGATCGCGGCGCTGACAAGCTTTTTGGAAACAGTGCTCGCACCGTCGTCCCAGCCAGAGGTAGCGCCGGTTGACAAAGCCGTCGTGATTGATGATCGCATTGCCGATCTCGAACAACTCACTGATGAGGAGGCAGAAGCGTTGTTGTTGGCCGAACTAGATGGATTGAGGGAGGAGCGGTCAGATACCCAATCGTGAACGATTGGGCTTGTGCTCGCTCCTCCACCCGAAGGTGGCGCAGCACAAGAGGCCGGGGGAAAGATGAAAGCGGAAAGATGAAAGATGAAAAATGATCCATGTTTCAGCTTTCGTCTTTCATCTTTCCGCTTTCCCTGGCCCTGCACAACGAAAGGTGTCGTGCGTGGCGCAGACCGTGAACCTTTTACCTGGCAGCGGGTTGCCTGCCAGAACCCCCGAAGGCTCAGTTGGAAACGTGCAAACCGTTGCTCGTGGTGCGCACCACGAGTGCCTTCGCACATCTGAGCGTAGTATACCAGTATTCGCATGCCCGAGCAAGCGTACGCTGAAGCGGGCTGAAGCAGAGCGCTTCCTCCCGCCCGTAAACGGTGCGGGTTTCCGCGCCTGAAGGCAAGCATCTATGAGTGTGAACGAGTCGGCCACCGAAAACCTCTCGCCGCTGAAACGGGCGATCATCGAAATCCGCGCCCTGAAGGAGCGTGTGGCCGCGCTTGAGCAGAGCGGGCGTGAAGCGATTGCCCTCGTGGGGATGGGCTTGCGTTTTCCTGGTGGTTGCACGACACCCGACGCCTTCTGGTCGCTCCTGAGTGAAGGAGGGGACGCAGTCGGCCCGATTCCAGCTGATCGCTGGGATCTTGAGCAATACTACGATGCCGACCCTGAAGCACCTGGCAAAATGACCACACGCCATGGAGCGTTTCTGGAGGGGATCGATCAATTTGCGCCACACTTTTTTGCCATTGCCCCACGCGAGGCTAGCCAGATGGATCCCCAGCAGCGCTTGTTGCTCCAGGTGGCCTGGGAGGCGCTGGAGCATGCCGGCCAGGCTCCCGACAGGCTCGACGGCAGTGCCACCGGGGTTTTTGTTGGCTTGAGCAACAGCGACTATATGCGGATGCTGGCAAATGACCCCGAACTGCTTGATGTGTACCTGGCGACAGGCAATAGTGCGAGCATCGCGGCTGGCCGCATCTCGTACCTGTTGGGCCTGCGCGGGCCAAGCATGGCGGTCGACTCGGCCTGTTCTTCGTCGCTGGTCGCGGTACATCTGGCGGTGCGTAGCCTGCGTAGCCATGAGTGCGATCTGGCCCTGGCTGGGGGCGTCAATCTCATTCTCACACCAGAGATCAACATCACCTTCTCGAAGGCCGGCATGCTGGCACCCGACGGTCGCTGCAAGACGTTTGATGCTGCCGCTGACGGCTATGTGCGTGGCGAGGGCTGCGCTATCGTTGTGCTCAAGCGCCTGAGTGACGCGCTGGCCGCTGGCGACCGCGTGCTGGCGGTGATCCGTGGTTCGGCAGTGAACCAGGATGGGCGAAGTAGCGGGCTTACTGCGCCTAATGGCCCCGCGCAGGAAGCGGTCATCAGGGCGGCCCTGGCCGATGCAGGCATTGCCCCCAGTGCGGTTGGCTATGTTGAAGCCCACGGCACTGGCACCTCACTCGGCGACCCGATTGAGGTGCAGGCCCTTGGCAGCGTGTTTGGTGCGGGGCGTGATCCGCGGGAGGAGCTTGTCATTGGTTCGGCCAAAACGAACATTGGGCACCTCGAGGCGGCGGCAGGGGTTGCTGGCCTGATCAAAGCTGTGCTGATGCTGCACCACCGCGAGTTTGTTCCCAACCTGCATTTTGTCACACCGAGCCCGCATATCCGCTGGGACGAGTTGCCGCTCCGTGTACCGACCATGCGGCAAGAATGGCACACCGAGGGTCGTCGCATCGCAGGAGTGAGTTCGTTCGGCTTTAGTGGCACCAATGCCCACGTCATCATCGAGGAGGCCCCCGCGCCTATCGCGAAGCCCACGACTGCACCCGAGCGTCCCTTGCATCTGATGACGATCGCGGCAAAAAGCGAGCGAGCGTTGCACGAGTTAGCCCGGCGCTATGCTGCGCACCTGGCAATGCATCCCGAGCAGCACCTCGCTGACGTAGCTTTTAGTGCCAACTGCGGGCGGGCGCAACTTGAGCATCGCCTGGCGATCGTGGCCCCTGACAGTGCAACGATGCGTGAACGGCTTGAGGCGTTTGTGGGTGGTGCTGCCGAGGGCCTGGCGGTTGGGCATAGTCCCGCCGGTAGCGCGCCCGAGGTCGTCTTTCTCTTCACCGGGCACGGCTCGCACTATGTAGGGATGGGCCGCTCGCTCGACGAGACACAACCCGTCTTTCGGAATGCACTTGATCGTTGCGACGAGTTGCTGCGCAGCGAAATTGATCGCCCGCTGCGCGACATTCTCTTTGGTGATGGCACGCTGCTTGACAGCATGCGCTACGCTCAACCAGCCCTGTTCGCGCTCCAATACGCCCTGGCCGAGCTCTGGCAGGCCTGGGGTGTGCGGCCGGCTGTGGTTGCCGGGCACAGCGCTGGCGAGTATGTTGCCGCTGTTGTGGCGGGTGTGCTTAGCCTTGAAGACGGTCTGCGCCTGATTGCGGCCCGTGGTCGACTGATGCAGACCTTGCCCGCCGAGGGCGAGATGGTGGCGATCTTTGCCGACGAGGCACGTGTTGCGCAGGCGGTGGTTCCATATGCAGACCGCGTAGGCATCGCCGCGATCAATGGCCCCGAGACAACCGTGATTTCAGGGCAGCGTGACGCGGTGCGTGCGGTGCTTGCCGCCCTGGAGGTGACCCCCGATGAGTATCGCAAACTTGACATAAGTATTGCAGCGCACTCACCCCTGGTTGAGCCGATCCTTGATGCATTCGAGCGCAGTGCGGCAGAGGTGCGTCTGAGTGAGCCTCAGATCGGCCTGGTGTCCAGTTTAACCGGGGCGATGGTCGACGCTGCGATCACGAGTCCGCGCTATTGGCGACGTCATCTGCGCGAGCCAGTGCGTTTTGCTACGGTCTTTGATACGCTCTATAGGGAAGGCTATCGCACTTTTGTTGAGATCGGCCCGCACCCGACTTTGCTCAAGCTTGGGCAGTCTGGTTGGCCCGACGCGAGTGGGGTCTGGGTGCCGTCGCTGCACCGTGACACCGAGCCGTGGGCGCAGATCCTTGGTGGCCTCGCGGCACTCGCTGTGGCTGGCGTGCAGGTGGACTGGCGGGCTTTTGATCGACCTTATGGTCGGCAGACATTGAGTGTGCCGACGTACCCATGGGAGAACGACCGCTACTGGGCGGTTGCGACGCGTGCGACGCAGCGCAACCATGCGGTTGAACCCTGGCCCGTCATTGCTGCGGCAGCGCTGGCCCAGGCTGAGCAGGGGCCGCTTGATTTGCGCGTGGAGACCTATGGCGAGCGCTGGGCCCTGCTGGATCAGCTTGCCGACGCCTACATTGTGCGCGCCTTGCGCAGCCTGGGCCTCTTTACCCGCGCCGGCGAGACGCACACGGTTGCCGAACTGGTTGAGCATCACCGCATTGTACCCACCTACGAACGCCTCCTGGCCCGCTGGCTCGATGGTCTCGCCACGGCAAAGCTGTTACGCCGCGAGAACGAGGAGCGTTTTGTTGCCGACGGCCCGCTGACCGAGCCGCCACTCGGCAGCCTGCTGGCGACAGCTGCAACGGTGTTTGCCGATACGCTCCCGCTGCTTGATTATGTATGTCGTTGCGGCGAGCGGCTTGCTGCCGTGATCACTGGTGAAGAGAGCGCGTTGACGACGCTCTTTCCGGATGGCTCATACGTGACGGTAGATTTTCTCTATCACGAGTGGGCGGTTGCGCGCTATTTCAACCGCATCGTGCGGGCCGTTGTGCTTGCTGCGGTGCATGCGCGCCCCGAGGGGCAGCTTCGCGTGCTTGAGATCGGGGCTGGCACTGGTGGCACCACTGCGGATCTGCTGCCCGTGCTGCCCCCCGAGCGCACCAGCTACACCTTTACCGACGTCTCCGACTTTTTCCTTGCCCGCGCCGCCGAGCGTTTCGTAGCCTATCCGTTTGTCCACTACGTGCGCTGCGACATCGAGCAACCGCCTGGCACACAGGGCCTGCTTGCCGAAGGCTATGATCTCATCGTGGCCTCCAACGTCCTGCACGCAACCCGCGATCTCGATGCAACCCTGCGCCATGTGCGCTCGCTGCTGGCTCCCGGAGGCACGTTGGTGCTTTATGAAGCTACCAGCCATCCGCACTGGTTCGATCTTACGACCGCCTTGATCGAAGGGTGGCAGCGTTTTGAGGACGATTGGCGCAGTGACAATCCGCTGCTCGCTGCCGATACCTGGGCCAGCGCCCTGGCGGCGGCAGGTTTTGCCGAGGTGCTGGCCCTTCCCGGTCGTGAGCAAGCCACGGCGGTGTTGGGTCAGCATGTCATCATTGCCCGGAACCCTGGCGAGGCGCGCGACGTGCGCACTGTTGTGCCGCTTGCCACGAGCTACGGTGACACAGCGGTGGCAGCAGCAACCCCGGTACTGGTTGGTGCCGAGTTGCGGGCTGCCCTTGAGGCAGCCTTGCCTGACGAGCGCCACGATCTGCTGGTTGATCTGGTACGCCATGCCATTGCCCGCGTACTCCGCATTGCCAACCCGCGCTCACTCCAACGGGAACAACCGCTGCTTGACCTGGGCTTTGACTCGCTGATGGCGGTCGAGTTGCGCAACGTGCTACGGCAGAGTCTTGAACTGCCACGCAAACTTCCGGCCACGCTGGTCTTTGACTATCCAACCATTGCCGGCATCGCCAGGTATCTCGACCATCTCGTCACCGGCGACGAGGCCGTCCAGCCATCGCAGCCCATACCCACGCCAACCGCTGCTGCCGTCAGCGCCGAAGCGATCGCCGATCTTTCTGATGAAGAGGTAGAGGCTATGTTGTTGAAGCGACTTGCTGAGTTTCAGGGAAATCAATGAGCAATGTAACAGAGCAGAGCACGCAGCTTTCGCCGCTCAAGCGGGCTTTCCTTGCCATCGAGGAGCTTCAGGCCCGGCTTGAAGCAACTGAACATGCACGGCGCGAGCCAATTGCGCTTGTTGGCCTCGGTCTGCGCTTTCCCGGTGCATCAACCCCTGAAGCGTTGTGGCAGTTGCTCTGTGCTGGCACAGACGCGATTGGCGCAATCCCGCCCGAGCGTTGGGATGTTGAGGCCTATTTCGATCCCGATCCCGGTGCGCCTGGCAAGATGACGCAGCGCGAGGGCGGCTTCCTGCGTGAGGTTGATCGGTTTGATCCACAGTTTTTTGGCCTTGCCCCACGTGAGGCGGCGGCGATGGATCCTCAGCAGCGCCTGTTGCTCGAAGTAACCTGGGAAGCCCTCGAGCGCGCTGGTTTGGCACCGAGCCGCATGATGGGCAGCCCGACTGGCGTCTTTGTTGCCCTGACCACTGGCGATTATCGTTCCGTCCATCTGGCTGCCCGTGGTCTTGATGGTCTGGATGCCTACTTTGCCTCGGGGGTCGCCGACAGCATTGCCTCGGGTCGGATCTCGTATGTGCTTGGCCTGCAAGGCCCGAGTCTGACCGTGGATACGGCCTGTTCGTCGTCGCTGGTCGCGGTTCATCTTGCGGTGCAGAGCCTGCGGGTCGGCGAGTGCCGCACGGCAATTGCTGGGGCCGCGAACCTGATCCTGTCGCCCGAGAACTCGATTACGCTCTCGAAGTATCAGATGCTTGCGCCCGACGCTCGTTGCAAGTTCGGCGATGCCCGCGCCGATGGCTTTGTGCGTGGCGAGGGTGTGGCGGCGCTGGTGCTCAAACGCCTGAGTGACGCCCTGGCTGATGGCGATCCGGTGCTGGCCGTGATCCGCGGCTCGGCAGCGAATCAGGACGGGGCGAGCAGCGGGTTGACGGCCCCCAATGGTCCTGCGCAGGAGGCGGTTATCCGGGCGGCCCTGGCCGATGCGCGTCTTGCGCCTGCTGAGGTGAGCTATGTTGAAGCGCACGGGACGGGAACGTCGCTTGGTGATCCGATTGAACTGCAGGCGCTCGGGGCTGTTTTTGGCCCGGCACGCCCAGAGACCCGCCCGCTGGTTGTTGGCTCGATCAAGACAAATATCGGCCATCTCGAGGCGACGGCTGGCATGGCGGGCTTGATCAAGCTGGTGTTGATGTTGCGCCATCGCCATATTCCGGCGAGTCTGCATTTTGTTACGCCAAGCCCGCATGTTGCCTGGGACGAGTTGCCGCTCCGTGTGCCAACGGCGCTGGAACCATGGCCAACGGCGGCGCCGCTGGTGGCGGGTGTCAGTTCGTTCGGCTTTAGTGGCACCAATGTCCACCTGGTGCTCGAGGCGGCCCCTGCTCGCGAGCCGGCGCTTCCCGTTTCGCCGCAGCCCGAGGCCAAGGAGCGCCCCGTGCATCTCTTGGCGCTTGCGGCAAAGAGTGCGTCGGCGTTGCGTTCGTTGGCGACGAGCTACGCCGCGACCCTTTCTGCCGCCGATGCGCCGCCTCTTGCGGACGCGGCCTGGACGGCGAATAGTGGGCGAAGCCACTTTGCCCATCGCTTAGCGGTTGTGGCTGAGCATAGCGCCGCTGCCGCTGCTGCGCTGGAGGCATACGCACGCGGCGAGGTTGCCGCTGGCCTTGTTGCCCGCCACGCCGAGCGCACTGATCCGCCTCGGGTTGCCTTTCTCTTTACCGGGCAGGGTTCGCAGTATGCCGGTATGAGCCGTGGCTTGTACCAGACGCAGCCGGTGTTTCGTGCCGCGCTTGACCGTTGCGCAGCGATCCTTGCCCGCCATCTCGACCGTCCGCTGCACGAGATACTCTTCGCCGAACCCGGCAGCGCAGCGGCTCAACTGCTTGACCAGACAACCTTTACGCAGCCTGTGCTGGTTGCGCTTGAGGTTGCGCTTGCCGAACTGTGGCGCAGTTGGGGCGTGGAGCCTGCTGCGCTGCTTGGCCATAGCGTCGGCGAGTATGCGGCTGCTATTGTCGCCGGTGTGCTGTCGCTGGAGGATGGCCTGGCTCTTGTTGCCACCCGTGGGCGGCTGATGGGTGCTTTGCCTGCCGGTGGGGCGATGGCCGCTATTTTTGCGCCTGCGAGCACGGTTGAGGCTGCCGTAGCCGCGCATGGTGGCGGTGTCGTTGTGGCGGCGTATAACGGCCCGGAGCACCTGGTCATTGCTGGGCCGGAAGCTGCGGTGGTGACGCTTATCGAGCGTTTCACTGCGGCAGGTGTTCGTGCGCAGCGCCTGAATGTCTCGCACGCATTCCATTCAGCGCTGCTTGAACCAATGCTCGCTGAGCTTGAGCAGGCGGCGGCCAGCGTTACGCTGAACCCACCGCGACTCCGCTTGCTTTCGAACCTCAGTGGTGGCGCTGTTGGCAACGAAATCACGACCCCGGCCTACTGGCGGCGCCACGCCCGCGAGCCGGTGCGTTTTGCCGAGGGCGTCGAGCAACTGGCTCGTCTTGGCTGCGACATCTTCCTTGAAATTGGCCCGCACCCGACGCTGCTCAGCATCGCCCAGACCGTGCTTCCACCAGACACGGGCACGTGGCTCCCCTCGTTGCGCAAGGGCCGTGACGATTGGCAGGTATTGCTTGCAAGCCTGGCTGACGCCTATACCTCTGGCGCAACGATCGACTGGGTTGGCTTTGATCGCGCCTATGCTCGCCACAAGCTTAGCCTGCCTACGTACCCGTTTGAACGCGAGCGTTACTGGGTGGCACCGCGCCGCGGGGCGCTCAAATATGGCTTTCACGAGCGCGAGCATCGAAGCGCTCGGCGTAGTGACGACCATCCGTTGCTGGGGCGGCGGCTGCGCTCGGCGCTACGGCAGATCCAGTTCGAGCAGGTGCTGGCCTCCGGCGATCTGGCCTACTTTGATGAGCATCGTGTTTTCACAACAACCATTCTGCCTGCCGCAGCCTTTGTCGAGTTGGCACTTGCTGCCGCACGCGCTGCTTTGCAGGCTACCTTGCCCGCGCTCGATGATGTCGTCATCCATGCGCCACTTGGTATGGAGGCCGATGGACCGCGGATTGTCCAGACGGTTGTTACCCCTGATGGGACTGGTGCCACGATTGAGATTTTGAGTCAGGGTGAGAACGAGCAAGCATGGAGCCTGCATGCTACGGTGACGGCCCTGCCGCGTCCGGTTGGCTCATTGTTCGACGGGGCGCTTGAAACTGGTGCCGACCAGGCGACCCTTGTTGCCGCCCGTGAGCGCTGCCCTGACGAGGTCGCTCCCGCCACGCACTACGCGGCCCTGGCAGCGCACGGCCTCAGCCTTGGGCCGAGTCTCCAGGCGGTGCGCCAGATCTGGCGTGGCAATGGTGAGGCTGTCGGCGCGTTGGCCTTGCCCGAGGGCGAGTTGCCCGATGCCGGACGGTACCTGCTGCACCCTGCGCTGCTTGATGCGTGCCTGCAACTGCTTGCCATCGCCTTGCCTGAGAACGAGGCGACATATCTGCCGATTGCGCTTGATCACCTGAGGATCTATGGGCCAACGGGTGCTCGTGCCGTGGCTCACGCCCGGCTCTTGCCAAGCGAGGGCGGGGCGGGGCGGCGGGAAACCCTGGCCGGCATGGTGCGTCTCTTCAACGAGGATGGCACGCTGCTTGCCGAGCTTGATGGATTGCGACTCAAGCGCGCCGAGGCGGTTAGCCTGCACCGCTCTGGCTATGGTACCCCCGATGATTGGCTCTACGAGGTGGCTTGGCAACCACTCGCTGTTACCGCTACGCTTGCCCCGGCGGCGACATTGTTGGCAGCGCCAGCCGTTGTCGCAACCGCTGCTGTTGCCCGGTTGGGCCTGCTTGATGCCGAGTTGAACCTTGCGCACTACAGCGCCCTCACCCCCGCGCTTGAGGCGCTGGCTGGCGATTATATTGTGCGTGCGCTGATGGCATGTGGCTGGCAGCCTGCGCCCGGCGAGCGCTTCACAACGGCCGCATTGGCACGCATGCTTGGGGTGGCAGCGCCGTATCACGAACTGCTTGGGCGGTTCCTGACCATTCTCGCCGAAGAGGGCTTGCTTCGTTCGGCAGACGGCGGCTGGGAGGTTGTTGCGGTGCCTCAGGTCAGCGATACCCAGGGTCGGGCCGAGACTCTTGTTGCCCGCTTTCCTGCCGCTCGTGGCGATATCGAGATGACCCGGCGTTGCGGCGAAGCGCTGGCCGATGCTCTGCGAGGCGCGGTCGATCCCCTTCAACTGCTCTTCCCCGGCGGCTCGCTTGCCACTGCCGAGCAACTCTACCGCGAGTCGCCGCTGGCCCGTGCCTACACCTCGCTGCTCGCCGAGGCCGTTGCGGCGGCTGTGGCAGCCGTGCCCACAGGACGAACACTGCGGGTGCTGGAGATCGGTGCAGGCACCGGAGGCGCTACGTCGGCGGTGCTGCCGCGCCTTGATCCTGCGCATACGAGCTATTGCTTCACCGATATCTCGCCCTTGTTCCTGGCCCGCGCCCGCGAAACCTTCGCCGCGTATCCGTTCGTTGACTACCAGATGCTCGATATCGAGGCCGATCCTCTTGCCCAGGGTTTTGTTGCTGGCAGCTTTGACCTGGTGATCGCAGCCAACGTCATCCACGCGACCGCCGATCTCCAACGTAGCCTTGCCAATCTGCGTCGACTGCTTGCCCCCTCTGGCGTGGTGCTGTTGCTGGAGATGACGGCGCCGTTGCGTTGGATCGACATTTCGTTTGGCCTGACGTCAGGTTGGTGGAAGTTTGCCGACCGCGCCTTGCGTCCGGCTTACCCGTTGCTGAGCCGTGAAGGCTGGTTGAGCCTGCTCCGTGGGGTTGGGCTCGAAGCCCCTGAGGCGCTGCCTGGCCCTGATTCGGCTGTGCCTCCCGGCTTGGAATACCAGCATATCCTGGTGGCACGTGGCCCGCAGCAGACTCTCGCTGCGTCTGCCGATTGTCCCGATTTGTTAATCTTTGCTGATGAGGGCGGAGTGGGCGCAGCCCTCGCGTCGCTTGTTCGCGCCGGGGGCGGGCGGGCTACCTTGCTCTACCGCAGGGCGTTGCTGGCGCGGCAAAGCGCTGAGCACGACCATGCGGCCTCTGGGTTGCCTGACGAACTTGCTCAACTTTTGCACGAGAGCAGCGGCCCTGACCAGGATAGCTGGGACGGCATGGTCTATCTCTGGCCCCTTGACGCACCCGCTTTTGCCGAAGGGTCGGCGAACCTGGTCGCTGACCAGCAAGCGCTGCTTGGCGGGGCGTTGCATCTGGCCCAGGCCATGCTGCGCGAAGGCGTCAACAGCCGGCTCTGGCTTGCAACGCGTGGTGGCACACCGGCAGGCGCTACTGCCGTCGAGCCGATGCAGGCGATGCTCTGGGGTTTCGGCAAAACCCTCGCGCTTGAGCATCCCGAATTGCGTGTCGTGTGCGTTGATCTCGATCCCGCTCCTGACGTTGATGCCGCCGCTGCGTTGTTTGATGAAGTGCTGCGCGGCGAAGAGCCCCAGGTGGCCCGGCGCGGCGCAAGGCGGCTGGCGGCACGGCTTGGGCGTGCGACCATCGGGGCCACGATCGTTGATGCGCAGCCTGTTGAACTGGTGATCACCGAACGAGGGACGCTTGACAATCTGGTGTTGCGTCCAATGACACGGCGTACCCCCGGCCCAGGTGAGGTCGAGATTCGCGTTGCGGCCACAGGGCTCAACTTCAAGGATGTGCTCAACCTGCTTGGCATGTATCCGGGCGATCCAGGTCAGCCCGGCAGCGAATGCGCAGGCACGGTCGTCGCCGTAGGCAGCGGCGTTACCGGATTGCACCCCGGCGACGAGGTTGTGGCTCTGGCAAGTGGGAGTTTCCGTAGCTACGTCACGGTGGATGCCAAGCTTGTGGCCTTGCGACCACCTAGTCTGAGCGCCGAAGCAGCGCTGACGATCCCTATCGCCTATGTGACCGCCGCCTTTGCGTTGCAGCATCTTGGTGGGATGCAGGCCGGAGAGCGGGTGCTGATCCATGCTGCCGCTGGCGGGGTTGGCATGGCCGCAGTGTACCTGGCCCGGCGCGCAGGTGCCGAGGTCTTTGCGACTGCTGGCAGCCCTGCCAAGCGTGACTACGTGCGCTCGCTTGGGGTCACACATGTCTTTGACTCGCGCTCGCTCGACTTTGCCGATGGCGTACGTGCTGCCACTGGTGGCGAGGGTGTCGACCTAGTGTTGAACTCGCTTGCCGGGGATGTTGTGCCGCGCAGCCTGGAGTTGCTGCGGGCGGGTGGGCGCTTCCTGGAGCTTGGCAAGCGTGATCATCTGACGGCGAGCCAGGTGGCCGGTCTCGACCGGCAGATTGCCTACCATGTGATCGACTGGGGCGATGAGGCGCGCAGCGATCCGGCGCTGATCCGCAGGCTTTTGCTTGATGTGCTTGATAGCGTAGGTCGCGGTGAGCTACCTCCGTTGCCGTTGCGCGTCTTTCCGCTGGAAGAGGCCGCTGCTGCCTTCCGCTTTATGGCGCAGGCTCGCCATATCGGCAAGGTGATTGTGACCCACGCGAATACGGGTGTTGCTGCTGCCATCAGTGCCGACGCGACGTATCTGATCACAGGCGGCCTGAGCGGGCTTGGCTTGCTTACCGCACGCTGGTTGGCCGAGCGCGGTGCGCGCCATCTTGCGCTGATGGGCCGTCGTGCTGCTGGCGATGAGGCCCTGGCAACGCTTGCGGAACTCGCGCATATGGGCACGCAGGTGATGACGGTGAGCGGGGATGTCGCGCAGGCCGGGGATGTTGCTGGTGCGCTGGCGCGCATTGAGGCTGAGATGCCGCCACTTCGGGGCATCATCCACGCGGCAGGTGTGCTCGACGATGGCGCAGTGACCCAGCAAACCTGGCCGCGCTTCCGCCATACGCTCGCCCCCAAGGTTGATGGCGCGATGCACCTCCACGCCCAGACGGTCGGCAAGCACCTCGATTTCTTTGTGCTCTACTCGTCGGCTGCGGCGCTGCTAGGTTCACCCGGCCAGAGCAACCACGCTGCGGCCAACAGTTACCTCGATGCCCTGGCGCATCGCCGGCGGGCTGATGGTCTGCCCGCCTTGAGCATCAACTGGGGGGCCTGGAGCGAAGTGGGGGCAGCCGTTAGCACGGGTACCGTCGAGCGCATCGGCACGCATGGTCTTGGGGCGATTGCGCCTGCCCAGGGGCTTGCCTTGCTTGGCCGCATGCTCGAGGCTGCGCCGCCCCAGGTAGGAGTGACCCCGATCAACTGGCCTATCTTCCTTGAGCGTTTTGGGGGCAACCCGTCCCCCTTCTTGCGTGAATTTATCACAACGTCGCGCGCCCAGGCACCCACAGCGACACCTGAGCGCACCTCGACCGACCCCGAGCTTGTCCGCCAACTGGCCGAGGCTGCGCCCCATCGTCGGCTTGATCTGTTGCGCAATTTTGTGCGCGAAACCACGGGTCGGGTGCTCGGTCTCGCCGCTGCCCGCATCGACGACGAGAGGCCGCTGAGTGCGCTTGGTCTTGACTCACTGATGGCCGTCGAGCTGCGCAACCTGCTTGGCGCTGGCCTGGGCCTGCCGCGCCGTCTGCCGGCCACCCTGGTTTTTGACTACCCGACTGTTGCTGCGATGACAACCTATCTTGCCAGCGAAGCCTTGCCTGCTACGCCATCCACCGCTGACGAAGAGCATCCCACCCACGTGAGTGCGCCGACCAGTGACACCGACGTCACCACGATGCTTGACGCCTTAGAAGATCTATCTGACGAGGAGATCGATCGGCTCCTTGCCGAGAAGCTACGGGATTGAGTATGAATGAATTTTTTGAGCGCATCAGCAAACTTTCGCCAAAGCGTCTGGCCCTGCTCGCCCTTGAGTTGCAGGGGCGGCTGGAGAGTGCCGAACGCATACGACGTGAGCCAATTGCTATCGTTGGCCTTGGTTGCCAGTTTCCTGGGGCCGATGGCCCCGAAGCTTTCTGGGCCTTGCTGCGCGATGGGGTGGACGCCGTGAGTGAGATTCCGCCCTCGCGCTGGGATCGTGATGCGCTCTATGATCCCGATCCTGATGCACCTGGCAAGGTTGCGACCCGCTGGGGCGGCTTCATCGAGCCAATCGACAGGTTTGAACCCGAACTTTTTGGTATCTCGCCCCGTGAGGCCCAGACGATGGATCCGCAACAGCGCCTACTCTTGGAGGTCAGTTGGGAGGCTCTGGAGCGAGCGGGGTATGGATCGGCGACGCAACTGAGTGGCAGCGCAACGGGAGTTTTTGTTGGTATCTGCAATACCGACTATAGCGTAATGCTGCTTGGTGACGACCCAGCGCAGATCGATGCGTACCTCTCGACTGGCAATGCGCACAGTGTCGCTTCAGGGCGGATCTCGTATGTGCTTGGCCTTCAGGGTCCCAGTCTCTCGATTGATACAGCCTGTTCTTCGTCGCTGGTGGCGGTGCATCTTGCCATTCAGAGCCTGCGCAATGGCGAGTGCCGGATGGCCTTGGCGGGTGGCGTCAACGCGATCCTTGCCCCAACAACGACGGTCACGCTCTCGCGGGCCAGGATGATGGCCTCAGATGGGCGGTGCAAGGCTTTTGATGCGCGTGCCGACGGCTTTGTTCGTTCTGAGGGCTGCGGCATGGTGGTGCTCAAACGCCTGGCCGATGCCCTGACCGATGGCGATACCGTGCTTGCTGTGATCCGCGGGTCGGCGATCAATCAGGATGGGCGCAGCAACGGTCTTACGGCACCGAATGGCCCTGCGCAGGTGGCGGTGATTCGGGCCGCCCTTGAGGATGCCGCGCTGAAGCCTGCTGATGTGCATTACGTCGAGACCCACGGCACCGGGACGGCGCTTGGCGATCCGATTGAGGTGCAGGCGCTGGGGGCGGCGCTCGGCCCTGGTCGTGATGCGTCGACGCGTCTGGCGATCGGTTCGGTCAAGACCAACCTCGGCCACCTTGAATCGGCGGCCGGGGTTGCCGGTCTGATCAAGGCGGTGTTGATGTTGCAACATGGCATGATCCCGCCCCATTTGCACCTCACCGAGCTCAACCCCCATATTGCCTGGGACGAGTTGCCGATTGATGTGCCTGCAACTGGCGTGCCCTGGCCCGTTCGCCCCGGCCCGCGCATTGCTGGTGTTAGTTCGTTCGGCTTTAGCGGCACCAATGCCCATCTACTGCTCGAAGCTGCACCCGAGTCTGAGCCGACTGCGCCGAGTGGGCGCGAATTGCATCTGCTCACGCTCGCGGCTCGTAGCACGACGGCCCTGCGCAGCCTGGCGGGGCGTTTTGCTACGCATCTGGCTGCGTACCCCGAGCTTGCACCTGCCGATGTGGCCTATACCGCTAATACTGGTCGTGCGTTGCTGCCCCATCGCCTTGCGCTTGTTGGTGACAGCCTGGAGGAGTTGGGCTCGCAACTTGCTGCGCATGCTGCGGATGACGAGAGCGAGACCGTGCTTGTCGGTCGCGCCGAGGGGCCGCGTCCCCCTGCCGTCGCTTTTGTCTTCACAGGCCACGGCTCGCAGTATCTCGGTATGGGCCGCCGCCTCTACGCAACCGAGCCGGTCTTCCGCGCTGCTTTCGATCGCTGCGACGCGCTGCTGCGTACCGAACTGGCTCTGCCGCTGGTGGCGATCATTGGTGATCCGACTGATGCTCAGACCAATGGCAATGGGCATCCTCTCGATACGATGGCCTATGCTCAGCCGGCGCTCTTTGCGCTTCAGTATGCCCTTGCCGAGCTATGGCAGGCGTGGGGCGTGCGACCGACGGCGCTGCTTGGGCATAGCGTAGGTGAATATGCCGCCGCTGTGGTGGCGGGCGTGATGAGCCTAGAGGACGGGCTGCGCCTGGTGGCGGCGCGCGGTCGTCTGATGGCTTCACTTGCGTCTGATGGCGCTATGGCTGCAGTGATGGCGCCCGAAGATCGCGTCGCCGCGTTGCTTGCGCCGTATGGCGATCGGGTCTCAATTGCTGCGATCAATGGCCCGGCCAGCACGGTGATCTCGGGGGCAGCTGACGCGGTCGCTGCGGTTCTGGAAGATGTTGCGCTCGCAAAGATCGAGACCCGTCGCCTGGAGGTGCCCGTTGCTGCGCATTCGCCGCACGTTGATCCTATTCTTGACGCATTTGCCCGTATTGCCGCTACTGTCAGCTTCCATGAGCCGCAGATCGATGTTATTTCTACCCTGACTGGCCGCCTTGTTGGCCCTGGCGAGCTGACCACCGTTGCCTATTGGCGTCGCCATCTGCGTGAGCCAGTGCGTTTTGCCGATGCGGCGCTCGCGCTCTACGAGCATGGCTGCCGGGCTTTTGTTGAGATCGGCCCCCATCCTACGCTGCTTGGCATGCTGCGCCACCTGCTCCCCGCTGATGGCACGGCCTGGGCCCCCTCGTTGCGCCGTCAGTCCGATGATGCGCGCCAGATCCTGATGGGCCTGGGTGCGCTTGTTGTTGCTGGTGTGCCAGTTGATTGGGCCGCACTTTCTCGTGGTGAAGGGCGTCGGCGCGTGCCGTTGCCTACCTATCCCTTTGAGCGGAGCCGCTACTGGGTTGATGTGGTACCGCGTAGGTACGCTCGCAGCGGGCCGCTGGCCCCAGGCGCTCACCCGTTGCTTGGTACGCGCCTGCGCTCGCCTGCGGTGCGGGGGGCTGTCTTTGAGCGCCGACTCAGCGTCGAGATGTTGCCCTTCCTTGGTGACCACCGCGTTTTTGGTACGCTGGTAGTGCCGTCGCCGGTGCTGCTTGAACTCGCACAGGCAGCCGCACGGGCAGTTGGGCGCACGGGGCCGCTTGCTGTGGAGCAGTTTGTGCTAAACGAGGCCCTGGTTCTGCCAGAGCATGGGGAGCGTGTTGTTCAGACGCTTTTGACCGAGCAGCGCGATGGGGTGATCGCTTTTCAGCTTGTTAGTTGCGCTGAAGATGGCGACGCATGGACAACCCACGCCGAGGGTCGGCTTGTGGCCGGGTTTGCTGCCGAGCAGGTGAGCCTGGATCGCGAGCGGATCAAGGCGGCTTGCTCTGCGCAGATCGACGATGACGCCTATTATGCGCACCTAGCGCAGGCGGGTCTGCTCTTCGGTTCACGCTTTCGGGGTCTGCGCTCAATCTGGCGCCGTGATGGCGAGGCGCTGGCGCTGGTCGAGCTTCCCGCCGAGCTTGTCTCCGAGGCGGAAGCCTATACCATGCATCCGGCCCTGCTCGATGCATGTTTCCACCTGCTCGGCGCACCTCTGCAGCGCTACGATGAGTCGGGCGCGTACCTCTTGATCGCGATCGATCGCTTCCAGATCCATGCCCCGCCAGGCCGACGCCTCTGGGCCCACGCAACGCTCCGCACTGGTCATACATTGGGTGCAGCACTCTTTACCGGCGATATGTGGATCTATGATGAGGAAGGCACCCTCGTGGCCGAGGCTCGTGGGTTGCATCTCAAGGCTGCCAGTCGCACGACGCTGCTGCGTACGCCGAACCGCCACGCGAGCGACTGGCTCTATCAGGTGCGCTGGGAGCCAAAGCCTCGCGTGGGCGCTGCTGCGCCGATGGCCTCCACTGCTGCTGTGCTTGCTGCGCCTGGGGTTGTGACCGCGACCGTGGCGTCACGCTACCCTGATCTTGCCGCGCAGCACAACCTTGAGGCTACGCTCGCCGCGCTGCCAGCGCTCGAGGCCCTCAGCGCTACCTACGCGCTGCAAGCGTTGCGCCAACTTGGTTGGTCGCCTAGCCCAGGTGAGCATATCACCACCGATGCTCTCGCTACCATGCTTGGCATTGCGCCACGGCATCGCCGCCTCTTCGTCCGCATCCTTGGCATGTTTGCCGAGGATGGCTGGTTGCGCCAGGCTGGCGGCTCGTGGGAGGTGGTGCGGGTATGGTCTGACCAGGGCGATGTATCCGTGTCTGTTGCTGCACTACGCAGCCGCCATCCTGCGAGCGCACCCGAATTGGCGCTGCTCGAGCGTTGTGGCGCTCAACTCGCCGAGGTGCTGGCTGGTACTGCCGATCCAGTGCATCTGCTCTTCCCCGATGGCTCGCTTGCGCTCACCGAGTCGCTCTATGCCGCTACGCCCTTTGCCAGAGTTATGAATGACCTGGCGGCCGAGACTGTCCGCGTGGCCTTGGCGACTCTGCCCGCTGGTCGCCCGTTGCGGGTGCTCGAGATTGGCGCGGGTAGCGGTGCGACAACTCGCGCTATCTTGCCGGTGCTGCCCGCTGCGGATCTTGACTACTGGTTCACCGATGTCTCGTCCCATTTTACGGCGCGGGCTGCCGAGCAATGGCCGAGGGTGCGTACGCATAGTTTTGATGTTGAGCGTGACCCCATTGCGCAGGGCTTGCCGGCCCACGGTTTTGACCTGGTGATCGCGGCCAATGTGTTGCACGCCACGGCTGATCTCGCACGCACCTTGCGCAATGTTGCCACTGTGCTGGCCCCCGAGGGTCTGCTGCTGCTGATCGAAGGCACACGCCCCCTCCGCTGGGTCGATCTCACCTTTGGCCTGACCGAAGGCTGGTGGCGGTTTCAGGATGTTGCGGTGCGGCCAACGTATCCGTTGCTTGCCGCTACGGCCTGGGTCGAACTGCTGGCTGCGCAAGGTTTCGGCGAGGCCATGGCTTTGCCAGGCGAGGATAGCGGCCAGGCCGTGATCCTGGCCCGCCCGCCTGCCGTTGTGGACGCCGATCAAGCTGAGGTTCCAACGCCCACCCACTCGGTGCCTGCGCAGCCACATGGCATTGCTGAGCCCCACATCGCTGCGCCTGCAGCCCGTGATGCATGGCTGATCTTTGCTGATGAGGGCGGCGTTGGCGTCGGGTTGGCAGCTGAACTTGCTCGTGCTGGCGAACAGAGCGTCGTGGTACGCGTCGGCTCAGGTCGCACACACCTCGCAGACGGCACGCTCCAACTTGCGCCCGACGCCAATGCCGTCAGTGCCCTGCTGGCCGAGCTCAAGGCGCACACTGTTTATCACAAGGTTGTCTATCTTTGGGGTCTTGACGGGCCAACTGGCGATGCCGAGCAATTATTGGCAGCGCAAGCGACCGCCGCAGGCGTCGCGCTAGCCATAGCTCAGGCACTTATCGGGACGACGGCCCGGCTCTGGCTTGTTACGAGCGGTGCGCAACCTGCGGGGCCAATCACAACCCCCGCAGGCGTCGGCCAGGCCGCCCTCTGGGGGCTCGGGCGGGTGATTGCCCTGGAGCATCCCGAACACTGGGGAGGGCTGATCGACCTAGAGGCACACGATCCGGTGGCCGCCGTGCCTGCCTTGCTGGCCGAACTACGCCACCCCGACGGCGAAGACCAGGTAGCCTTGCGTGGTGGCGAGCGGTTTGTTCCGCGTCTGACGCGCGCCGCGCCGCTTGCCTCTGCTGCGCCTGCCTTTGATCCTGATGCCTCGTACCTCGTCACGGGCGGGCTTGGTGCGCTTGGCCTCAAACTGGCGCACTGGCTCGCCGAGGGCGGCGCCCGCCACATTGTGCTCACTGGTCGCACGCCGTTGCCCCCACGCAGCCACTGGCCCGACCTGGCCCCCGAGAGCCGCGAAGCTGCGCAGGTTGCTGCGATCTTGGCGATCGAAGCGCTTGGGGCAACCGTGACGGCAAGCGCCGCCGATGTTGCCGATCGCACCGCAATGGCAGCGCTCTGCGCCCGCTTTGGCACCGAACTGCCGCCGTTGCGTGGTCTCTTCCACACGGCTGCTGCGCTGGGGGCTGCGGCTGTGCGCGATCTGACCCCCGAGGCCCTCAACGCGATGTTGCGGCCCAAACTTGTCGGCGGCTGGCTGTTGCACGAACTAACCCGTGCCCAACCGCTCGACTCTTTCGTGCTCTTCTCTTCCACCACCGCGCTCTGGGGTTCGCGCGACCTTGCCCACTACGCCGCAGCCAACCAGACCCTCGACGCACTGGCGCACTACCGCCGCAGCCTTGGGCTCCCGGCGCTTGCCATCAACTGGGGCACCTGGGACGAAATGCGGGTCGCCTCGGCGTCCGAGCAACGCACCGTCGCCAGTTACGGTCTTGGGCGGATGCCGAGCGCGCAAGCGCTCGATGCGCTTGCCGCGCTGCTCGCCGCAGGGGTTGACCAGATGGCCGTTGCTGCGGTAGACTGGCAGGTACTCAAGCCTGCCTATGAAGCGCGTGCGGCCCGCCCATTCCTGGCCCACCTTGCCGTGGAACCACCACCGCCCGAGCCAGCGCAGGCCGAGGTTCGCCCCGAATTGTTGCGGCGTCTCGAAGGCGTGACTGAGGCCGAACGGCGCACGGTCATTGCCATGTTTGTGCGCGAGACCGTCGCACGTGCCCTGGGCATTCGCGATACGCGTCAGATCGATGACCGCCAGGGCCTCTTCGAGATGGGCATGGACTCGTTGATGTCGGTAGATCTCAAGAGTCGCCTCGAGCGCAGTGTTGGCATGGCGCTGCCTTCGACGCTTACTTTCAACTACCCGAGCGTGGCCGATCTTGCGACCTTTTTTGCTGACGAGTTGCTGGTCGAGGCGATCACAGACAATGAGCCTGAAGCCCTGACGAGCAAACACGCGCCTGATCCGCAGTCTGCGCTGACCGATGCCGATGATCTATCCGAGGACGACCTGGCCGCGCTGCTTGCGGCCAAGCTCGCCCGGTTGCAATAGGAAGGTTCAATGAGCATCACGTGGTCTATAGAGACAAGGCAGCGCCTGATCGTCGCTGGATTGCTTGGTCTGGTGGCGCTACTCTGGACAATTGCCGAGATTTTGCCGACGATGCTTGCCCCTGACTACTCGTTGTATCAGGTGGTGTGGGTGCGTTATGGGACCCATATCCTGCTGATGCTGCTTGCACTGGTGCCGCGCCACGGCCTGGCGCTGATGCGCACCCGTCGCCCCGCCTTGCAGATTGGGCGTGGCCTGCTGATGATTGGCATGCCAGCAAGCTATATTGCTTCGCTCGGTCATGCTCGCGGCCTTGATGTCGTCGCGGTCTTCTGGCTCACGCCATTGCTGCTGCTTGCCTTTGCTGCCCTGGTGCAGCACGACTATGCCCACTGGTCGCTCTGGGTTGCCGCGTTTGGCAGCTTCCTTGGTGCCCAATTGATCTTGCGCCCAGGCCCCGAGGTCTTGGCGGCTATACCCTATGGCCTGGCGATGGGGCTATCATTTAGCCTGTATGTTGTGCTCACACGCTCGTTGCGTGATGAAGCGACGATGACCAACCTGTTCTATTCGGCGCTGGTCGTTTTTCTCCCGCTGACCTTCTTTCTGCCAGCGTTCTGGATGCCGCTGACGCCACGTGATGCGTTACTGATGGCCGCCGTCGGGGTTGTGGGGCTTGGCGTGCTCTGGGCGATCGACAAGGCCACTGACCTGGCCCCCATCTCGGGGCTCGCGTCGCTCTTTACACTCCAACTGGTCATCATCGCGGTGCTTCTCCCCGCACTCACAGGTATGCGCCCCGGACGGCTTGTGCTGGCTGGTGCGGGGCTGGTGGTAGCCTCGGCGGTTGCTGGATGGCTCTTGCCACTTCGTTTCTCGGCAACTCCTGTTGACCAAGCGCAGGTGCGCGTTCCAATGGAGGGACGATGAAAATAATGATCCGTATCCTGGCTATAACGGTCGCCCTAGCGTTTGCTGGCATTGTGGTTGCCAGCATGCGCTGTGGCCCGGGGCAGCCGTGTGTCTTTCTGCCGGTCGTGACAAGCCAGGCGACCTCTTCGGCCACCGCTGTGCTGCCACCGACTGCGACCTCGACCTTGCCGCCGACGATCACGGCGACTCCGATGCCCACGGTGACACCGGTTCCGCCACCATCGCCGACGCCGACCGGCAACCCGCAGCCGACGACGATCGTCGGTCTGGCTATTCTGGGTGATAGCACGCAGGACGAGTATCGTGCCGACAATCCGCGGGGCGGCGACTATGGCGCCACAACCTTCAACTGGGTCGAGTTGCTCGCCATCGTGCGTGACATCAATGTCGGTGCATGGGGCACGCGGCCCGAGCCGCGGCGCAGTGGCTATGCCTTCAACTGGGCACGCAGCGGCGCTACGTCGGATCAGATGATCAATGACGGCCAGCATACCGGCACTGCTCGGCAGATCCTCGACGGCGACGTTTCCCACGCCGTCATTCAGATCGGCATCAATGACTTCTACTTTAGCGGGCTCGGGTTGGAAATCTATGAAGGCACAGTGACTGGTGAGCAACTGCGGGCGCGTCTTGATGCGATCGCCAACAACATCATCACGGCTGCACGTACCCTGCAAGAAACGGAACGCTGCGCGGTGCTGGTCGCTGCTACCCAGGACTACCTCACGCTGCCGGTGGTGCCCGAGTTGTATGTGGCCTATAGCGATCCTGCTGGCCGTCAGCGTTTTGTTGATGCTGTTGCCTATCTGAATCAAGCATTAGAGCGCCTGAGCGCCGAGGCAGGCGTAACGTTCTTTGACTTCAACGCCGCCTACCTGGCCGAGATCCAGGGCCGCCTCGACAATGATGGCTTGCTCATGGTCGGCGGCGAACGCATCGATGTGCGCACACGCGGCGATAACCCCCGCTTTGGCCTGCTTGATGATGGGTACGTCCATCCCGGTACCGTCCTGTCCGGACTCTACGCAAAAGTGTATATTGAGGCGTTCAATCGCTCTTTTGGCACGGCGATCACGCCGCTGACCGATAACGAGATTCTTCAGGCCGCCGGCATTAGACCTTAGCCGCACGCGGACGATTACAGCTACGCAAGGATGATCAGCATGAGCAACCCAGGACAGAACGCCGATCGCCGTTCATTGCTCCAGAGCTCGCTCCAGGCCATTGAGATCTTGGAGGCGAAGCTTGCCGCAACCGAACGCGCCCGTACCGAGCCAATTGCCGTGATTGGCATGAGTTGTCGTTTTCCTGGCGGTGTCGATAGCCCCGAGCGTTTCTGGCAATTGCTCTACGAGGGTCGCGATGCCGTTACCGAGCTTCCCCCCGAGCGGCGCAAGATTGCTGAGGCTTTTGGCGTTACGGTCAACGATGACCCCGGAAAACCCGTCTGGCGGGGTGGTTTCCTCGATCAGATCGCGTACTTTGATCCGCAGTTGTTCGGCATTACCCCCCGCGAGGCCCAGACGATGGACCCGCAGCAGCGTCTGGTGCTTGAGGTGGCCTGGGAGGCGCTTGAGCGTGCGGGGCTTGCCCCCGATCGCCTCGCTGGCAGCAGGACGGGTCTTTTTCTTGGTATTAGTACCAATGACTATAGCGATATCGTGCGCGCTCAGGGCTACGCGAATATCGACGCGTATGCGGCAACCGGTGGCTCGATGAATGTTGCTGCAGGCCGTGTCTCGTTTGTCCTCGGTCTTCAGGGGCCGGCCATGGCTGTTGATACGGCCTGCTCGTCGTCGCTGGTGGCCGTGCATCTTGCCGTGCAGAGCCTGCGTAACGGCGAGAGCAGCATGGCGCTGGCCGGTGGCGTCAATGTCGTGCTGATGCCTGATGGCTTTGTGAGCTTTAGTAGTTGGGGCATGATGGCCTCTGATGGCCGCTGCAAGGCCTTTGATGCTCGTGCTGATGGCTTCGTCCGTGCCGAGGGCTGCGGCATGCTTGTGCTCAAGCGCTTGAGTGATGCCCAGGCCGCCGGTGACCCCATTCTCGCCGTGATCCGTGGCTCGGCCGTAAACCAGGACGGGCGGAGCAGTGGGCTGACGGTGCCCAATGGGCGCGCCCAGCAGGCGATGCTGCAGCAGGCACTTGCCAACGCGGGCCTGCAACCAGCTGAGGTGCAGTATATCGAGGCCCACGGTACCGGAACGGCGCTCGGTGATCCGATAGAGGTCGAGGCAATCGGGGCGGTGCTCGGCAAGGGCCGTAGCCCCGACCGCCCCCTCTTCTTGAGTTCGGTCAAGACGAATATTGGCCATGCCGAGTCGGCTGCCGGGATCGCGGCGATGATCAAGGTCATCCTGGCGATGCAGCATGGCGAAGTTCCACCTCTGCTTCATCTTCACGAGCGCAGCCCGAACATTCCCTGGCCGGCGTTCCCGATTGAACTCCCGACGGTGCCTACGCCGTGGCCTGCCTCCGATGGGGTGCGCGTGGCCGGTGTGAGTGGCTTTGGTTTTAGCGGAACCAATGCCCACGTGTTGCTTGCTTCGGCACCTGCCGATGCTGTTTCGACAGATACGCCAGGGTCAGCATCAACCAGCGAGCCACGCCAGTACAACTTGATCACGCTCTCGGCGCGAAGCGAGGCGGCCATACACGATGCCGCTTCACGTCTCGCAACGCATCTTGCCGCGTACCCTGATGCGTCGCTCGCCGATGTGAGCTACACGGCCAATACGGCGCGCGCTCAGTTTGCGCACCGGCTGGCTGTGGCTGCCGCAAGTGGCGAAGAGCTGCGCTCACGCCTCGAGATGTTTGTTGCAAGCGGTGCTGCGCCGGGTGTCACTGCCGGGCGTGCCATAGGTGGCGCTGCGCAGGTCGCCTTTCTCTTCACCGGCCAGGGTGCGCAGTATGCCGGCATGGGCCAACGTCTCTATGCGTCTGAGCCCGCCTTTCGCACAGCGCTCGACCGCTGCGCTGAACTGCTTGAAGCCCATCTTGATCTGCCGCTACTTGAGGTGCTGTTTGGCGCGGCGACCGATAAGATCGATCAAACTGCCTATACCCAACCGGCGCTCTTCGCCCTTGAATATGCGCTCGCTGAACTCTGGCGTTCGTGGGGGGTGGTGCCTTCTGCGCTCCTTGGGCATAGTGTGGGTGAGTATGTCGCGGCGGTGATCGCTGGCGTGATGAGTCTGGAGGACGGCCTGCGCCTGATTGCGGTCCGTGGTCGCCTGATGCAGTCGCTGCCGCCCGGCGGGGCGATGGCCGCGATCTTTGCGCCCCTCGAACAGGTGCAGGCTGCGGTTGAGCCCTATGCAACTACGCTTGCCATCGCTGCCGCCAATGGCCCCGAACATACCGTAATTTCCGGTGCCGTTGCTGCCGTCGAGGCCGTGATGGAACAGTTCGGTGGTGCCGGGGTGCGGGTTCAACGCCTTGTCGTAAGCCACGCATTCCATTCGCCATTGATGGACCCAATCCTGGATCAGTTCGAGCGGGTCGCAGCTTCAATCACAATGCATCCTCCACGGCTGCCTCTGATTTCGAATCTCAGTGGCACTGTTGCTGGCGATGAAGTGATGACTTCAGCCTACTGGCGCCGCCATCTGCGTGAAGCGGTGCGCTTCCATGCCGGTGTCACAACCCTTCGGAGCGCTGGGTTTGATCTCTTGCTTGAGCTTGGCCCTCACCCGACGTTGCTTGGCATGGTTCAGCAGGACTCCGAGGCCGCACCACTTCGCGCCGGCTTGCCCTCGTTGCGCCGTAGCCGTGACGATCATCAGCAGATGCTCGAAAGCCTCGGCCAGATCTATGTCGCTGGTGTGCCAGTCAATCTCGCTGCGCTGCACCAGGATGCCGCCCGTCGCAAAGTGATTTTGCCTACGTATCCCTTCCAGCGCAGTCGCTACTGGGTTGATCTGCCTGTGCTGACCGCACGGCGCGCCCGCGAACAGGCTTTTGGCGGCCATCCGCTGCTCGGGCGGCGCACGCGATCGCCGCTGCTGCGCGAGACGCTGTTCGAGAGCGAGGTGAGCGCGGTTGAGCCGGCGTTTCTCGCTGATCACGTTGTTTATGATGCGACCGTTTTTCCTGGCACAGCCTACCTGGAACTGGCCCTGGCCGCCGCCGCGAGCATTGGATCGCATCCGCTGCGGGTGTCCAACCTCAGCATTCGCGAACCGTTGCTTCTCAGCGAGGCACCCTATACCTTGCAACTCGTTCTGACCCCCGAGCTTGATGGTGCCTATACTGTCCAGATCGCTGGCTTTGATGCTAATGATCCCGAGGCTGTTCACAACCACGCCACAGGTGTTGTGCATGTCGCTGACGCTGCCATCGTTGCCCAGGCTGATCTCGCTGCTCTGCGTGCAACATGCCCCGAGCCAGTAGACGCCAATGAGTTCTACGCGGGCCTGGCCGAAAAAGGCCTTGGTTATGGCCCTGCCTTCCGCGGCGTGACTGCGCTCTGGCGCGGCGAGCATGCCGCCCTTGGCCTGGTGCGCTTGCCCGAGGCCGCTGGTGCTGCCGAGGCTTTTCAGATCCACCCCGCTCTGCTCGATGCCTGTTTCCACGTGATTGGCGCAGCTATGCCTGCGGGTGATGCCGGTGTCCCTGTTGGCATTGCCGATCTGACGCTCTTGCGTCCTGCGCCTACCACGCTCTGGTGTTATGCTGAACGCCTCAAGACCGATGCCCCAGGCAATCAGGCGTTGACCTGCCGCCTGCACCTCTTTGATGAGGCCGGGCAGACCGTCGCTACCCTCGAACGTCTTGAGGTGCTACGGGCACCCCGTGGTGCCTGGGAGCGCGATGCCCTGGCGCCCTGGTTCCATCAGGTCGCTTGGCGCCCACGGCCCCAGACGGCAAGCCAGACGCTGCTTGCGTCTGGGACATGGCTACTGCTCACTGATGAGGCCGACGCGGCTGAACCTCTCACGGCTGCGCTCACCGAGGCTGGGGCCGATGTGATAGTCGCTTTGCCTGGTTCGATGACTGTTCAGCACGAGGCAGGGCGCTGGCAGGTGAATCAGGCCGATCCCGCTGCTTTTGATCAGCTCTTGTCTGCCACTGGTATGCTGGCCGGCGTTGTCTGTTTGTGGGTTGCTCCGGATCTTCCGCGCACACTCGATGCCCTGGTTGCCCGTCAGCAAGTTGCCTGTGCCACGACACTTCATCTGGTGCAGGCGCTTGGCCGTTGCACCAGCGCGTTGCCGCGCCTCTGGATTGTCACGCGCGGCACGCAGCCTGCCGACCTGGTGGGTGCTTCGGTTGAACCGGCTGATGCGACGCTCTGGGGCCTTGGCAAAGTGATCGCTCTCGAAAATCCTGGACTGCGCTGCACCCTGGTGGATCTTGACCCGGCTGCCGATCATCAGGCCCAACTGCTCAATGAACTGCTGGCGCCCGATGCCGAAAATCAGGTGGCGTTCCGTGGCGGGGTGCGTCTGGCTGCACGCCTGATCCCACGCGCTTCGCCTGGCATGGCCTTGCCGCCTGGTGTCGCCTACCGCCTGTCGCTGCCCGAGCGTGGTCAACTCGATAAACTGGCCTATCTCCCCCTGGATCTTGCCACGCCTGGCCCTGGCGAGGTGGCTGTCACTGTCCACGCAACGGGGCTCAACTTCCGCGATGTGCTCAATGTGCTCGGCATGTACCCCGGCGACCCCGGACCTCCTGGGATCGAGTGTGCGGGCGTGATCGCGGCTGTTGGCGAGGGTGTGTCTGATGTGAGCATTGGCGATGCAGTGGTTGGCCTGGCCCCGCATAGCTTTGATGCGGTTGCGATCACGCCGGCCAACCTCGTTGCCCACATGCCCGCTGGCCTGAGTTTCGCCGCCGCAGCGACGGTGCCGAGTGCGCTGCTCACTGCCCACTATGGCCTGCGTGTGCTGGCTGATCTCCAGCCCGGCCAGCGTGTGTTGATCCACGCTGCGGCGGGCGGGGTTGGCCTGGCTGCTGTGCAGATCGCGTTGTCGTGCGGGGCCGAGGTCTTTGCCACCGCCGGTAGCCCGGCCAAACATGCCCATCTGCGTGCGATGGGCGTGCAGCATATCTTTAGCTCACGGACGGCAAACTTCCGCGAGCCGCTGCTCGAACGCACTGGTGGGCACGGGGTTGATGTGGTGCTCAACTCGCTCTCGGACGATTTCATCAGCGATAGCTTCGCCGTCCTGGCAACGGGAGGATGCTTTCTAGAGATTGGCAAGCGCGGGATCTGGACGCTCGCACAGGCTGCCGAGGTGCGCCCTGATGTGCGCTATCTGCCCTATGATCTCGGCGATGTTCTGCGCGATGAGCCGCAGTTGATCAAAACGATGCTGCAGGAATTGCTGGCGGCGATCGCACACGGCACCCTTGCGCCGCTGCCGTTGCGTGCGTTTTCTGCTGAAGCGACGGTGGAGGCCTTCCGCTATATGTCGCAGGCAAAACATATTGGCAAGGTGGTGGTTACGCACAGGCCGTCTGCCTGGCAAGGTCTGGTACGTCCCGAGGGGGCCTATCTGATTACTGGCGGCCTCGGCGGCCTTGGCTTGCGCGTTGCCGCATGGCTTGCCGAACGCGGAGCCGGCCAGATTACGCTTGTGGGGCGTCGTGAACCGTCCCCTCAAGCGCTCGCGGCCATTACGGCCCTGCGCGAGGCGGGCACCGAGGTGCAGATCCTCGCTGCTGATGTCGCAGACCCTGCCGATGTGACCCGTATCATCGCGACCATCGCCGCAACCGGCAAGCCGCTCCGCGGCATCTTCCACGCCGCCGGTACGCTCGATGATGGTGTGCTGTCTCAACAAGCGTGGTCGCGCTTTGTGACGGTTTTTGCCCCCAAGGTCGCCGGGTCCTGGAATCTTCATGCCGCAACGCTTGATGCTCCGCTCGATCACTTCGTGCTCTTCTCTTCGGCCTCGGCCCTGCTTGGCAACGCTGGCCAGGCGAATTATGCGGCGGCCAATGCGTTCCTTGATGCCCTCGCGCATGCGCGCCGCGCCGCGGGTCTCCCGGCGGTCAGTCTCAACTGGGGGGCATGGGCCGAAGTGGGCATGGCTGCGGCTCTTGATGCCGGTCACCAGGGCCAGATCGCCGGGCGGGGGATCGAGTTGATTGACCAGGCCAGGGGCGTTCTGGCCCTCGAACGGGCGCTTGCCAGTGGCGATGCGCAGGCCGCCGTGCTCCCCGTGCGTTGGGCCACGCTCCTTGAACAGTTCCCCGCCGGGCAAATGCCCCCGCTCTTTGCCGAGCTCGCACGCGCTACCCCCGTCAGGCCAACTCCCGCGACAGGCGACGATACGGCCACCTTCCGCCGCTTGCTCGCTGATACGCCAGGTGACCAGCGCCAGCGCGTGCTCGTCGAGCGGCTGACCCTTCACGTTGCGCGCGTGATGGGCCTTGATCCGCAAGCAACCGATCCTAGCCGTTCGCTCAGCGATCTGGGCATCGACTCGCTGATGGCCGTAGAATTGAAGAACCGTATTGATGCCGATCTGCGTGGGAGCGTGCCGGTCACGACCTTGCTCGCCGGGCCTACGATTGAAGCCCTCGCCGCTGAACTCGCCCCGCAGGCCGGTAGCGCCCCCGAGCAGCCTGCGGCACCGGATGTATCCGTCCATGCCCCCGCGCCAACTCCGGATCAGGTGCTCGCTAACCTTGACCAGCTCTCGGACGATGATGTTGATGCGATGCTCAATGCGCTGCTCAATGACCAGGGAGGTGCTTGATGTCTACGTCTCACCCGCCTATGGCCGATCTTTCGCCCGAAGAGCGCCGTGCGTTGCTCGCTCAGTTGCTGCGCGCGAAGGCGCGTGCGTCAGTGACCCGGATGCCGCTCTCGTATGGTCAGCAGGCGCTCTACTTCACGCAGCAACTTGCGCCCGAGAGTTCGGCGTACAATGTGGCGTTTGCCGCTACAGTGCGCTCGGCGGTCGATGCACTGGCCCTTCAGCGTGCGTTCCAGACAATCGTTGATCGCCATGCGGCCCTGCGTACCAGTTTCGAGCTTACCGATGACGGGCCAGTGCAATGTGTTGCTGGTGCCGCTGACCTTGATTTTGCGCTGCTTGATCTGGCTGGCTACGATGATGCCGAGCTCGCTCGCCAGGTCGAGGCGGCGCACGCGCAGCCTTTTGATCTCGCGTGCGCTCCGCTGATGCGCGTGCGGCTCTTTACGCGTCACGCGACTGACCATGTTCTGCTCATGACGGTCCATCACATCGTCTTCGATGGCTGGTCAATGGGCCTTGTGCTCGATGAACTCACCCGCCTCTATGCCGCCGAGTTGGGCGGCTCGGCGGCTGACCTCGCTCCTGTGCAGCACCAGTATGGCGAATTTGTCGCTTGGCAGCAGCAGATGCTCGCCGGCTCCGACGGCGAACGCCTGCGCACCTATTGGCATGGACGACTCGCTGGCGATCTGCCGGTGCTTGATTTGCCAATCGATAAGCCGCGCCCACCCTTTCAGAGCTTCCATGGCAGTTCGCATACGTTGACGTTTGCCCCCGGCCTGGCCCTCAAACTGCGTGAACTGGCCAAGGCTGAACACACAACCCTCTATGCGCTTGTGCTCGCCGCTTTTTATGTGCTCTTGCATCGCAGCACCGGTCAGGAGGATCTGATCGTCGGCTCGCCCATGGCTGGCCGCAGTCGCCCCGCTTTCCAGCAAACGGTCGGTTATTTTGTCAGTCCCCTGCCGCTGCGGGCGACGCTCGCTGCTGATGACTCCTTTCGCGATGTGCTCGGCCAGGTGCGCCAGATTCTCCACGAGGCAATTGCCCACGAGGATTACCCCTTCGCGTTGCTGGTCGAACAATTGCATCCTAAACGTGAGCCGGGTCGCACGCCGATCATTGAGGTTTTGTTCACCCACCAGAAGGCCCAGATCCTCGGCAAGCTGGCTGAAGGCATGGCAACAGGGAGCCTGCGCTCTCCCGAGATGGGCCTCCAGCTTGAGCCGTTCCCGCTGAGTCAGGAGAATGGTCAGTTTGACCTGAGTCTGCTGCTGATCGAGGCGGGCGATGCGCTTGGTGCGCAGCTTAAATATAATAGCGACCTTTTCGAGCCTGCGACGATCGCTCGCATGGCAGGCCACTTCCAGATGTTGCTGGATGGCATCATTGCCGATCCGGGGCAGGCTATTGGCACGCTGCCGATGCTGACGCCGGAAGAACAGTCCCTTATCCTTGCGCAGTGGAATGCGACTGACGCGGCGTATCCGGCTGACCGGTGCATCCATGAGCTTGTTGCGGCTCAGGCGGCACGTACACCCGAGGCCATCGCTGTCTGGGCCGACGCTGCGACGCTTACCTATGGTGAGCTTGAGCGGCGGGCCAATCGCCTCGCCCATCACCTGCGCACGCTCGGTGTGGGGCCAGGCTCCCTCGTTGGCGTGCTGCTCGAACGCACGCCGACCATGCTTGTCGCCTTGCTCGGTGTGCTCAAGGCTGGCGCTGCGTATGTGCCGCTTGATCCTGGCTTCCCCGCCGAGCGCCTTGCGATGATGTTGGAGGATAGCCGTGCGGCGGTTCTGCTTACCCAGGCTTCGCTGGTGGCAACCGTGTCGGCTGGCTCGGCGCACCTGGTGTGCCTCGATACCGACTGGCCGCCGATCGAGGCGCTGCCCGATGAGGCGCTGCCCTCCCTCGCCGGCCCCGAAGACCTCGCCTACGTCATTTTTACCTCTGGCTCGACCGGACGCCCCAAGGGTGTTCAGATCCCTCACCGTGCTGTGGTCAATTTCTTGCACAGCATGGCCCGTGAACCCGGCCTTGCCGCTGACGATGTGCTACTGGCTGTGACAACCCTTTCGTTTGACATCGCTGTGCTCGAACTGTTTCTGCCCTTGCTCGTTGGTGCCCGCGTGGCCCTAGCGAGTCGCGGCGATGCCGCGAATGGCGAGGCCCTGGCATCATTGCTGGTCGAGACCGGGGCTTCGGTTATGCAGGCGGCACCGGTAACCTGGCGCTTGCTGCTGGCGACCGATTGGCAACCAATCCATGGCTTCAAGGGGTTGTGCGGTGGCGAGGCGCTGCCAGCATCGCTGGCTGGCGAGTTGCTCGAGCGTGGTGTGACGCTGTGGAATATGTATGGCCCGACCGAAACCACCGTCTGGTCAACGCTGCAACGCATTACGTCTGCCGAGCCGCCGATCCTGATCGGACGCCCTATCGCCAATACGCAGCTCTACATCCTCAGCCCGGCCTTGCAGCCGCTCCCGGTTGGCGTGACCGGCGAACTCTATATCGGTGGCGATGGCCTGGCCCACGGGTACTTGCATCAGCCCGCGTTGACCAACGAACGGTTTATCAACAGTCCATTCAGCTCAGAACCGGGGGTGCGTCTCTACTATACGGGCGATCTTGCCCGCTACAAGGCCGACGGCTCGGTGGAAGTGCTCGGTCGTACCGATCACCAGGTCAAAATCCGTGGCTTCCGCATCGAGTTGGGTGAAATCGAGGCGACCCTTGTGCGCCATCCCGAGGTGGCCGAGGCCGCAGTTGCTGCCCGTGACGATGGGCGTGGCGGGTTGCGGTTGGTGGCCTATCTGGTGCCGACAGGCACCGAGATCCCGGCGGCAGGCGCGTTGCGCGTCTATCTGCGCACCACCTTGCCTGACTATATGCTGCCAACGGCCTTTGTGCCCCTGGATCAATTGCCGCGCACACCGAATGGCAAGCTTGACCGGCGCGCCCTGCCGGCCCCCGAGCCAACACGCGCCCTCGCTAACGCCAATTTTCAGCCCCCCTCTAGCTCCACCGAACAGGCTGTGGCCGAAGTATGGCGCGAGGTCTTGCAACTCGAACGAGTTGGTGTGTACGATAACTTCTTCGACCTCGGCGGCCATTCCTTGCTTGCCGTCGAAACCCTCGCTCGCCTCGAGCACCGGCTCGGCGTCAAGGTCGGGCCGGCTGTGCTGCGGATGCAGAGCCTCGGCCAGATCGCGGCGACCTACGACGAATTGCTGCGCACCACCCCCGAGCCTGCCAGCGATAAGAATGCCTCTGCGCCTCCACCAACACCGCCGAGTCAGGGTCTGGCCGGTCGCCTCTTCAACGCGGTGCGTCGGGTTGTTGCGCCGGGTGATGCCGACGGAAAGGGCGAGCGCTCATGACCAGTATGCCCACGCACGAGCCAATCGAGCCGGCCTTCTTTGGCCCACCATCCCATCGGCTCTTTGGTTGCTACCACGAACCCCAGGGTTGGCCTGTCCGTGACTACGGGATCGTGATCTGTTATCCCATCGGTCAGGAGTATCTCCGCTCACATCGGGCCTGCCAGTATCTCGCCTCGGCTGCAGCCCGCGCCGGCTTCCCCACGCTGCGCTTCGATTACTATGGTACCGGCGATTCTGCCGGTGATCCTGACGAACTCGCGCTCGAGCACTGGCGCAACGATCTTCTGCTGGCCGTCGAAGAGTTGCGGGCTCGTAGCGGGGTTGGCCCGGTTATTCTTGCCGGACTGCGCCTCGGTGCAAGCCTCGCCCTCACCGCCGCCGCACAGATCGACGATCTCGCTGGTCTCGTGCTCTGGGAGCCAGTCGTGCATGGCAATGCCTATCTCGACGAGTTGGTTGCCCTCCATGATGAGGCGATCCTGCGCTACTTTGTGCGTCCCCAGGATTACACGCCTAGCCCTCGCCCGGCCGAACTGCTTGGCTTTCCCGTTGGTGCCCCGCTGCGTACCGCGCTCGAGAAACTCGACTTGCTGGCAGTTCCTCCCCCTCGGGCCAGGCCGATCCTGCTGATCGAAAGCCATAGCATGCCTGAGCATGCCGCGCTCGCGAACCACCTGGGTGCCAGGGCGCGCCTCACCCACGAGCACGTTCCGAGTTTTACCGTCTGGACCGACGATGTTGATAAGGGACTTGTGCCAAACCAGGTCATCGCCGCGATTGTCGCATGGCTAGAAAAGGTTTTTGCGTGAACGAAGAGGCCATCCGTTTTGGCCCACAGCGCAGCCTGGTGGGCATCGTCACTGACGCAGGGGCACTGGCCAACCCGGAACTCCCTGCGGTTGTGCTGCTCAACGCCGGCTTGATGCACCGTGTTGGCCCGAATCGTACCTACGTGCAGCTTGCCCGCGCCCTTGCTGCGCGTGGGCACACGGTTATGCGCTTCGACTTCTCGGGCCTTGGCGACAGCCGCCCGCGCGCCGATCACCTGCCCTATCTCGAAAGCGCCCCCCGCGAGGCCAGAGATGCGATGGATTGGCTCGCCGACCAGCGTGGTGCCCACCACTTTATCTTGATCGGACACTGCGCCGGGGCTGGTGTGGCGCTCCTTGTTGCCCGCGATGATGCCCGCGTCGCTGCTGCTGTCCTGATCAATATGGAAGGCGGCGATGCAAGCTGGACCGAGTATGATCGCATGAAAAAAGTGAGCCAGATGCATGCCCGTGACTATGGTACGCGGGCACTCTTTAGCCGCGAGCGCTGGGCGAAAGTATTGAGCGGTCGCGCCGACTATCGCAGCATTGCGCGGGTGGTCTTCAAAGATATCATCTGGTACCGTCTCGCGAGCCTCAGGTTCCAGGTCAAGCGCACTGTCGTCAAACGGCAGCCTGCTCTCCGCGAAAAACAAGCCTCACTTGCGTCAGCATACCTTGATCCCATCATCAACCGAGGCGGTGCGATGCTGCTGCTTCACTCTGAAGGAAGTACCGGCCTTGAACAGATCCGTGCCACCTTCGGTGCCGAACTCGATCAGCGCATCGCGGCTGGTTCGCTTGACATAACAATCATCAACCAGTCTGATCACCTCTTTACCCTGGTTGCGCGCCAACGCCGTCTGTGCGATGAACTGGTTGCATGGGTAGGGCAACGCTGTGCGAGCTACGCAACGAAGCTCGTGGCAACCTCTGATGATCACTAGTTTCACACAGTTGCGACGCTATGCGCACTGGGGACGCGCCTCGACGCCCCCTCGTTTGTCCGATCATGAACTGCACATCTGGCGCACTTCATTGGCCTTGCCCCCTGATCAATGTGACGAACTTCGTGCCCTCTTGAGTGATGATGAAATCGTACGTGCAAACCGCTTTGTTTTTGCCCACGATCGTGACCGCTTCATCATCGCCCGTGCTCGTCTTCGGCGCTTGCTTGGTGCGTACCTTAACCTTGCACCGCAACAACTCCGCTTTGCCTACACCGCCTATGGCAAACCCTTGCTCGCCGACGCTGCTGTTGCCCAGGGGCTTACCTTCAACCTGTCGCACTCTGGCGACTTTGCCCTTTATGCAGTCTCGCTCAACGATCGCCCCGGCATTGATCTCGAACAGTTGCGCCAAAACCTCAACTTTACCCTCTTGCTCAACGATGTCTGTACACCCCGTGAGCAACAACGCATGGCCGGTATGCCACCTGCAACGGCACGCCAGATCTTCTTTCAAACCTGGGTCTGCAAAGAAGCGTACCTCAAAGCCCGCGGTGAAGGTCTTGCGTACCAACTTACTCATGCTGAAGTCCTGCTTTGCCCCAATGAGCCGCCTTCATTGACCTTTGCCGACCCGGCTGAAGATGCGCAGTGGCACCTCTCCCTGCTCGATCCTAGCCCGGGTTACGTTGCTGCTGTCGTAACCACAAAAGCAACCGCAACGATGCGCATGTTTGACTGCCCCTAACTGACCCTGATCGTGGTGACGAACGAAGTCGGCATGGGCATCGTGTCGGTCTACCCCCTTGGCCGCGTCTGTCGTGATTTGCTTGGATGGGCCAATCAACCGGTCGCCGCTGCGTCCACCGAGGTCTATGTGGTGGTCTGCGGAATCGCGGTCTAGTTGAAGGCCTTGGAGGTTGTATGGGCACCCTCAAGCGAGTAGTCCACGGCGCACTTGACGAGCATGAACTGAAGGTGACCATGGCTGGTTCGTCACAAACAATCCCCACTTGCATGCCGTGCGTTATGCCCGGACGACGGCGATCCTGCGCCCCTGTGGTGATAGTGCCGTCTCCACCGTGGTGCGCTGGGCGATGGGGGGTTGGCCGCTGCGCCGGTCGAAGACGACCAGCCAGCCGCGCTCGAGCCCCAGACCGGCCAGGTACGTATCGAGTTGCGCCAGCCCCTCGTCGCGGGGGTCGCTTTCGCCGTCGCGCCAGACCTTGAGTTCCATGCCCATCGTGACGGGCTGCGGGCCGCCGTAGCGCAGGCAGAGATCCATGCGCCGCGTGCCGATCGCGTATTCGCGGTCGAGCGAGCCGTTGCCGTTGACGACGCGGTGCAGGAAGGCCAT
>NZ_RYFF01000112.1 GCF_004138165.1 Candidatus Chloroploca sp. Khr17
GCCCTCGCCCACCCGCACCGCCAGCAGCATACCCGTGCCCACGGCAACCCGCACACCCTCGCCCACCCGCACCGCCACTAGCATACCCGTGCCCACGGCGACCCGCACACCCTCGCCCACCCGCACGCCGACCGCAACCCGTACACCAACAACTCTGCCAGAAGCAACCGCCACCCCTCGTAATTATCCGCCAGGAACCCTCCTGATCAGCGAAATCCTTGCGGCACCACGCGACCTGTTCGCCCACGAGTGGGTGGAACTCTATAATCCTGGAGCAGCAACGATTGATCTCGAGGGATGGAGCCTGGACGATGAAGTGGATGGAGGGGCACAACGCCTTGAGGGGATGATCGAATCTGGCGCGTATTTGGTGATTGAGCTTGGGCGGGCCATCCTTAATAACAGCGGTGATACCGTCCGGCTCTTTGGCCCAGATGGTACGTTGATCGACTCGTATCGCTTTGGGGCAACAACGCCTGATGCCAGCTTTGCGCGCAATGTTCAGACAAACACCTGGAGTACCAGCGAGGCACCGTCACCAGGCAGTGGGATGATCAATGGGCCAACGCAAGCGAGCACAGCTACCGTTGTCAGCCCGAGCAGCAGTACCCGCGTGCCTGATCAGAGCTCAGAGCCATCAGCCAGGCCAGAGGCAACAACCTCGCCGCGAGCAACATCCATGCCCACGGCAACCTGGCCCAACGAGCCAGGGCCGGCCCCAACCTATGCCGCTCGGCCCGGTGAGTTGTATCAAGGACAGATTGAGCGAGGAGAGACACCTCCAACCGAGACCGTGCGCGCCAACCCAGAGCCAACAACACGACCGACCGAGCTTACGAGCGCACCTGAATCTGTCCGAGCGAAGCAACCATTGCCCTGGATGCTCATTGCAGGACTCATTCTCATCATTGTTGCAGGTGTGCTTGTCATAAATGATCGGGTAACACTAAAGAAGTCATGAGCTCGAACGGATCCATCGTCCAAACTCAGTAGTTGGTGAAATAAGTTTTCTGGTGTCGTTCGCCGACCATGAATGGGGCCACGAAGAAACGAATACCGCACCGCAACGCCCATATTCGTTTCTTCGTGATCAGTATTCGTGGACGGCGGCGCTACCGGGAAACTTCGTTGACAGACTACTCAGTAGCCTATCAACGAAGTTTCCTTGCCTTCCCGAGAGCGAGGGCGTCCCGCCCTCGAACACACCCCGAGCGCGGGACGCCCTCGCTCCCAGGAATGTCAACTCAGCTACCGAAGGGAGGGCCGGCCTCAGCTGGCCCTCCCTTCGGTAGCTGAGCTTGCAGGAGGCTCATTCGACAGCAAGGCAAGGCTGTGCTAAAATTCACCAATCTATCGCCTCAAAACGCCAACGGAGGTCTCCGATGCGGATCGAGCGTAATCTGGGCATGGATCTTGTACGCGCCACTGAAGCGGCTGCCTTACGCAGCGGTCGCTGGATGGGTCGTGGCGATAAGATTCATGCCGACCAGGCAGCAGTTGATGCTATGCGGTACGCCCTTGATAGCGTGCCAATGGACGGGATCGTTGTCATCGGTGAAGGCGAGAAGGACGAAGCGCCGATGCTTTATGTCGGTGAGCGAGTTGGGGCAGGTGACGGCCCCGAGATGGATGTGGCCGTTGACCCCGTTGAAGGGACAACGCTGCTCGCCGAAGGTATGCCCGGGGCAATTGCGGTCATTGCCATGGCTGAACGCGGTGCCCTCTACAATTGGCAGGGCATTGCCTACATGGATAAACTCGCCGTCGGTGAACGCGCCAAAGGTGTGATTGATATTAATGCACCAGTGGCGTACAATGTCCGTGCTGTTGCGCGAACCCTCGGCAAACAGATCGAAGATGTGACGGTGGTGGTGCTTGATCGTCCACGCCATAAGAATCTGATTAAAGAAATCCGGGAGACCGGGGCACGAATCAAGCTGATCCTCCACGGTGATGTGAGCGCAGGCATTATGACGGCCATCGAGAATCCACCTGCCGATATTTTGATGGGCATTGGTGGTGCGCCTGAAGCAGTTATTACCGCAGCGGCACTCAAGTGTCTTGGTGGCGAGATGCAGTGCAAGATTTGGCCCCGGAATGATGAAGAACGGGCGCAGATCGAGGCGTTGCAACTTGATGTAAATAAGATCTTTACGACAAGAGATCTGGTCAGAGGCGAAAATGTCTATATTGCCGCCACTGGCATTACCGCTGGCGAGTTTCTCCGTGGTACTGAGTATTTCGGCGGTGGTGCCCGTACGCATAGCGTGGTGATGCGCTCACGCTCAGGAACGGTGCGCTATATTGATGCAACGCATCGCTGGGATAAGCTGATGCGGATCAGCAATATGCCCTATGGATGATCGTTTCTATGCAGTCGTTGTCCTTGCGTGATACGCTCGTACGCTCGCCCGCAATGGTCGCCGCCCTCGCCCTCGCCCTCGGTGGGGTCGTGGGCGGTGCTTCTGCGTTTGGCCCGCTCTATGCATTTGCCGGGTTGCTGGGTTTGCTGGCCGCTGCCCTGATGCTCGTTTCAACCCAGGTCGGGTTACTGACGGTCTTTGCGATTGTTACCCTCATCCCGTTTGCGACTCTGCCGTTCCGGGCGATTATTACGCCTAATTTCTTGACCCTCGCCTTGCTTGCGCTTACTGGGGTTTGGGTGCTGCGGATGCTCGCTCGCTCCGATCAGTATGATCTTCGCCTCAGCAGCCTCGCGCTTCCGCTCTTTGGCTTTCTCAGCCTGACCCTCTTTTCGTTGATCCTTGGCGCTCGGGGCTTGCCCGATACAACGACGCTTCATAATTATGTCAAGTTTACTCTTGGGGTGCTGCTCTATGTGAGTGTGGTGAATACGGTACGCACACGCACGCAGGCGCGGCAGACGCTGCGTGGGTTGATTCTGGTTGGCGGTGCAGCGGCCCTCGTGGCGCTGATCCTCTGGGTACTCAATGATGCCTGGGCGCTCCGTATTCTTGTGAGTCTCGGTCGGCTCGGCTATCCAACAAGCGGGCGCGTGCTGCGCTATGTCGAAGATGATGTCAATGGCCTCGAACGGGCCATCGGTTTCTCGGTCGATCCGAATAGTTTTGGCGGGATGCTCGCCCTCGTGGTCGCCATCGCCGCCGCGCAACTGGTCGCCGTGCGCCCGCTCTTGCCGCGCTGGAGCCTCGCCGTGCTGGTGACGCTGATGGCCGTGGCGCTCTTGCTGACATTTTCACGGGCTGCCCTCTTTGGGCTGATCTTTGCCGCTGCGTACTTGGCAACCATCCGCTACCGTCAACTTTGGGGGGTGATGGTGGGCGCCGGGGTAGTCGGTACGCTACTGCTGCTCGGCCTCGGGTTTGGCGAGGAGTTTGTCACCCGTATGGTCAGCGGGGTGCAATTTGAAGACCAGGCTCAGCAGATGCGTCTTGCCGAGTTCCGCAATGCGCTCGCGATTATTCAGCGCTATCCCGCCTTTGGCATTGGCTTCGGTCAGGCCCCTGATCTCGATCTGACCGCCGGAGTGAGCAGCATCTACCTGGCGCTTGGGCAGCGCATTGGCCTGATTGGGCTCGCGGCGTTTCTTGGTACCGTCGGGGCCTGGTTTGTCACGACCATCAAGGCGCTGAAGGTGATTGATGAAGAGCGGGTCAGCTGGGTGCTCGGCTGTCAGGCGGGGATCGTTGCCGCCCTCGCCGTTGGTCTGGCTGATCACTATTTTTTCAACATCGAATTTAGCCATATGGTCGCGCTCTTCTGGGGGACGATGGGGCTGGCGATGGCCGTCGTTGATCTGCCAGCCGATGGAGAAGATGCGAAACCGTGAGTTGGACAAAGCATGCCCGATGTAGGGGTCTGCGCATCTAGCACCCGCATTGCCCATCCCATCGCTGCTGCGCCCTCGCGAGAGCATGGTCGTTCCTCCCCCTTTTGCGCGCACTGCTGCGGGCAAGCTTGTTTCCCTCCACGGAGGTGGGGTCGAAAGAAGAAACCCGTACGCAAGTGAGCGTCATATGTGCTGAACCTAGCCAAGGGCCAGTTCCAGAACATGGTCAAGAGTGGGGATGACAGCAAGAGGGGAGTTGATCTGTGTCGCGATTTCCCATCTTTTGGGCCAGATGCTACAATAACCCTCGCGGATGAAGGTAAGCCAGAAGAAAGCGCAGGAGATCAGTGATGCCACCGAAGCAGTACGCTCCCTTTCGTTTGCTCATGCAAAAAATCGCGGCCTCGCCACCAGGTGCCTGGTATTATGCCCGTACCCTTCATCTCGTTGATGGCATCGCCTTGCGGTTATCGGGCGGTCGTCTGACGGTAACCAGCTTGTTTACCGGCCTTCCCGTCGTTAGCGTGACCACGACGGGGGCCAAGAGCGGATTGCCACGCACGATTCCGCTGCTCTGCATCCGCGACGAGCACGATCCGGCCAATTTTGCAATCATCGCGACAAACTGGGGCCAAAAGCAGTATCCGGCATGGTATTTCAACCTCAAAGCCAACCCTCGGGCCACATGTTCGCTCGCCGGCAAGACGGGTACGTACCTGGCACATGAAGCGGTTGATGAGGAGTATGCACGCTTCTGGCAATATGCATCAAACACGTATTTTGGCTATCCCCTGTACAAGCAGCGCATCCACGCGCGAAGCATTCCCATTATGGTTATGACCCCGGACAAGGTGTAAGCCGTCCGCACGATGTTCACCCTAGAGCCAATCTTTGCCCTGGCTGCTGTGGGCACCATCGTCGGCTGGGGCTATCTGATGATAGCCCCGCTGCCTTCCAATGGGTGTACGGTCGTAGCAACAGTCGATCTGTCCAACACGGAATCCCGTCAAAAGGTTTCACCAGATGGCGTCAAACCACCCTGACGTTCGGGAAGACGGCTGGGTGGCAGGCGGCTGCATCGTGCTGTATCCCGGTGGCGGTGCAGGGAACCTATCCAGTGTGCGCCACCGCGATCCTGGCGGTCACGGAGCGGTGTCCCGGCGCCCCTGCCGGAACAGGTGACACCCTTTGACGGGCATGTCCCCCCTGGGCCGCTGTCGGTCGCTTGCATCCACGACCCACCCTGCCCCGTCGCGCCACCCCGTCCACTGGGCCGGCACGAGCGCGCACCCCGCCGCGCCACACCCCTGCCCAGGCCACCGTACCGACGCATCCCCGCGTACCAGGCGCATATGCGCACAGATGCACCAAGATGTCCAAGGGATTGCGGTCAGCCTCGCACCCCTAGTTCGATGTCACTGATGACATCGAACCAGGGGTGTTCCTCGCATCCATCGAGGCCGGGAGTAACCAGCCGAGCCAACGCCCCCACCGACCCGGTAACATCAGCCCGCAGCGCAGGTGACCCACTCGCTGTCATCCCCTTCACCATCAGCGACATCGCCCGGCTCAGCCCGAGAGAACGCACGCCGCCAGCGTCGCTGATCACCACCCGGCACTCCAGAACTGGCAAGGTGAGGTCGATTTGTCCACCATGTATGCTGCCGGGGTACTCGGATTGACAAAAGATCTGGTCATCCTGACCGCTGATGTGCAGCAAGCAAAGACGCTGGAGACGCGAAGCTATGCTGGCCTCGTTGTCTTTGTGAGCGAAAATCCAGAAGCAAGCGAACAGCGTGCGATTCAGCATCATT
>NZ_RYFF01000148.1 GCF_004138165.1 Candidatus Chloroploca sp. Khr17
ATAGTTCTCTTTTCCCTAGCGTTGTATCGCAGGTACTCAGTATGTAGGGGCACTCCCTACAGGGTGGCCTACGACACCCTCGATCCCATTGCTGAACGCGTTTGGGATTGCTTTTCTGATAATGTTGTACGCGCCGTTCACGTCGGCATTGATGAGACGCCCATCGCGGGTACGAAATAGCCCACGCTTGATGCGCCTTCCTACGTACTGGTCGTGATGTGCTACTGGCTCGTCATCGAAAAAGCTACACTTCGACGTGTGGCTCTCGTTGCGAACGACCACCGTGATGCCGACCAGTTTGGCCTTATACGTCAGCATCTCGATAAAGCGAGCGTGTGGCACCTGAACAAAGTTTTGATTTGTCCTTCGGCCCAGGGCGATCTCCTGCTTCCATCCATCATTTTTGCCGATCACCAGCGTTCCAATCCCTTCCTCCACCAGCAGTTCAATGATGCGGTGGCTGTGTGTGTGCAGGTAGTGGGTAATCTGGCGATTGCGTCGAACGGTGATGCGTTCCATCAGAGCGGTTGTGCCCTTCGCTCCGAGTTTCGCTTGGAGGTGCGCTTTGCGCTTGTTGTAAAACTGGTTGATGTGCTTGATCGGGCGACCATGAACAAGGACCGGCACAAAGCCGGGTTTGTTTGAAGCTATCGCTGCCAAGTTGTTCAACCCAATGTCAATGCCCGCCACCAGTTGCGGGTCGACGGCGGCAGGTTCCACGGCGCGTTCATAGATGACCTCCACGACATAGAATCCACTCCGGGGGACAATCCGCACCTGGGCAATCCTCGTCTGCTTGGTCTGAACGTGAATGTCCAATCCTGATGGTTTGATGACCTGTTGGGCCAGTGCGGGGCGGCTTATCGCCTGGATGGTGTAGACGAGCGCAAAGCGTCCCTTGGTCTTATCGAGGTACGTGGGCAATCCCGGTTTACCCGTAAAGGCTGCGGGATTTGTCCGATAGGTGGCAAGCGCAGCAAAGAATGATTTCCAATTCTTGTCAAGGAGCATCAACACTTGTTGGCTTACCTTGCGTGGTAAGGCTTGATACGGTTCCGTCGTTTTCATGCGACGGTTCATCTCGTGGTAATTGAGATAGCGTCCGTCAAAGATAAACGCCTGACGCACGATGTAGTTTGCTGCATTGTGGAGGTTCTTTGCGGCAAAGGCAGCCGCATCAATCAGCGCAAAGCGGGTGTCGCTTCGGTTGATAACGTGTTGCTCAACCAGTTGCATCGGGTTCGCCCTCGGTAAGTTCTTTCACAATCGCTTCGGTCTTGCGCTTTGCACGGCGTTGCCCATACAACCGTGCGGCGAACGAGGAGACAATGGCAACAAGATCGGTGAGTAAATCTTCTTTGCCGTTTTCCGCCTGGTTTACCAC
>NZ_RYFF01000113.1 GCF_004138165.1 Candidatus Chloroploca sp. Khr17
TGAAGATCGGCGTGGAGCTGGCGCAGGGTCGCGTCGGACAGCGGGCGTCGGGCCTCAAGGAGGGCCTGTTTTTCCGCGAGGCGACGGGCGAGGCGGGGATCCATGCGCGGTTCAGGGGCCATTGGGGTACTCCAAGAAAAGATATCGGTATGGCAAAGTATAGCATAAACCGATACCTTTTTCCAGGCAGTAAGCGCGGTTGCCAGGAGGGTGCGTGGCAACGGCCCTGGCCCACCCACCGTGCGTGCGCAGCTCTCCGCTGGCGCTGGTGGCACGGCCCGGCGCGGCCCCTCGCCGCGCCGCTGAGCTGGCTCACGGGAGCGCCAAGGCTGGTGTGCCAACGAGGCCCATCGCCTCCGCTGAAGCCGGAAGCTGATTTGCCAACATGGCAAAAAACGGCTTGACCGCACGACTCACGCCGTCGCCCGCCTGAGCGTCGCTTATGCCACGCTGGGTTCGCCGCTGGCGCGGCTGGCTTCGCCGGGCCTTGCCGCAGATCATTCCAACGGCGGGAACTGATTGCGGAGCCAGGCCAATGGGGATCAACGCGGCGACGCGATCAACGCCAGTAGCCGGTCGATCAGCGCGGTGTCTTGCTCATCAAGGCCCGCTACGAGCGCCGCACGATCTCGCTCCCCCGCCCAGATGCGCTCGACTGGCCTGCGTAGTCTCCAGCCATTCTGTTCAAGCGTGGACAGCGCCTGGGTGACGTGCTGACGTGGCCCCTCATCGCCGGTGGCAACGGCGGCGATGGCCCCGAGGAGAGAGGTGGGGTTGATGGGCGGCGCGGCTGACGTTCACCTCAGGTGTTCCCGTATGGCAGCCAGACTTTGGCGCGATTGCTGCGTGTTGGGGTGGTCAGGCCCGAGACAGGCTTCGTTGATTTCAAGCGCCCGCCTCATCAAGTGCTCGGCGGTTTGGAAATTGTCCTGGTAGGCGTAATTGACCGCGAGGTTGTTGAGGCTGAGAGCGGTGTCGGGATGGTCAGGGCCGAGCATGTGCTCACGGATGGCGAGGGCGCGGGCGTAGAGCGGGTAGGCGGCGGCGTAATCACCCTGGCTGTCCAGCAGAGAGGCGAGATTGTTGAGACTGAGAGCGGTCTGCGGATGGTCAGGGCCGAGCACGTGCTCGGTGATGGCGAGGGCGCGGGCGTAGAGCGGGTAGGCGGCGGCGTAATCACCCTGGCTGTGCAGCAGAGAGGCGAGGTTGCTGAGGCTGGTGGCGGTGTCGGGATGGTCAGGGCCGAGCACGTGCTCGGTGATGGCGAGGGCGCGGGCATAGAGGGGGCGGGCGGCGGCGTAATCGCCTTGGCGTTCCAGCAGGAGTGCGAGATTGTTGAGGCTGAGAGCGGTGTCGGGATGGTCAGGGCCGAGCACGCGCTCGGTGATGGCGAGGGCGCGTTCGAGGATCAGGCGGGCGGCGGCGTAATCGCCCTGGTGTTCCAGCAGGAGCGCGAGATTGTTGAGGCTGTGGGCGGTCTGCGGATGGTCAGGGCCGAGCACACTCTCGTTGATGGCGAGCGCCCGTGTGTAGAGCGATTGCGCCGCGTCGTAGTCGCCCGTGGCACGGAAGAGTTCCGCGAGATTGTTGAGGCTGTAGGCGGTGGCGGGATGGGCGGTGCCGAGAGCTGTTTCAAAGATGGCGAGGGCGCGTTCGAGGATCGGGCGGGCATCCGCGTAGTTGCCTGTAGCACGGAGGAGTGATGCCAGGTTGCTCAAGCTGATGGCGCTCTCGGGATGCTCGCCCCCCACTACTCGTTCATTGATATCTAGGGCGCGTGTGGCGTAGGGCTGGGCCAAGGCATAGCTGCCCAAGCGATCTAGGTGTCGCACAAGCCTGCCACACAGAACCGCCGCTTGCTCGTCCTCGCGCCCCAGCGCCGCGTCGGTGACCCCGCGCAGGACGGGGAGGAAAGCGGTGAGGGGTGGGAGGGTTGGGGCGTCTACCAGGTTTTCTGCCTCGCGGATGACCACCCGCTCCACGTCGGCCTGCGCGTCGCGATCATCGCTCACCTGGCGTACGTAGGCCCCGACGAGGCGGTGCATGCGCAAGGCATCGCTGCCGTCGCGCTCGATGAGGCCGAGGCTGAGGAGTTCGCGTAGCCCCCGTTCGGCGTGCCGCTGCCCGAGCCGATCTTCCGCTGCTAGCCCCAGCGTCGCCAGGGCTAGATCGCGCGGGACGCGGTTGCCGGGGGCGAGGTGCGCTGTTCGGGCCAGCAGCCGCAGCGCTTGCGCGTCGGTGGGGTCGTCGGCCAGCAGGCGCTCATAGCTCAGCGCGAAGGTACGGGCGACGTGCAAGGCGTGGTTGGTCGGCGAGGGCGTGCTGTCGATCCCTTGCAGCGCTTCGTGGTCAAGCAACCGTGCTGCGCGGAGTTCGCTGAGGAAGGTGGCAGGATCGCCAAAGGCCGGGCTGTCGGCATAGGTTTCCAGGTAGCTTCCGGCCAGGTGCAGGGCCAGCGGGAGATCGCCGAGTTCGGCGGCAATGGCAGCAAGGGCCGGGTCGTCGACGGCCAGTTCGGGGCGATGTTTCCGCAAGAGGGCGATGCTCTCCGTGCGGCTCAGGACGCCCAAGGGCAGGGTGGTCACGCCCAGGCTGGTACTCCAAACTCCCCGGCGGCTGGTGATCAGCACGCGGCAGCCGCCAGTCGTCGGTCGCCACTGCTGGATCAGGGCCTCTGCGCGTCCTGGCTCGGTCTCGTCACAATTATCGAAGATCAGCAGGCGCGGCATGGGTTGTGCCCAGACTGACAGGACGCGCTGCACCTGGTCGTCGAGGGCGAGATCCGCGAAGCTGGGCAGGTCGAGGGCCATGCCGCAGGCCGCGACCTCGAGCGGAATGTTCGCGGGGTCAGCGAAGGAGAGCCAGAAGACGCCGCCAGCGAAGAACTGGCCGTAGCGGTGGGCAAACTCGGTGGCGAGGTTGGTCTTGCCGATCCCGCCGAGGCCGGTTGTGGCCGCTGCAGAGCCAAGTGCTGCGGTGCCGCCCTCGCCCTTGAGCGCCCGCGCCAGCGCGAGCATGTCGGCCGTGCGTCCGACGAAGTGGGGATTGCGGGCGAAGGGCATGCGGTGCAGTTCGGGCAATGGGGCCACGGGCGCGAGGGTCGCAAGCGGCAGCGCGGCCAGCAACTCCTGGGCCGCAGCAGGGTCGATCACCCGTGGTGCCGGCGGCAGCTGGATGGTGATCAGCTGCCCGATGATGCGCTCGACGAAGCCCCCGGTGATGGTGACCTGCTGGAGCGTCCCGACCGCGCCCGTGATGATCTGGAGGGGTTGTCCGTCCACTTCCAGGGGTTGCCCAACGAGGCTAACGAGGGCCGCCGCTAGGACAGGCCGGGCAGCGAGGCGGGCGGCGAGGTCTTCTGGTCTGAGGTGAAGGAGGGCCGCCAGTTCGTCTGCATACGCCGCGAGTTCAGCAGGGAGGGCAGCGGCCAAGGCAGCGGTGAGCGGGGCCAGCGGGTTCATGGCGTATCCTCCGGATGATCGTCGGCGGGCGCACCGAGCGCGGCCAAGGCCGTTTTGGCGCGGGCAATCCCAGCGCGAGCCTCGGCGATGCCGTGGCTCACCTCGGGCCGGGCGTGGGCCGATCCGGTGAGGGCCAGTTGATGGAGGTAGTGGCCCAGTGTGGCGCGGTGCGCTTCCAGGAGCGTGCGCTGGGCAGCGATGGCCCGTGTGCGGCCCTCAGGGGGCAGCGCAGCCCGATCATTGACCTGCTGCCCAATGATCGTGCCGACGTTCCCGCCGCTGACGGTGATCTGCTGTACCGTCCCCACAGAACCGCTGATATGCACCCCGCCCGGCGTGGCCGCAGGCGGGCTGGCCTCCCAGAGATACCCGTCGCGCATGCGCAGCCAGAGCGCGGGCACCCACCAGGAGGGGCGGTCGCGCAGGGCGGCGCGGGCGACGGCGGTGGCCCGGTCAAGTGCGCCGTCGCGGGCGACCTCGCGCCACAGGGTCGCCAAAAACGTGTCGGCGTCCGCGAGGCTCAGGCGGTCGTGCAGCGCGAGCACCGCGCCCATGCCAGCCTGGGCCAGGCGCGGCCCCAGCGCCGCCAGCGCCCCGGCCTGATGGCTGGCCCCGCCACTGGTGCAGGCCATCAGCACCGCCAGCAGGGGCGGGCGGGCCAGGTGGCTGAACATCTCGCTCAACGCATGGCCCGGTACCCGTGCCGCCGTCCCGTCGGCTGCTTCCAACCAAAGCACGCTGTCGGCCTCGGTGTGCGTGGCGTGGGCCACGAGGCAGAAGATCGTCGGGGCTTCACGCAGGGCGGCGTGGAGGGCGGGCAGGGTGGCGCGGCGGCTCACCGCGTCGGCGTGGTCGCCAATGATCGTCAGCGGGGTCGCCCCCAGCGCGTCGCGCACCCGTTGAACCTCTGCCGCGACCTCGAGCGCGGCCAAGTGGTACCGCGCCAGATCATGCGGGTTGGCGACCACCAGCAGCGTCCGCAGGTCAGGGCGTGGCCCGAGCGTCACTGGACGCAGCTCGCTACTCGCCAGGGTGCGTACCAGGAAGATGCATTCATCACACGCCAGGGGCAGGTCGTTGCTCGGATCGCGCAGCGTTTCCCAGCGCAGGGCGTGGAGATCAGCGGCGTCGGCGGGCAGGCTGAGGCGCACGCGGAGGGGCCGGTTCGTGCCGTGGGCCAGCGCCCGCGCCTGCTGCCAGGCGTCACGCAGGGCCGGGGCCGCGAAGAGTTGGGTGGTGAGCGTCTGCCCATAGGCCACTGGGTCGAGGGCGTGGGCAAGCAGGGCGGCTGGGGCGAGGGCGAGCGGCACCTCGCTCGCGAGCACCGCGTCGGCCTGGCTGCCCGGCTGACTCAGCCGGCCTCGGCCACGTAGCCGGGCGGGGTGACACGGAAGGTGAGATTCAGATCGACGGCGGCATGGCGCTCAGACATACGATGGCCCCTGCATGGTCGGCTCAGGACGCATGCATGGATTATAGACGATCTGACGTTGACCCGGGCGGCGCGGCTCCGCAGGCAAGGTGGCCCTGCGCTGGGAACGCGGCCAGGCGGAGCGTCCCTTGATGCCCCACTGAATTGGCTCACAGGCACAGCAGTGGGTTTGTTGACACCTTTGCCCCTGTTTGCTTGGCAACGGATGCCATGCTGTGGTAGGATGACGCCACCTAGCCGTCTGCCTCCACGGTGGCAGCCCTGGTCGGATGTCCCGCTGCTGACAGGCAGGAGGGTGAGGCTTCCCCTTCCGCAGCCGGGTCGCCCGCCGCATGCCCATGCGCCGCTACGATCTGGCCGTGGCCTCCGCTCGTCAGTGCCGCAGCCTGGCGCTCCACTGATCGTGATCAAGGAACCCTGCGATGCCCTATAATTCAAAACTCGTGGCGAAAATTGAGGCCGAAGAGCCGAGCCTGAAACTGGCGGTGCTCATTGATGCGGATAACGCCCAACCCGCGAAATTTGCCAGCATCTTGAAAGAAATCGCGACCCTGGGGGAAGCCACGGTCAAGCGTATCTATGGCGATTTTACCTCGCCCCAGAGTGCGCAATGGCGCAAGGTTCTGCGCGAGTTTGGCATCAAACCCATCCAGCAATTTGCCTATACCACGGGCAAAAA
>NZ_RYFF01000114.1 GCF_004138165.1 Candidatus Chloroploca sp. Khr17
CGTGCGGCGAACGAGGAGACAATGGCAACAAGATCGGTGAGTAAATCTTCTTTGCCGTTTTCCGCCTGGTTTACCACATGCACCTGATAGCTTTTTGCCGCACCGTACCCAACGAGGCAATCTGCCTGCGCGTTCAGGTTGGGCTTGTTTTCTGCCGCAGAAACTCGTGCATACATCGCCACACGGGATGGCGTACGGGCGGTAGGTTCGTCCTCAACCTTTTTTGCGTAGTCGCTCAATTTCATAGCACAATTGTACTATGAAACACAAGAAAACGCAATGTTTCTTGTAAACGTTCACAATACCATCTGCGCCTCTGCGCCCTTGCGTCAAATCATCAGAAAACCTCATTGCCAGACGAAGCATACGTGCCGTCATTGCAAAAACAAGAGTCTTTTGCCCCTCTCTGGTACAGATAGGATGTAGAGCGTTCTCTCACCAGCAATGAGGAGCAAAGTGATGCCAACGATCAACCGCCCTCGCCTTACCCCACGTGAACATGACGTGATGCGCCTCGTTCTTTGTGGGCACAACGACAGTCAGATTGCGGCCCAACTCTATCTTGGCCTTCACACCGTCACAAAATATATTCAGCTTGCCTGTCACAAACTTGGCGCAGCGAACCGTACCGTGGCCGCGCTCACGTACGACCTGCACTATGGCCCAGCGCTCACCGCATGCACCCCGTGCGCGACCCCACTGACCCCACGTGAGCAGATGGTGATCGAACTGGTTGCCAGCGGGGCAAGTGATCGCGTGATTGCCGCCCACCTGCACCTCTCACTCTCCACCGTGCGCCAACACCTACTCAGCCTACGCCAGAAACTCGGTGCCCCCAACCGCATTGCAGCAGCCGTTGAGTACTATCGCCAGGTAAGACTTTTGTCTTATATGAAAATGACAGGTAGTACATTGCGGCATTGAAACTTACCATGTCATGGGGCATTGTCGAGAGAAAGCAGAAAGAGACTTGTTATGTTCCATCTACCCAAGTTCCGGCACTTCATTCGACTTCTTACCCTGATCGTCTTCACCCTGGGTCTTGCCTCAGTAAATCCCTTTGCCTCGGTGGATGCTCATGTTCCACCAGCGCCGTCAGCACCTGCGGCGTTTGTCGTGGCTGACGCTGGCGAGACAAATTCCACTGCGACTACTGCGCCATCCGCACTGACAGAGGCCGTTCAAGCGGCTGTTACCCGCTTCCTGGGTGAACAGCCGACATCATCGGTGATCGTGGAAGATATCCGCTACGACGCTGGTTGGGCTGCAGGGAGTGTGCTGATTATGGCTTCAGAGGATCGCCCTGCGCCTACTGCCTGGGTGTTTCTCGCCCGTCAGGAGGCGACAAGGTGGAGCGTTGCCCTTGAACCAGAGGCGCAGTTCCAGACCTGGTTAGCCGAGGTGCCTGCATCAGTGATGAGCGAAGAGGTGCAAGCCCTCTTCCGGATCGCCCCAAGCCTGGCTGGCAATGGGGCCGCGCAATTAAGCTTACCGTGGGCAACCGGTGAAACATGGTACTTCACGGGCGGGCCACATGTTGGAGGCTTTGGCTCAAAGCTTTGGAGTGCGATTGATTTTGCAGGGGGTTCCGGCAATATCCGGGCTGCGCGGGAAGGCGTGGCTTATACGTACGCGAGCTGTCCCAACTTCATCCGGGTGGTGCATAGTGATGGATGGAGGACGACCTATTACCATGTGGCACAGAGCAGCATCAGTGTGAGTAATGGTCAAACCATTCAACGAGGAACCTATCTCGGGAAAACCTCAGCCGAAGTTGGCTGTGGTGGATATGCAACAGGTCCCCACGTGCATTTCAGCCTTGAGTTGAATGGACAAGGCGTTGCCTTTCATGGGATCGATGTGGGTGGCTGGACAGTTGCAGGCGGAGGAGCTGAATATCAAGGGACGATGACGCGCATCCGAGACGGTGCAGTTCGCTCCGCCAGTATATATTTGACGGCAAATAATAGTATCTACAACGATGGAACCATTGGCAGTGGCACCCCCCCGGCGATGGCTATTGATAACCCTGGGAACGGTGTCTCGGTCAATCGCGATATTGTGATCAACGGCTGGGCGATGCATGCTGCTGCGGCAACTGGCACTGGTGTCGATGCGGTTCATATCTATTTTGATGGCCCCGCTGGAAGTGGTGCCCACGGTGTGGCTGCGACGTATGGCACGCGTCGGGATGATCTTGCCGCCGCGTATGGCGAGCGTTTTCGCTATGCTGGCTTCGAGTTCGGGATAAATTCCGCCCAATTGAGCCTTGGTCAGCATACGTTGTATGTCTATGCGCGTAGTACCGTGACCGGCGAGTGGCAGTTGCAGACGCGTACATTTACGGTGGTCAATATACCCCCGAATATGCCGACGCACGCAACACCCGCGAATGGAGCCACCCTGGTTGGGCCAACAGTTGCGTTTACCTGGAATGATCCCGGTGATCCCGATAATCGCCCGCGTGATTATCGTGACTATGTGCTGCAAGTGATCGATAGCGCAGGCACGGTTGTCGCTGAGATGCCCTGGGCTGCGACAACCAGTTGGCAGACCAATCTTGCCGATGGAGCCTATACCTGGCGTCTGCATGCCGGTGATGGTGCCGAGGGCAGTGGCTGGTCATCCAACTGGTCTTTTACCGTGCGAAGTCGTTATACCATCAGCGGCCAGGTGACCGCTGCGAATGGCGCTGGCCTCGCCGACGTGACGGTCAGCGATGGGACCCGGAATGCGACGACCAACGCAGAGGGGGCGTATACGCTGAACGACGTGCCACCGGGAACCTATACGCTGACCCCGACGAAGGAGGGGTATCGCTTTGAGCCAGCAACGCGCAATGTGACGGTCAATGGCAATGTGACCGGGCAGGATTTTGCGGCCCGTCTGTTGACCTATACGGTCAGCGGTCAGGTGACCGCTGCGAATGGCGCTGGCCTCGCCGGTGTGACGGTCAGCGATGGAACCCGCAGTGCGACGACCAACGCAGAGGGCGCGTATACGCTGAACGATGTGCCACCGGGAACGTATACGCTGACCCCGACGAAGGAGGGGTATCGTTTTGGGCCAGCGACGCGCAATGTGACGGTCAATGGCAATGTGACCGGACAGGATTTTGCCGCCCGCGCCAATCCGGCGACCGGGGTGGTGATGGAACTCAAACCGGCCGCAACGACGATGCCGGTAAGTGGCACGATGAACGTGGCAATTGAGATCCGTGCGGGTGACTATGACGTAGATGCCGCCGCTGCCTACCTGACCTTTGATCCCGAGGTGCTCGAAATTACCAAGGTGGAAGCCGGTACCGCTTTCCCGGTTCGTCTGCTCGAAGAACTGAATAATACGGCTGGCACACTTGATCTCGCTCGTGGCACCATGACGGCCCCTTGGCCGCAGGGCACCTTCACATTGGCGACGGTGACCTTCCGTGCCAAGCAGGTGGCCCCAGCGGGAACCGAACTGACGTTGAGCCAGGTGGCTCCACGCCAGAGTGATGTAACTTTTGAGGGGGCGTCGCTTCTCGAAAATGTCCGACCCGCAACGATCACAGTCGTTGAAGGTGCGCCCTTTACCGTCGCCGTCCAGCTTGAAGGACGCCCCCAACCACCGCATGCGCGTTTGCGGGTGCCGCTTGAAGTCGTTCTGAGTGTGCCGACTGCGACCACGACTCTGTATCGTGCGCAACACACGACTGATGATCGCGGGCAGTTCCAGCTTGCGGGTGTTGTGTCAGGCACCTATACCCTGCGCGTAAAGCACCCCCAGTCGCTGCGCGTTGCGCGTACGCTCGCCTTGAGCGATACGGCCCAGGTGATCCAGCTGGGTGCGTTGCCGACGGGCGATGCCAACAATGACAATCGCATCAACGTGCTCGATTTTTCGCTGCTTGCCGGGACGTTCGGGCGCATGCGTGGTGCGGATGGCTACGATGCACGGGCTGATTTCAATGGCGATGAGATGATTAGCGTCGTTGACTTCTCGTTACTGGTAAGCAATTTTGGCCAGTTAGGTGAACCAGACCTGCTCACGGCTAGCAGTGCGGGGCTGACCCAGGCTCCGTTGGCACTGGTGCAGGTGCAGCGCGATGTCAGGGCCGGTGAGGAGTTTACGTTGCAGGTGGCGGTTGAAGCGCCTTCGGGTGGACTTGATGGCATTGCCGCCTATCTCGACTTTGCCCCGGATGTTTTGGAGGTGGTCGATCTGGTGGTCGATCCGACCCTGGAAATGGAATTACAGCGTGAAGTGTTGCCGAATGCGGGGCAGATCAATCTGGTGCGCGGGACGCTCAACGCAACACCGCCGACCGGGGTTGTTCCGCTGGCGACGATCACCTTCCGTGCGCGTCGTGATGCGCAGGGAACCCAGATCACGCTGGTTGATGACCACGCCCTCCGTCAGAGCCTGGTCACCCTGCGTGGGCAGGCGCTTACCCCCGACGAAGCGCCGTGGCAGTTGACCTTGACTGGCTCAGGGAGCCGGGTCTATTTGCCGCTGATTCGTCGGTAGTTCCATCACGTTGCATCCTGCGACCTCACAGGTTTTCAAGACCTGTGAGGTCTGGTCGAGCGGATTGATTTCTGAAAGACCATAAGCAGTGTGTAACCTAAGTTTTCTGGGGTCGTTCGCCGGCCACGAATGGGGGCACGAATAAACGAAGAGCGCATGGGGCAGCCCATATTCGTTTATTCGTGCGTGTTGTTATTCGTGGTCGGCGGTGCGACCGGGAAACGTAGTTCCCAGACTAATACGTCGCCACGCCGATGTCGAGTGTAAAGAGGTTTGCTATGGCTCCAATCCGTCGTCTTTCATCCTTATTCTGGTTCAGTTTGATCATAACCGCACTCTTGCTGGCGGGTCTGGGTTGGCCCCTCGCCTCGCTCCGGGCCGAGTCATCCATCACGTTGCAACTCAATCCCTCTACCTTGACCCTTGCGCCAGGCGAAACAGCAACCGTGACCATTGAGGTCGAGGCCGGATCCAGTTCTGTGGATGGTGTCGCGGCCTTCCTGAACTTTGATCCCTCGCGTGTGGTGCTTCAGTCATTGCAGGTTGATCCGGCCTTCCCAGTGGTTTTGCTCAACACGATTGATCCCGTTGAAGGCACGGTTGATCTGGTAGTGGGCGCACTCAACGCCCCCTTCCCCAGCGGAACCTTTGCGGTCGCCACGTTTGAAGTGCGTGCCCTGAACGTTGAAGGCACGACGACCCTCACCTTTGATCGCGGTGAAACCGACCTACTCCGCCAGAGTGATCTTACTTGGGCTGGTGCTTCAATCCTGGAAGTGACCCGGGATTTGACCCTGGAGATTGCCGAGGCTCCGCCACCAACCGCGACGCCGACCGCGCCACCAACCGCGACGCCGACCGCGCCACCAACCGCGACGCCGACCGCGCCACCAACCGCGACGCCGACCGCGCCA